>NZ_JJMI01000001.1:0-80450 GCF_000705335.1 Mangrovibacter sp. MFB070
GAAATTATCGACGGCGCCCTGGTCGTGACCGACAACGATGCCAAAGCAGACGGTGTGGACACCAATGCGGTGAAAGCGACGGTAACCGATGCCTCCGGCAACCCGGTTCCGGGTGTGGCGGTCACCTTCAGTGCCGGTAACGGTGCTACCATCCCGCCCAGCGCGGACACAGACGCCAGCGGTGTTGCCACGGTCACCCTGACCAACACCACCTCCGGTGCCACGGTAGTGACGGCGACGATCAACGGCAGCAGCCAGGACGTCACCACCACCTTTGTGCCGGATGACACCACTGCGGAAATTATCGATGGTGCCCTGGTGGTCACGAAGGATAACGCGAAGGCAAATGGCACTGATCACAACAGGGTGAAAGCGACGGTAACCGATGCCTCCGGCAACCTGGTACCGGGTGTGACAGTCACCTTCAGCGCGGATAACGGAGCCACGATCCCTGCCAGTGCAGACACCAACGTTCTCGGCGTTGCCGCAGTGACCCTGACCAATACGGCAGCCGGAGCCACGGTGGTTACCGCAACTATTAACGGTAGCAGCCAGGATGTCACCGCCACCTTTGTGCCGGATGACACCACGGCCGAGATCATTGATGGCGCGCTGGTGGTGACCGACAACGATGCGCAAGCTGACGGCGAGGACACCAACGCGGTGAAAGCGACGGTTACCGATGCCACCGGCAACCCGGTACCGGGCGTGACGGTAAACTTCAGTGCAAATAACGGCGCTACCATCCCACCAACTGCAGATACCAACGCCAGCGGGGAAGCCTCTGTGACGCTGACCAACACCACGTCCGGCGCCACAGTGGTTACTGCGGCAATTAACGGCAGCAGCCAGAATGCCAGCACCAATTTTATGGCGTTCACACCGGATGACACGAAGTCATCAATCACGGCAACGCCAGAAAGCATCCCGGCAGACAACACAACCACTGCACTGGTGCAGTTAACACTGAAGGATGAGCTGGATAACGCAATAACGGGCAGGGCAGCAGATATTACCTTTGATGTTACAGGGGTAACTGGCACAACCGTTGGGACTATCACAGAAAGCGCGTCTGACCCGGGGGTTTATGAAGCGACGCTGAAAGGCAGTGAAACCGGTATGGCAACAGTGACACCAAAAGTTGACGGAACCGCACTGTCAATCAGCACTCAGGTGGAACTGGTGGTTAACTGGACATCACTGACTGTCACACCGACCAGTGAATACGTGATACCAGGCGATAACCTGCAATTCACCGCAACAGCAGTGATAGAAGGCGCTGATGTTGATGTTTCAGATGAAGTGACATGGAGCAGCAGCAGCGACGCGGTAGCAACAGTCAGCAGTTCTGGTCTGGCGACTGGCGTTAGTGCAGGTTCGGCAAACATTATTGCCACCAACGGAGCCATGTCTTCTCAGGGCAGCCTGACTGTGGTTGACCCGGACTGGTCAGAAGTATTCGGTGAACGCCGGGCCGGAGATAACTCCAAACTGTATCAGGTTAGTTCAGATAATATGCTGGCATTCCGCTGCGGATCAATTGTGGATGCCATGGGGACCCCAAGCCAGGGGGTAACCGGAGGTACCGGTGGTACTGCCCGGCAAACCAGTACGGAAAATGTGACATCAGTGGATGTGGAATGGGGGAATTTTTCCTATGAACCAGGGGGCGTGACTATCTCCAAACTGACTATCCACTACAGCGATGCTGCTGACTTCGTTTGTGGTAGCTCGGGTTCTACTTCGAGTATCCAGAGAGGGAGCTGGACAGTTCCTGCCGGGATGAGGTTTACCGGGTTTTATGTCTACTCAAAAGCGTATTCTCATGAAATGCAATTTACCGCCACGCCATAAGTAATTCTGGCTGGTCGTAAGATATAACCACTGGCACACTGTCAATTACTTTGGCAGTGTGCTTTTTTTTGTGAGTTAAAGTCAGTGAGACTGAAAGTTGCAATTATGCAACATATATGGCGCGAATTCTTAAAACAGGCTGTAAATAATCACGGTGTTTATTCTGTTGATATATATCAATTGCTGTCTGATGCCGTTTGTTTATTTTATTGCCAGCGCAAAATATCTGTATGAACGGGTATTGCCAGTCAAATTTCAGCAACAAAATATTAGTGGTGATTATTCCATTTTCTAAAATGGTATGGCGCCATACAGTCTTGCCGGGAGGAAACGAATATTAACTGGAAAAATATAGGCAGCATAGGAGTTATCGCTGCCATGGTAATGGTGCTAAAAGTAACCGCCAATGACAGGCCGGTGCGCAGTGCCGCTGAATTTGGTAACGGCCATCAAAGACTGCACTATGTACAGCATATTCAACGCATGAAAGACCAGGCTATGAGTTTATCTTCCCGAACCAGGGGAGCCCTCGTGGGTAAGCATCTCCAGTTTGAGCGGGTCTATATTGATGAAGGCGCAAAAAGTGTGGTGTATGAATTTATTGCACCAGCACTAACCGGAGAAAATGTTCAGTCAATTTCAGGTGCTGAGTTAAGCCAGCTTGAAAAAGAAGGCGCTGACTATTCTCACCAGAGTGTCAGGAATAGTGATGACATCTGGTTTTTAATTAGTCTGGGGTGGCGAGTTGAAAGCTGTTTGCTCACCCAGGAGGGCATAATCCTGGTAGATGATATCTTTAATAAGCAGGACATTTTGTAACCGGTGCCGTTGATGCGGGTTACTGTTGACCTCCATGCCGGGAAACCTCCACCCGGGCATAGTAAAATATGGTGCGGATTTTATTATTATTGATTTTAATATGCGATGGTACAAAAAATACTAATTCAGAATTCTCGCCGGGCAGCATGAGATTTTATTTTTGTTGCTGGTTTTATGTGCGCCTTTTAATTTGAAATGGTAAGTGGTTATTATGGATAATCACCTGGCCCGTATGGTTATCCGGATATTTCCCTGCCTGTGCGGTAGCTGTGGCCTGTTTATGATAAATATTGGGCGGTCTTCCCGGTAAGCCAATTACCACCAATATAATTGGCTCTGGGCGATTTTAACTGAGTTGGCTACGTATTTATTAGCTTTTACATAATTATATTTTCCTGGCTGGCGTGTGGAACGCCGGGCGTACTGATGCACTGAGATGCACTGAAAGGAAAATCGAAAATTACTGTTAACACCAGGATGGCAACGCAACAATGAAAACACGTTTTACACCCCGCAACCGCGCTCTGATGCATTCTTGTACGCTTGGTTTACTACTGCCTGCGCTACTGGGTACTTCCTTTGCAGCCAGCGCGATAAGCCTTGGCCTGCAGGCTGGGGAACATTACACCGATGTGCGGGTGGATATGGGCAAGGAAACGCCAGGGTTTTATTCCCAACTGACCTGGGCGCATAACGACAATGACGGTGACCGGGGCGGAATGGAACTAGGGTTCGGCCTGCCACTGGGCAGCTTTATGATTTCTGCTGGCGGGAAATTACTTTACCTGCATCCGCGTGGTGAAGACGACGGTTATGCACTGGCAATAGGCAGCCGGCTCGCCTGGAACATCACCCAAAAATTTACCATTTTCGGCGAGGGGTACTATTCACCAGACTCATTATCCAGTGAGGTTGACCACTACCGGGAAATGGATGCAGGTTTACGCTGGGCGATTGTTCGGCCAGTCACGCTGTCTGTTGGTTACCGGTACATTGATCTGGCCGGTAAAGACGGGCGTCGCAGCCGTAAACTTGCCGATGGTATGTATCTGGGGGGAGAAGTGGGGTTCTGAACCCGTTCACGCGGTGAATGACTATTGGGCGAGCCACAGGCCGCCCACCAATTCTGTTGTACAACCTGAGGCTCATTTTTGTGCGACCCACTTTTATTCATGATAACTCACTGGCTGCTGTTGGCTTTACTGAGTTATTGAGCAGCCAGCTTCAGGCACAGTGGCGCGGGAATTCTTTCGTTCATGTTGTTTCCCGCAGCATGCCATGCAGCAAGCTTCAGTATGACCACATGGTCTCCACACCTGGTTATTCAGCTGGCGCGTGTGTGGTGCTGGAGTCTATGCCAGCAAATTCTTGCCGGGCAAAATTACGAGTAAAAGAGGGGCGCATATTTATTATTAACGCCCGTCTTTCGTTACCGGAAATGCGCCTGATTGCCAGGTATATCATTAGCTACCTGAGCGATTTCTCAGGCACTCAGCGTAAAAATAACTGGCAGGTTATGTGGGAAATCGTACCTCTGCATGTTTTACGCAGCCGTGCTCCCTCCTGGCTCACTCGCAATGAGCAGCGCACGTTGCGTTACTTACTGGCTGGCTACCCCATGAAAACGATAGCCGCCATTAGCGGGCTGAATGTAAAAACTATCAGCCGTTACAAACATGGGTTGATGCATAAACTGAATGTGTTTTCCCGCGCAGAGCTGCATTTTCGGATATGCATGGAAAAACATATTTTGCAGCCAGAGGTGGGGAAGATCTGCAAAGTAAATGTACCAGTGAAAAAGTTGAGTGAGTGCACTGAAACACACCCCATAAACCTGAAACCGTATTTAACAATACAGGCTGCCTGCATGTTGGAAGCACCCGAAATTCAGGATGGGTGCTGCCTCAACCGGCCAGTCTGCCATCTTTTAACCTGAAATGTAATTTGAAATGAAACAGAGTGGAATCACTATGGGTAATGCCTTAGCGGTATCGGGTGCAGCGCCGCAAAACGATAAAGTGACCTATAACCGTATGGCGGATAAAGCGCGGGGGCAGGAGCAGTCTTGTAAATTTAACGCGGCAGCAGAGCTGTGGCTGGAAGCGAAGGTCCTGGCGCGTTTGGATGTTAACCGCAACTGGGCTGAAGGGCGTTATTTGCATTGTGCTCATATGTGCCATTTGCTTGAAATAGCTGATGAATACGGTCGCAGTAGTTTGCCGCAGTGTTGCCGCCAGGACGTATTGTAACTATGGAACCTGTTTGTGTCTCAAAAGCAGGCCATGGTGATCACATTGCTGTCTGTTTTTCTTCCCGGGTGCTGGCAATTTATTTGAAGTTGTCGTTACCAGTATTTGACTATAGCCAAAAAGAAGATAACGAACATCCATAAATACCAGGGAGGTTATTTTGAAATACAGTCACTTTCTGTTGCTGTTGTTAACTATATTACCGGGTAGTGTTTACGCACAGAACGAAAGAAGCAATAACCAGAATAGCGAGAAGTACAGCGTTAGTGAATTTATGGCTGATTTTACCCGTTACCACCCGGGAGACCTGGCTCCGGCGCTTTACCTTACTAAACCCTATATCATCACTGCATGGAAAGTTCGGAATTTACCTGTGCCGGGCGCTGAAAATCACTGGACGTATATGGGGGAAACCTATGTGCTACTGGACAATAAAACAGGGCGCATCATCAAAGCTTATCAGCATGATATTTTTTATCCTCAGAGTTAATTGTGGTGAATAACTGCCTGAAAAGATATAGCTCAACCAGGCGTGTAGGGAGGCTTGCCAGATAACCCGTCTTCAACATAACGCCTCTGAGGAAACAGAATGATTATACCCAGGGCCATATTTTTGAACCAGACATATCAGAAGTCATGTGTCGAGCACCGCCACCAGGTGATGAAAGAAATACGCCAGTTTAAAAGCGAAATTGTCAGGATGTTGCGGGCAACGGAAAATCATAAGTTGGGGAATATTCGGATTGAAATGCCATGTGCTGATTATCCAGTACTGACAGTACTGGTGGCCGGGAACATCTGGCAACAATACGTAATGAAATTACCATGGCAGGTTATGATGTTTTTTTTACCTACACAGAAAGCGGCGATGTATCGTTTTCTGTCGACTGGCGAATGGTTGTGAATAACCAATAACAGGAATCAGGGTATAGCACCGTGTATTCCTGCTGTAGTGGTATCCCGGTAGTGTTGCTACTTAACCTGCATCTCAGCTTTATTTATAACCGAGATAAAAGAGAGAGAAGAAGTTATGCGGCCAGAGTATATATTCCCTTTTGTTGGAATGTTCCCCCGGGTGGCAGATGGTCACATGCAGGCGCTGGCTAATGCGTTAAATAGCCAGAGAGAATTGTGTATGCACTGGCAGCCAATCATAAACTTGCAGACTGGTAAAATAACCAGTATGGAGGCGCTGGTGCGCTGGCACCACCCGGTAAAAGGCTGGATAAAGCCAGCAGAATTTGTTCAACAGGCTGAAAAACAGGGGTTGAGCCGTTTGCTGACCCGGCATGTTATTACTCTGGTCTTAGCACAGCTCACCCAGTGGAAGGGCAAAGGGCTGGTATTGCTACCAGTTTCGGTAAATGTTTTCGCAACCGACCTGTCTTCCCCGGGGTTTGCAGAATACATTATTGGTTGCCTTACTAAGGCGGGTATAGCCGGGAACTTACTGATTATTGAGTGTATTGAAACTGCAAGCCTGCTGCAAAATGAGGCAGTAGTAACATGCCTTAACGTGCTACGCAGTGCTGGTGTACGGATTGCTTTGGATGACTTTGGCGCGGGTTACAGCAATATTGGCTGCCTGGGGGCACTGCCTTTAGATATCATTAAACTGGATCGCTCACTCATAAAAAATATTCGCCATGACGCTGTGGATGTAAAAATATTGCAGCATACGGTACGGTTACTTAGTGCGTTGAACTATGGCATTGTTGCCGAAGGTATTGAGCATCAAGAAGAAATGAATATATTACAACTAACTGGTTGCAATAGTGCTCAGGGGTTTTATTTCTCCCCACCGGTTGCGGGTGAACAGGCCGAGCAATTTATACGCCAGGCCGGTAAGTCTTTTGCTATTGTTAGTAGTGACGGTTGATATTTACCTTAAATGTGCCGGGCGTGGTTACTGAAAATAGTAGCTAAATTTTTTTAATACCGGCCTGCATGTGTATTTCATAATGCAGCACTTCTTGTAACTGACTGCCAGGTCACCTGGTCAGGTTTTGTGGGCAGTTAACTGTGATGGATTTCATTTTCATTGATTTGGGGTTGTTGTGCTGGATCAGCGCCCTGACCAGTTGGGTATTCTACCAAATACACACAACCGTACTGTTGGCAGTGTTGTCAGGTACGGCATTTATTCTTCACTATTTGAAAAAGGTAACACCAGGGATGTTTGGTAAAAAGAAATCGCAGCAAGAGGTACATCTTCCGGTATTAGAAAAAAACAGTGGCAGCCCGCATGGTACTGTTATTGCTCAGGGCGTATGTTTTGACGGAAACATCACAGCGTCAGGGCAGGTCTATATTTACGGTACTGTAACCGGAAATATTTATGCCCGGGAAGGAAAAATTAGTGTGATGCACAATGGTTCAGTGACAGGGAATGTTGAATCACAGTCACTTATTGTTGATGGCTCAGTACATGGCGAGAGTTGTGCTGAACATGTTGAAATTTGTGAAAATGGGCGTGTAGAAGGGCGGCTACGTTACAGCACACTGTCTATTGTTCAGGGGGGCGTGCTGGCTGGGGACATGGCACACAATTCAGATTGCCCAACAGCAAATATTGTGGATTTTTCGTCTGAGCAAGACATTGCAAAAGAAGTTTAGGTCTGGTGCAGGCAATTGCCCGCACCCGGGTGGTAATGTTATTCAATAACAATATTACGACAACTATTTTACGACAACCGTGTTACAGGAACCCATGTATTATGAAATACAAATTACTGCTATTAGTGTCAATACTGGCTATCGCCGGGTGTAGTGCCGAAGGCGATACCGCCAGCCAGCAACGTGCATCAATACAAAAAATGCGTACGGAGACGCTAACGAAGTTATATACACTCCACCCTGAAGCGCGTAGCGAGATAAAACACGCTCAAGGTTACGCTGTTTTTACCGCGAACAGCAGTAAAATATTCCTTGTTGGTTTTGGTAGTGGTTATGGTGTTGTCAGAGATATGCGTAGCGGAAGAGATACCTACATGAAAATGGCACAAGGCGGCGCAGGTGTAGGGATTGGTGTTAAGCAATTAAGCTCCGTTATGGTTTTTCATGACAGAGATTCTCTGGATAAGTTTATTAGCAATGGTTATGTAGTCGGGGCCGATGCTAATGCTGCGGCACAGTATAAAGACAAAGGGAGTTCCGCCGGAGCAACGGCAAAAGGTGTCGCTCCTGATTCCGCTGCATTACCAGCCAAAGTGAGTGTTTACGAAATCACGGAGAAGGGCCTGGCGGTTCAGGCTATGCTGAATGGTTATAAATACTGGCCGGACAGTGATTTGAATAAATAACCGGGTTGTAGTTTAACGTTGCTTGTTTACTTTTTCTGGGTTATTGGCCCTGTATTGTGATACCGAAACATCTTTATTTTTATCACCTGTTGCGTGGTTACGTTTGTGATACTTGTTTTCCACCCAATTGTAGATAACACAGATGGCTAATAACCCAATAATTGTCCATGTCTGCCACATAGTTTTCTCTTTCCAGTAAATAATATGGGTCACCAGCATACTCCGCTCTATCGGGGTGGGTAATTATTTTTATTCATAATTATAATTATCCATAATGAATTGAACCAAAGTGATAACCTCATTTAGAATCAGTGCCTCAGTCATTTGGTTGGCATATTGGTTTGGCTGGTTGCTTGTGCGGTTCGTGAAAACAAAATGCTATTCTCCGTGTGATAATCCCCCCCATTTATGAAAACAACTGTATATATCAGATATGAATTTTTCTCTGAATAGCTGTATTTGTGCCTGTATGTTAGTAGGTAACTAATAATGAGAACATCCTTTTGGGCTTTGCTCATACTACAATTGCTGGCAAGCAAATTGTGTTATGCAGAAAGTGACAAAACACCGCAGTCCTCGGATACCTCTTTCTTCCCGGTCTGGGGCGAAGAAGCAACAGCTCGTGGCTATGAGTTACCGGAACCTGTTGGCATTAATGTCAGCCATATGAATATCCGCCAGAACGTGGATGTTGATAGCATTACATTTTCCGGGTTAAGTCTGGGCTCTCACCCTATACCCGTGGATATGTTCGCGATTGATGTCGGCAATACTCGTGAGCACAGTACGACAGACAATATCCGCCTTGATCTATGGGTTTTCCCCTTTCTGAATGTATATGGCCTTCTCGGCAATACACAAGGGGCATCCATTTCAACAGTTTCCGTTGATGCAAATCCTGCAAACTTTAGTGGCATTGACCACCTCATTGCTCAGTCTGTCCACCGGATGCACCAGAGTGGTGAATTACAGAATATTGATTTCAAACTTAAGTTTAAAGGTATGACCTGGGGCGGAGGGGTGACGCTTGCTGGTGGCTATAACGACTGGTTTGCTCTGGTTGACACCAATTATACCCGTACCGATTTTGACATTCTGGATGGCAAAATTTCAGCGCTGACTGTGTCGCCACGCGTGGGTTATCGCTTTCATTTTACCGGCATTGCTGGGCCTTCCCATTTAAGCCTGTGGGTTGGCAGCATGTATCAGGATGTGCAGCAGGAGTTTAAAGGCAGCCTGGCTGATTTATCTATGCCAGCCGTTTTGGTGCCTTTAATTAACAGTGTCAACCAAAACGGCCAGGGGCGTTTTGCTGTAAACCAGCACCTGACTTCCCCATGGAATCTTCTGGTGGGGATGCAATATGAAATCACGCAAAATTTCAATATCCTGGCTGAGGTCGGGTTTGATGAGCGAAACAGCTTCTTTATAGCCGGTGAATATCGGTTCTGATGGGCAGGGGGACGCAACTCATTGTGAGCCTGCTAAGCCTTGGGTGTGGCCTCTCACACAGTGCAACGCTCAACCGGGAGACTGTCGATACGCTGTTGAACCAACTGGGAGCCGACAGAGCGCCTCTGGCGGGTGATAACGTAGCCTGGAGTGTGTTGCCCGGGCCTTTTTATACGCCGGAACTACGCCTTGGCATGGGCGCTGCCATTGCAGGGGTATACCGCGTCACCCCGCCAGATGACACTACAACACAAAATTCCGCCATTTCTTTCACCGGGTTTGTCAGCACCAGTGGTGCTTCGGGGGTAGGTGTTCATAACTACACCTTTTTTGCTGGTGACCGCTGGCGGCTTTTTGTGGACGGTAACATTGCCAATATACCGACAAAATTTTGGGGAGTGGGTTATGACGCCGCACAAGGTACTGCCCAAAATTACTATGATACGTCGTTGCGGATACACCCACAGTTATTACGCCAGCTTGCAGACCACTTCTATCTGGGTATCGGCTGGGACTACTCGGCACAACATGCTCGTTTTGACCATCCGGAAAACGGCAAATCAACTCTACCAAATTCATCCGTCAGTTCTGGCATAACGTTCAGTCTGAATTACGACTCTCGGGACGTGATAACCCGTCCTCAGCAGGGGCAGTTTTTCAATATGGAGTTGCGTTTCTTTGACCCAAAAATGGGGGCGGATACGCGATTTTCCGTCACTGAATTACAGTACGACGTTTTTTTCCCTCTTGATGCCAGGCGAGTGCTGGCACTGGATACGTGGGGGCAATTTGCCCATGGCGATATCCCGTGGAACAGATTGCCTCAGGCCGGAGATGACCACCGGCTGCGAGGTTATTACCCGGGGCGCTACCGGGATAATGATGTAGTGAGCGTCCAGATAGAATACCGGCAAAAAATGTCCTGGCGGCATGGCATTGTTCTGTGGGCCGGTATGGGGGCGATTGGGGATAAAACACAGAATTTATTTCACCATCCTTTACTCCCCACAGTGGGGGCAGGTTACCGGTTCGAAGTGAAACCGGATATGAATGTTCGCCTGGATTTGGGTGTTGGCAGAGATAGCGCCGGGTTTTATTTCCAGGTAGCGGAGGCATTTTGATGTACACCAGGTTAGTGATACTGATTTTTATCCTGTGGTGTAACACAGTGAGTGGGGAACCGGTAATTAACAATGCCCCGGTTGTAACTGCAGAACACCTGGCTGCGCCATCGGCATTACGCCCATGCTGCGCATTTGGCAATGGCCTGAAGGTTAAGATAGGCAGTCTGCCGGTACCGTTTTACCGTGTCGATAATATATTCTCAGCGGATAATCCCGGGCATCACCACTATAATGATTCACATTTTGCGGCGCTGGTGGCTCTCTCAGGGCTTGGCCGTGAACGCAATGGGATTATTTATACGCATCACGGTGGGTTTATTGATATCGCACATGTCAGGGACACTGCTGACAATACGTTCTATTTGTTCACGCAAATTTACCCCAGGTTAGGCCAGGAGTGGCGGCTCTTTCTGAGTGAGGAGTTGGGGGTGCGCCGGATTCAGCTTTATAGTTTCACTCCCCCGGCAATGCGTGCAGAGCGGTACCGTGTTTCTGCCTGGCTTGCCGGGCAACTGGCATTTCAGTTGGCTCAATGGCACGAGATAGCCCAATGGTATGGTTATCAGTCCGTTTCAGGTTTTCCTGAAGCTATATCGGCATTTTCGCCGGAAGATCTTTATTCAAATTTATTGGGAGCCCGCCTTGCAATAGCGGTTATTTTACGCGGAGAGGCGGGTTCCGTAACGCAGTACAACAATTCGATGGATGCCCGCTTGTCGCAGGCGTTATTACGGTTGGGGGCGGTGAGCCGTAAGGAAACGGAGGAAAGGTTCAGTTCTGTGGATGGTGTCTGGTGGGACAGTACGCGCAGGGTGCCGGATAAATACCTTGTGTTGCGGCGTAACTATGATCTCAGGGCGCAGCGCCAGCCTTTAACTGTACCGGGAGAAGACCGGAAACCATACTTACTTCAGCTCCCCGGGCGGGTTAACGGGGCCGTTCTCAGTCAGCTTGGCGAATTGGAAATCTACCCGGGGGAGTCAATGAAAGCATTGCCTTCCCCAGCGGCATTTTATGCGCCAGCTGATTTTGTTCAATTAGCTGAAATAGCAAAAAGAGCAGACAGTCTTGAGCATAAACAAACTGGCAGTAGACAGGTAACCAGGTAACAATGGTTTAAACAGGTTAGTTATTATGTGATATAAATTAACACGCATTATGAATCAAAATAATATATTTTGATTGTTAAAGATTATTTTTTGTCTGTGATGTGAACTGGAATTTGAAAACTCTCAATTCAATCCCGTTTTATTATGTTTAACGCTTATTTATGCCAGGATGGCCGCACGTTGTAGATAATTTCTAAGGATTAAGCTGTGAGTAAAATAGCGATGTTGCCCGCTCTGCTGGTGTTTGTGTTTACACCAGTCGTTTATGGAGCACATAACCCGCCACCGCCGCCACATCATAACGAACACCATGATAAGAACCACCATGATAATAATGGCCACCATAATGACAAACACCATCATGATAATGGTCATCACTATGGAAATGAGTCACATCATGATAACGGGCCACATCACGATAACGGACCACATCACGATAACGGACCACATCACGATAACGGACCACATCACGATAACGACTCACATCATGATAACGGGCCGCACGAAGGAAATCATGATGGCGGCCATACGACTCCGCCACCTCCACCGCCTCACCATTAACTGTGGCGGGGTAATAGCAACGGGCACAACAGTGTGCCCGTCATGTTTTCATCTGGTGGAACGCCAGGTTATGCCAGACCCGGCCTCATTACTCAGGACTGCCCTTCAGGCATAGCGGATGAGTGGTGTGAGGAAATCAGCCACTGGTTATCAACGTAGTCGTAAGTGAATGTATACCGAGCCTGAATGGTTGTGTTATCGCTAAAGGTAAAAGTATAAATACCGCTGTCAATTGCCGTATTGCAACCGAGGCGCACAGTGCGCTGGTTAATTTCCCCAACCGGCTTTTTTTCTAAAAAATGTTCAAAATAATCTACTCGCTGATCATTGGTGAGGCGAACCTGGTTTGAAACCGTTGGCAGTAAGACGGCATCGCGGGTATATAACGCAGCAACTTGCTGAGCATCACCAGTTTGTAATGCATTATTCCAGACAGTAAACCGTGCTTCTATTTCCGGAATGTCGCTATCCGTACACGTAATTTTTTCTGCTGCAATACTATTCATAGAGGCAATTAAACTAAACAGGGCAATTCCAGTGCGTAAAATCATTTATTCTTCTCTCCATATATAGGCAGGCAAGAGATTAAAGAATAACGTGTGGGGAATATACTGCCTTTACACATGTTTAAATGTGCGTGGTTGTATTTTTTATTGTCAGTTTTTTCGTGGGCTGTTTGCTGCAGGTAAATGTTTTTGCGTAACATTAAAAGAAAATATGCTGAAAAATAAATAATCGGCCTGCCAGTATATGCACAGGCCCGCCAGTTGGCGTAATCACAATCACCTGACGGTTCAACTTGTCCGGGCAATACTAACCCGAGTAGCTATAAGCCACCTGATGAGCCAGTAAACCTGAAAACGAGTTGAATCGTCAGGAATATACAGTGGAATAAAAAGGCAATAACGAATTGATTATTCCATGAAAAAGCCTGCGTGAATAGTATCTGGATAGCACAAAATGCAAAAATAATCTTTATTCCGTTTAAGAAATCGCATGCAGCATGAAATCACGCACTGAGGGTAACTGGCGAATAAAAATTAAACATTTACCAGTCTTCCCGCTATTTTATGGTGTTGGACAGGGAGGGCAGTGCGCCAGAAACACAGAAAAATCCGGTTTCGTTGCCAGCGAAGAGGAAACTGGCCTCATTGAATATTAAATGTGATATAAATCACATTAGCCTGCAATGGGCAATTAACTGATGATTTTGCATGAGAAACAGACTGTTATGGATAATAAACCGCGCCGCGACCTGGGCGGCAAACTGGCGTTATGTGCTTTCTGGATTTTTTGCCTTTATGCCCTGTGGGCTATTTTGCGTTATTTCTGGGTAGTCAGTGCTGTTCAGCCTGTTCCTGGTAACGTTCATGGTACATTTTCCGGCAAATTGCTGGATGCCCTGGCCGGGGGAATGGTATTGGGTGCCATTGCTCTGGTTTTGGGGGTTGTTGTCTGGTTTACCCGGCCAGCCAGTCACCGCTAGAATGTCACTTTAGTGTCATCATTGGCTGGCAACGTATAGCCACATGTGCAGCTCGGGAGTGAAAATGTTATTACAAGACTGGCAGTTACAGTTTGAACAATGGTTGTCGCAGCACGGGCCTCAGGATGATGCAGCCCATGACTTATCACATTTTCGCCGGGTCTGGTGCACAGCGCAAAAGATGTTGCGCCACCACGAAGGGAACGCACTGGTCGTGTTAACCGCATGTTATTTTCATGATGTGGTTAATTTGCCTAAAAACCACCCGGAACGCCATCTGGCATCCAGAATGGCCGCTGATAAAACCCGGCACATTCTGGCAACTTATTTTCCGGCTTTCCCGGCGGAGATCTATGATGCCGTCGCTCATGCAATAGCCGCGCACAGTTTCAGTGCCGGGATAGTGCCTCAAACAACAGAAGCCAAAATTGTGCAGGATGCAGACCGGCTGGAGTCCCTGGGGGCAATAGGACTTGCCCGTGTCTTCTATGTATCTGGTGCGCTGGGCAGGCCGTTATTCGATGCAGAAGACCCGATGGCTGAAGCCCGCGAGCTGGATGATACCCGCTTTGCATTAGACCATTTTCGCAAAAAACTTCTCGCACTCCCGGCTAAAATGCAAACTGAGACCGGGCGCAGCCTGGCGCGCCACAATGCCAATTTCCTGGTGGATTATATGGCAAAGTTATGTGCCGAACTGAATGGGGAATTGCTTGGCTTTGATGAGCACATTCGCCAGCAATTTACCTGTTAACCTCCTGCCCATATCTCGTCCAGGCAGTTCACGGCATAGCAGTGGGCTGCCTTTATTTTGCTGCGCCTTTTGCGTGATTTTTGTTACGGACATAAAATATTGGTTAATCTTCCACCAATGTTGGTAACAGCAGGAGTTTTTTTTGCGTAAATTGATTACAATCAATTTACATTTTCTGCTGCCTGATACCGTATACCCACTTTAATCAATAAAAATAATGTGGGCAAAAGGATGCAAGTCAATCGCAGAGGATTTTTTAAAGTCTGTGCAGGGGGAATGGCTGGCACCACCCTTGCCGCACTGGGGTTTACACCCGTTACTGCACATGCCAGCACTCGCGAATATAAACTGATTCGGGCCAAAGAAACCCGCAACAACTGCACTTACTGCTCAGTAGGTTGCGGCATGCTGATTTACAGCCTGGGTGATGGCGCGAAAAATGCCACCTCTTCAATATTCCATGTCGAGGGTGATCCAGACCACCCGGTCAGCCGCGGGTCTTTGTGCCCGAAAGGTGCCGGGGTGGTGGATTATATTCACAGCGACCAACGGCTCAAATACCCAGAATACCGCGCGCCAGGTAGTGACACCTGGCAACGTATTAGCTGGGAAGATGCAATCGATCGCATTGCACGCCTGATGAAAGCAGACCGCGATGCGAATTTCCAGGTAACGAACAGTTCAGGCGTAACAGTCAACCGCTGGCTGACCACCTCAATGTTTTGTTCTTCCGCTGCCAGCAATGAAACCGGGGTCCTGGACCAGAAGTTCTCACGGGCACTGGGAATGCTGGCTGTGGAAAACCAGGCGCGTTTGTGCCACGGGCCTACTGTATCAGCATTGGCGCCCAGCTTTGGTCGTGGGGCTATGACCAATAACTGGAACGATATCAAAAACGCCAATGTGGTATTGGTGATGGGCGGCAACCCGGCAGAAGCGCACCCGGTCGGTTTCAAATGGGTTGTGGAGGCCAAAAATCATAATAAGGCCACGGTGCTGGTGGTTGACCCGCGCTTCAACCGTACCGCGTCGGTTGCCGACCGCTACGCACCCATCCGCGCAGGCTCGGATGCGGCGTTCTTGCTCGGGGTGATTAATTATCTGCTCGGCCATGACGCAATTCACCATGACTATGTGAAAGCCTTTACCAATGCGGCATTGCTGGTGCGCGACGATTACGCCTTCAACGATGGTCTGTTCAGCGGTTTCGACGAAAAACACCACAAATACGACAAAACCAGTTGGGCTTACGCACTGGATGATGAAGGGATGGCGCAACGTGACGATTCGCTGCAAAACCCGCGGTGTGTGATTAACCTGCTCAAACAGCATGTCGCGCGTTACACGCCAGAAATGGTCGAAAACCTGTGTGGTACCTCACAAGCAGATTTCCTGCATGTTTGTGAACAACTGGCTACCACCGCTGTACCAAACAGAACCGCAACTATTCTTTATGCCCTGGGCTGGACTCACCACACCAATGGCGCACAGATCATCCGTGCTTCGGCAATGATTCAGTTGTTGCTGGGGAATATCGGTATGCCTGGTGGCGGTATCAACGCATTACGAGGGCACTCCAACGTACAGGGCTTTACTGATCTTGGTTTGCTCTCACAAAGCCTGCCGGGTTACCTGAAATTGCCATCAGAAAAACAGAGCACGCTGGAGCAGTACCTTGGGGAAAATACACCTCATGCGCTGTTGCCAGGCCAGGTCAATTACTGGGGCAATACACCGAAATTTTTCGTCAGCTTTATGAAAGCCATGTTTGGCGACGCGGCACAGGCCAGCAACCAGTGGGGATACGACTGGCTGCCGAAGTGGGATAAAAGCTACGACTGCCTTACCCAGGCCGAAATGATGGCGGAAGGGAAATTCACTGGCTGCCTGGTGCAGGGCTTTAACCCACTGGCGGCATTCCCGGATAAAAATAAAGCGCTGCGGGCCTTTTCAAAACTGAAATACATGGTCGTGATTGACCCATTAAGCACTGAAACCGCCAGCTTCTGGCAAAACCAGGGCGAAATGAATGCGGTTGATTCTGCTGCTATTCAGACAGAGGTGTTCCGTCTGCCTTCTTCCTGCTTTGCTGAAGAGAATGGCTCTGTTGCTAACTCATCTCGCTGGCTGCAGTGGCACTGGGCCGCAGCACAACCACCAGGTGAAGCCTGGAACGACGGTAAAATTCTTGGCCATTTATTTATGCGCCTGCGTGAGTTGTACCGGCAGGAAGGCGGCGTTGCGCCAGAACCTGTATTGAACACCCGTTGGGAGTACAACGACCCGCACGACCCAATGCCTGAGGAAGTCGCGCAGGAAGCCAGTGGTTATGCAGTGCAGGATGTTCAGGATGCAGCTACACAAACCAGCCTGAAAAAAGGGGAGCAGTTAGCCAGTTTTGCTCAACTGCGAGACGATGGCTCAACAGCCAGTTTCTGCTGGATCTACTGTGGTAGCTGGACTCAGGCGGGTAACCAGATGGCACGGCGCGATAATGCCGACCCAAGCGGCCTTGGCGCTATATCCGGGTGGGCATGGGCCTGGCCGGTCAACCGGCGCATTCTGTATAACCGTGCATCGGCAGATGCACAGGGTAAAGCATGGGACCCGAAACGCGCTCTGATTGAGTGGAATGGCTCGAAGTGGGCAGGGCTGGATGTGCCGGATTACCCGGTGACGGCTGCGCCGGAGAAAAATGTCGGGCCATTTATCATGATGCAGGATGGCATGGGGCATTTATTCGGGCTGGATAAACTCGCCGACGGGCCATTCCCGGAACATTATGAACCAACTGAATCGCCAATTGGCACGAACCCGCTTCATCCGGCAGTAACCTGGAACCCGGTAGCGCGCCTTTACGCCAGCGATAAAGCCATGATGGGCACGGCCAGCGATTTCCCGTATGTCGCCACCAGTTATTCCATTACCGAGCTGTTCCGCCACTGGACCAAGCATGCGTTGCTCAATGCGATTGTTCAGCCAGAGCAGTTTGTGGAAATAGGCAGTGAACTGGCAAAAGAGAAGGGCATTGTTGCGGGCGATGAAGTGAAAGTGAGCTCGAAACGCGGCTATATCAAAGCTAAAGCGGTGGTGACTCAACGTATTCCGCGCCTGAAAATTGATGGCAAAACAGTTGATACCATTGGTGTGCCTTGCCACTGGGGCTTTGAAGGCACTACCCGTAAAGGTTTTCTGGCAAATACCCTGACACCCAGCATTGGGGATGCCAATTCACAAACGCCGGAATATAAGGCGTTTCTCGTGAATGTGGAAAAGGTGTAAGGGAGATAATAAACGATGTCATATCAATCTCAGGATATTTTACGCCGCTCGGCAACCAATGGTTTGACGCCCGCGCCACAGGCCCGGGATCACAAACAGGAAGTGGCGAAGCTAATTGATGTCACCAGTTGCATTGGCTGTAAGGCCTGCCAGGTGGCGTGTTCGGAATGGAACGACATTCGCGACGAAGTGGGGCACAACCATGGGGTGTACGACAACCCGATGGATCTCAGTGCCAAATCATGGACTGTGATGCGTTTTTCCGAAGTGGTGGAAGATGGACGCCTGCAGTGGCTGATTCGCAAAGATGGCTGCATGCACTGTAGTGACCCGGGCTGCCTGAAAGCCTGCCCGTCAGAAGGGGCTATTATTCAGTATGTGAACGGCATTGTGGATTTTCAGTCTGAGCACTGTATCGGCTGCGGTTACTGCATTGCCGGGTGCCCGTTCAATGTGCCGCGTATCAACAAAGAAGATAACCGCGCGTATAAATGCACACTCTGTGTGGATCGCGTCACGGTGGGCCAGGAGCCGGCATGTGTAAAAACCTGCCCAACCGGGGCTATTCACTTTGGCAGTAAAGAAGAGATGCAGGTGCTGGCGCAAGAGCGTGTGGAAGAACTGAATACCCGTGGTTTCAAAAATGCCGGGCTGTATGACCCGCAGGGCGTGGGTGGTACGCATGTTATGTACGTGCTGCATCATGCCGACCGCCCGGGGCTCTACCATGGTTTGCCAGAAAACCCCGCTATCAGCGAGACGGTTAAATTCTGGAAAGGCATTTGGAAACCGCTGGCAGCCATCGGCTTTGCCGCCACTTTCGCCGCCAGCATATTCCATTATGTGGGGGTTGGGCCGAACAGGGCTGAACCGGAAGATGAAGGCGAAGGTGAAACCCAGGGGAAAGAGCACAAAGGACAAAAAGAGAAGGAAGGGGCTGAATAATGAAGAAAGAAGAGAAGATTATTCGCTACACTGCGCCGGAACGTATTAACCACTGGGTAACCGCGTTCTGCTTTTTGTTTGTCGCCATTAGTGGCCTGGGGTTCTTTTTCCCGTCGTTTAACTGGCTGATGAATATTTTTGGTACACCGCAACTGGCACGCATTCTTCACCCCTTTGCCGGGGTGCTGATGTTCTGTTCGTTTATCCTGATGTTCTTCCGCTACTGGCACCATAACCTGGTCACCCGCGACGATATTTTATGGGCAAAAAACATCCATAAAATTGCTCAAAACCAGGAAGTGGGCGACACCGGGCGGTATAACTTTGGGCAGAAATGCGTCTTTTGGGGCGCAATCTTACTGCTGCTTTTGTTACTGGTCAGTGGTGTGGTTATCTGGCGCCCGTGGTTTGCGCCATATTTCCCCATCCCGGTGATTCGCCTGGCGCTGTTGGTACACTCTTTCGCTGCGGTGGCGTTGATTGTGGTTATCATGGTGCATATTTACGCGGCACTGTGGGTGAAGGGCACAATTACAGCGATGGTAGAAGGCTGGGTGACCGGTACCTGGGCGAAAAAACACCACCCGCGCTGGTACCGTGAGTTGCAGCAGAAACGTTCACAGAACGAATAACGCGTTTATTTTGCAAAGATTGTTCTGCAAAGATTGTTCTGTGAAGATAATTTTGTGCATGATAAGAAAAACCCGGGTAACCCGGGTTTTTTTATGGCTTGCGTGTCAGTTCGACTGCTTTATCAATACGTGATGCCAGTAATTTGGCCACCGCAGCAAACACCGGAACCACCACCGAATTACCAAACTGGCGCCAGGCCTGGGTATCAGATACCGGGATACGGAACCGGGCTTCACCTGGTTGTTCAAAGCCCATCAGGCGTGCGCATTCACGGGGTGTCAGCTTACGGGGGCGGTTAGCCTGGTTGCCTTTATCGCCAAAATCCTGTTCGCCTAATGCGCTGTTCCAGCCGCGGTCTACCAGAATCTCGGAGCCATCTTTGTAATAACGCGCCGAGAGCGTGCGTGCCACCGCGTGCGGGTTGTGCGGGTCAACCAGACCGAAGCCAAAGCCATTCCCTTTTTCCCGGTGTTTACGGGCATAGTTATACAGGTACTTCCACAGAATTTCGCTGAGGATGTATTTCGGGTTGACCTCGTTATCCAGCAGGTTGCTGAATGTTGGCCGTTGTTCCGGGTAAAACTGTGCAATATCACGCAAGGTGAAGTTATCAGCCAGGGCTAAATCGCGGCGAAAACCAACCAGAACAATCCGCTCGCGGTGCTGAGGAAGAAAATGTTTCCCGTCGATAATTTTCGGGTCTGAGGCACTGTTATCGCTGCTGTCTGCTACATCGTAACCCAGCTCATCCAGAGTGTTCTGGATAACCCGAAATGTGTTGCCTTTATCATGGCTTTTCAGGTTCTTAACGTTCTCCAGCACAAAAATGGCCGGGCGTTTAACGGCAATAATGCGGGCAACATCGAAAAACAGTGTACCCTGGGTTTCACACTCAAAACCGTGTGCGCGCCCGAGTGCATTTTTCTTACTGACCCCCGCTAAACTGAATGGCTGGCAGGGAAAACCGGCCAGCAATACATGGTGGTCGGGAATGTTATTGTCGATATTCTGCCAGGCAGCCTGCTGGCTGATTTCGGGCTGGTTACTCAGGGTGATATCGCGAATGTCATGGTTAAATTTGTGCGCAGGGCTGCAGTACCAGTTCGCTTTGTAGGTTTTTACCGCATGTTTGTTCCATTCACTGGTAAAAACACACTCGCCACCAATTGCTTCAAACCCACTGCGAATGCCGCCAATACCGGCAAACAGGTCAATAAAGCGAAAACGGTTTTTTGGTGTTGCCGGGGGCGAAGGGAGCATGGCGGCTAACCGGATTATTTCTGCCTCGGTTAATGCCTGCCCGTTGTGCTGGCGGGCCTGTTGTAATTTGGGGCGGTTCCAGCGGCCGGGGCTGACTTCATTCAGCGCCGCAAGAATGGTTTTGGTATCATAAACAGCCAGCACATGCTGCAGGCAGTCGGCATCTGTGCCAGTAAATGCTGTTGGCGTAATCAGTGATTCAGTCGCGTCCATGGTGCAATCTTATCCGCAGAAAGTGCGCGCAGATTACCACACATGGCTCGCTTCGCCTATTGGCAGCATGTTGCACATATTGTTACGGGCAGGGAAAAACGATGGCAGATGTTCACAGCAAAGCGGTACGGCGCAAAAATATGCAGGCCATTCACACCAGTGATACAGCAATAGAACAGCGCCTGGCCGGGCTGCTCGACAGCCTGGGGTTTGACTACCGAGTGCAGGATAAAACATTGCCTGGCTGCCCGGATTTTGTTGTTGATGCGCAACAGTGTGTGGTGTTTACCCATGGTTGCTTCTGGCATCGCCATGATTGCCATTTGTTTAAAGTCCCGGCAACGCGTACCGAATTCTGGCTCGAAAAGCTGGGTAACAATGCGCAGCGGGATGTGCGTGACACCCAGCAACTAATTGCCAGCGGCTGGCGGGTATTGTGGGTGTGGGAGTGTGCGTTACGTGGTAAAGAAAAACTGACTGACGAACAACTCTCCACCCGGCTGGAGGAGTGGATTTTCAGTGGAGGAATACTGGCGGAAATTGACTCGCAGGGTATTCATGACCGGTCAGACAGTGGGCCTGCCTGACCGTTTGGCGTTATTTTTCTGCCGGGCAAGGCTCAGCAGCGGTTTTTACCGGAAACAGTGTCTTTCCAAGCGTCACCAGCACTACGGCGAAAATAATAATCCCCAGTGCCAGCCACTCTTTGCCTGAGAGTGATTCACCGGCAAACCCGGTTCCGAGTAATACAGCCACCACCGGGTTAACATAGGCATAACTGGTCGCAATGGCCGGGGAGACATTACGTATCAGGAACATATAAGCATTAATGGCGATAATTGACCCAAATAAAGCCAGGTAGGCCACGGCAAAGAAGCCGGACGCAGAGGGCAGGGCTGTGAGGCGTTCGCCAGTGAGCGCCGAGGCAAACAGTAAAATCACCCCCGCGGCCAGCATTTCAATAGCGCCCGCCATCATCCCTTGCGGCAGGGTAATACGTGAACCATACACGGAACCAAATGCCCAGCTTAATGACCCAATCAGGATCATCAGCGCGCCCCAGGGGTTACCACTCAGGTTGCCGCCACTATTCAGCAGCACAATGCCCGCAAGGCCGAACGCGATCCCCATCCATTCTATTTTGCGTGTTTTGATACCGAACAACCGGCTAAAACACAGAGTGAACAGCGGAACTGTCGCCACCATCACCGCCGCAATACCTGACGGGACATTTTGGTGTTCAGCAACAGTAACCAGACCATTACCCACCGCTAATAACAGAAAGCCCAGCAGCACCGCATTAAAAATTTGGCGCACTGGCGGCAGGCGATGGCCGCGTATTAGTAAAAACAGTAATAACAGCACTCCCGCACTGAGAAAACGAGTCCCTGCCATCATTAGCGGCGGCCAGCTTTCAACGCCAATACGAATAGCAAAATAGGTTGAACCCCAGATGATATACAGCGCAAACAGCGCACCGACTAACGGCAACAAATTGCCAACACGCATAATCCCTCGCAAAATCTGACAAATAATAAGTACCCTGATAGTTAACCGGAAAAGTATCAGGCTGGCGAGTGATTTACTTGTGTCATTGGTGTTATTTTTGTGTTGACATATGCGCAGTTTCAGCAAGGTAAACCGGCTGAAATGAGTGAGATAAAGCGACCTGCGTCTGGGGCTGACATATTCCGTCATCTGGCTGCCAGACGAGGTGCAAACACAATAATGATGAGGACTGATACCTGTGGCAGGAAGTAGTTTATTAACCTTACTGGATGATATTGCAACATTACTGGATGATATTTCTGTTATGGGGAAACTTGCCGCGAAGAAAACGGCAGGTGTCCTGGGCGATGACTTGTCGCTCAATGCTCAACAAGTTACTGGTGTCAGGGCCAACCGGGAATTGCCCGTGGTGTGGCAGGTAGCAAAAGGGTCTCTGGTCAACAAGGTAATTTTGGTACCTATGGCCTTACTTATCAGTGCTTTTATTCCCTGGGCTATTACACCGCTATTAATGCTGGGCGGTGCGTTTTTGTGTTTTGAAGGCATGGAAAAAGTGCTGCACAGCCTGGCATCACGCCATGAAAATTCAGATGAACAGCGTGAAGCCCGGCTCAGCCAACTGGCAAACCAGGATCCTGTGCAGTACGAACGTGCGAAAGTGAAAGGTGCCATCCGTACCGATTTTATCCTCTCGGCAGAAATTGTCGCGCTGACGTTGGGGATTGTCTCCAGTGCGCCGTTAATCAACCAGATAGTGATACTGGCAGGGATTGCGCTGCTGGTCACCGTTGGGGTGTACGGTATTGTCGGGGTTATCGTTAAGCTTGACGATATGGGCTGGTGGCTGGAAAAACGCCCTTCAGTGTTGGCCCAAATTCTGGGTAAAGGGTTGCTGATACTTGCTCCCTGGCTGATGAAAACATTGTCAGTGGTGGGTACGCTTGCCATGTTTTTAGTGGGTGGCGGTATCCTGGTTCATGGCATACCCTGGCTGCACCATCACATTGAAGCGCTTTCAGCATTGTCTGAAAATTTACCGGGCTGGTTGATAACCCCGGTAGCTACGCTGGTGGTGGGAATGTTGCTCGGTGCCGTGGTTGTCGGCGCTGTGGCTCTGGTGAACCGTATTAGAGCAGGCAAATAAGCGAAAATAATTGCGCATTTTTTGTGCGCAAACTGCCAAAACTCTTGCTATACATTATCTGTTGGTATTCACCCTGATAATGGAGGCAAAGATGGTCTTTTTCGTCAGTGATGAAGTGCGGCGTAAATCAGGCGGACCCCGGATGATAGTCACGGGTTATGCCAGTGGCATGGTGGAGTGCCGTTGGTACGATGGTTTTTGCGTACAACGTGAAGCCTTCCATGAGGATGAATTAATTGCCGGTGGAATGGATTAGCGAGCAGTAATTCCGCGTTATCCAGTGCAAAGAAATAAACAGGGTAACCGGCAGTTCAGTTTGGGCTGCCGGTTATCCAGGATTAGTCTATGGCGTATTTACCGATAAGTGAGCGGGCTATATTATGTCGCGCAAATCTTCTCCGGTTTTACGCCATTTTCATTTCTGTGGGCGCTAACGCCGGTGATTCTTCCCATACCCAACATTTTCAATTGTTATGCATGTCAGTCTGCTATGCAGTAACCGCTTTGCTATATTGCAGAAAATATTGCAGAAAATGGATACTGCCGGAAATCGGAGTAGTTGCCGTTATTGCCGCAATTTGATGCATGAAGGGAATTCCGCAGCATCTGAGTACGCCAGTTGCACCGTATTTTTGCCCGTACGCAGAGCGGATGGAGCCAGTGAGGCCGCATGTTCGCTAAGTTAACTAATATCAAAAACCCCCAAAAACTTGTTACGCTCTGTTTTACCCTTGTGTTTTTGGGGGCCTCGCTACTGGTGTGGCGAGAAGGCGTGATGCTGGAGCAGGCCTATATCAGCGACCAGCGTAATACGCTGGATAACATAGCTTCTTCCCTGGACAAACAACTGCAGCACAGTGTTGATATTTTGTTTTTTTACCAGCAGGCAATGGAGTTTTCGCTGGATACGCCTTTTATTACCAATAGCACGCATCCAAGCCTGAAAGCATTTAACCGCGAGCGCCATAAACCCTGGTGGTCGATTAGTTATGACCAGCGGCGTACCATTCCTGTGTTTGGGGTATCTGAAGAGTTTGTCGAGCAGCACAGCGATTTAATGCGTAACAACCGTGCACTCGACAGAGAATTGAGTGCCGCACTGGAACTGAGTTACTTGCTGCCGTTATCGCGCTATGCCAGTACGCTACAGTTCCGCACCTGGTATATTTCCCGTGCCGGGATGTTTGTTACCAGTAATGGGCATAAGCTGGATAAGTCAGTTCAGACCACCTTCCGGCGCATGTTGTCCCGGCCATTTTTTGCCCAGCAATCCCCGGCCAATAACCCGGACCGTGCAGTGTGCTGGAGTTATTATCAGGATAAAACCAACCCGGAGTATCAGGTGGTGACCGCCAGTGTTCCGCTGGATTACGAAGGTTACTGGTATGGCGTAATCGGGATGGATTTTACGCTGGATGTGTTGCACGGCTACCTTAAAGGGATTGCTGAGCAACACTCAACGGATAATGGCTCAGTGTACCTGCTGGACAGCAAACTCACCGCACTGACTTCAAGCCAGGGTCGCCATGGTGAACATTTGGTGATGAGCCCTGTTGACCAGGCTCGCCTGGCGCAGGACATGAGCAGCAATACTGTGGGCGCCTTGCGGATGCAAAACCGCTTCATTACCTGGGCGAAGCTCGATAGTTTTGATGGTGTGTTGATTCGGGAACATAACCTCTATCAGGGGCTACGCGGGGACTTTGGGCATATTATTCTGCTCCTGGTTTTTGTCTGGGTAATGTTCACCGTATTGCTGATTGGGACCTGGTATTTTATCCGCCGCCTGGTGACCAGCATGTCTGTGATGCAAAGCACGCTGTCGTGGCGCGCCAATTATGACACGATGACGCGCCTGTTTAACCGTGGTGCGTTTATAGATCAGGCGCAACAGTTGTCTGCCCGTTGTCGCCCGAATAGCCAGCCTTTTTCGGTGATTCAGTTAGATCTTGATCATTTCAAAAGCATCAATGACACCTGGGGGCATCAGGCCGGGGATAAAGTGCTGAAACATGCCGCTGCAATTATCAGTAATACGGTGCGAGGCCAGGATATTGCCGGGCGGGTAGGGGGCGAGGAGTTTTGTATTGTGATGCCCGGAGCCAGTATTACCGATGCAGCTCAGGTGGCTGAGCGTATTCGTGAGAAACTTGCCAGCAAACCTGTGGTGTACAGCGCAGAGGTGGTAATTGCTATCAGCGCGTCTTTTGGTGTCAGCAGCTCAACAGAAAAAGGCGATTATGATTTTGAGCATCTGCAATCCGTTGCAGACAACCGGCTGTACGCCGCCAAAGAAGGCGGGCGAAACCGGGTTTGTGCTGAAGACTAATCAATATCTACACTTCGCCTTTGTTGTCCAGCTCTACGGCGTCATACAGCCGTGGCAGCAGGTCAGGAAAGGCGGACTGAACCCGGCTCCAACTGGGAATGAATGGTTTGTCGTTAGGGCGTTCCACAAAGGCCTGTCCCGCCTCAAGAATCACCTGAGTGAACATCTCAACGGCAGCTTCTTCGTTGTGCAAATCAAACGACAGGCCATTCATTACTGCATCATGGCGGTACATTTCAATGACATCCAGCGCATTCCGGTAGTAGGTCGCTTTCAGTACCCGGAAGGAATCCCCGGTCACCTGTGCACCCTGGGTGGCCAGTTTGCGCAGCAATGACTGGACAATGTCATTACACATACGCCGCAAACCCCCACTACCGTCTTCACCAGTCAGGTTCTGGTGCTTATGGTCGTAGTTATCAGCAATTTCGACCTGGCAAGTCTGCCGGGTTGCGTAATTGCGGTAGATTTCAGATAACACGCCAATTTCCAGTCCCCAGTCTCCCGGGATTTTAATGCCTTTTAAAACTTGCGTGCGCATGGCGAACTCACCAGACAACGGGTAACGGAAACTGCTCAGGTATTCCAGGTAGTCACTGTTGCCATAGACCATTCGCAGAGAACGTAGTAACGGGCCGACCAGCAAGCGACCCACGCGGCCATTCAGTTTGTTATTGGCAACCCGGGCGTAAAACCCCTTACTGAAGACATAATCAAACGACGGGTTGGCAACCGGGTAAAATAGCCGTGCCAGCATGCCTTTATCCCAGGTGAGAATGTCACAGTCGTGCAGGGCTACACACTGGGTTTTATCCGAGGCCAGTGTATAGCCGGTGCAAAACCAGACATTGCGCCCTTTACCCATAGCTCCGGGTGCGAGACCTTCTTTTTCCAGTTCGGCATCCAGCGCCTTCAGGCGTGGCCCGTCGTTCCACAAAATCCGGTGGTGCTGGGGGAGTTGAGCAAAAAACTCGCGTGCATAAAGGAATTGTTCGCGAGTGGCATTATCAAGGCCAATCACAATCTCTTCCAGCCAGTCTACGGTGGCCAGTTGGGTAACAATATTCTTCAGTGCCGGGCCTTCCAGCTCAGAAAAAAGGGAAGGGAGTATCAGCCCCATTTTATGTTTACGTGAGAAACCACGCAGAGCGGTCTCCAGCGATTCTGTTGGCCGCTTAACCAGGTTATGAAAGTTTGTGATGACACCATTTTGATGAAAGTCGGTCATTATTCCCTCCTCAATCGGAAACTGAAATAAAGTGATCCAGGCCTTCTCGCCAGCCCTCCGGGCCGTAGTGCGTGGTACGCAAAATGCGGTCAGGTTGTTGTTGTTCTTGTTGCGGGCAGAGTTTACCCGTGCCGTGGCTGTTAATGACCACGGCGTAATCCATCTCATTCAGCAGGCTGGCGTCATTAGGCGCGTCACCTAACCCTAACGTCAGGCGGCGGATACCATCATGTTGCTGGTAAAAAGTAATGATGGCCTGCGCTCCCCGGCCTTTCCCTGCATCAATATCAGCAACATGCCAAAAGCGCCCACCCTGAGTCAGGCCAAGACCCACACGGCGTAACGCTGCACGGAACTCGCCGAGGCGTTCAGGTGTGTCTTCCCATATCAGGGGTTCCGATGCGGTACGCTGCATGGCAAGGGCGGCCTGTTCAGGGTTTAACCCGGTCCAGCTGCAAACCTGGCTGACATCCACATTGAGAAAACCCGTAAACCGGAAATCTCGCCGCAGTGAATGGAGCAACTCACCAATGTTTGCCCGGGTAATGCCATTGTGGGTCAGTGGCTCTGGTTTACTGTCCGGTCCGGGGTACTGAATAGCCGCGCCATTTTCTGCGATAAAAGGGTGGCCGGTTAAGCCCAGTATTTTTTGCCACCGGGTGATTTCGACAGGTGTTTTGCTGCTGCACAGAATCACGGGCACGTCATGTTGCTTAAGGCGCGCCAGCCAGCTGGCGGCAGGTTGCCAGTCATAAGTATGGTGGTCGAGGAGAGTGCCATCGAGGTCACTAAAAATCAGCAATGGCTGACGAAGATGCGGCATGTTGTCCTCCTTTCCTTATCGCCCACTACAGCACAGAAATCATGCTGTATTACGGTTACAGAATTGGGACAGCGTATGTCGCCAGGTTATTCCTAAGAATACGCTGATTCCAGGCCGCTCAAGCAGTCGTTTTTCTTATGGATAAAACAGCCGCAATACACAGTCAGTGGCGTGTTTCACTTTTGCCAGCCTGGAATAATAGAATATATGCTTGTTTTAAGAGGAATCTGTAGTTATGTTTTCCATCGGCACCGGTTTTTCTGGTGTAACGAATTTTTGATGCTACTTGCGCAGGCAAGAGTTCGCCCCGGCCACGGGATAAACCTGTAGCCGGGGCGCTTTATTTTAGCGGTTAATTTCGGCCACGCTGAAATCGCGAATATCCAGTTCGAACGCATCAGCAAGCTCAGGCCAGGTATGAAAGTTGCGCCCGTCAACACTCACACGTTGCGGATGTTCCGCGTTGTCAGCCCGACGCACTTCACTTTCGCTAATTTCATTAATGGCTGCCAGTAAAGCATCCACATCGACAGCGTTACTGCCAGTATTACGGGAAGTCATTTCTGTTACCCCTCTGAACGCCAATTAGCCAGTTAAAGTATAGCTGTATTTTTTGTGGTTACCTGGCCTGGTAAATTCATCTAAACTAAACCCAACAATGATTCGGAGGGTGGTATGAATATTAACGATCATGTGACAGTGAAAACTGATGGTGGCCCGCGACGCCCTGGTGTCGTGCTGGCAGTAGAGCAATTTAGTGAAGGCACCATGTATTTGGTTTCACTGGAAGATTACCCGTTGGGTATTTGGTTCTTTAATGAGAAAGACCACCCGGATGGTATTTTTGTTGAAAAAACCGCCTGATTCACTGCAGGGTACGACTACCGGGCTGAGTATTACACTGCCCGGTTTTTTTTTGCCTCTAACGCATGAGTTGACGGCTTTTTGAGAAGATTCCGGGAATGTGACTGGTGTTTTAACTTATTGTTTTTAATTGTTATGTACATTGTAGTGGCTGCTGGTGTACGGCTTGACGGCGATGTGATTAACAAGTCAAACACATGCCGTTGCTGTGCAGATTACATTATTATTTTCATGTAGGGTAAAGAGTTGTGATGGTCAGGACCGCATATTAACAAAAATGCCATTTGTGACGTTATCAGCCAGACGGACAACATGATAAATCACTTGCTTATTGTGCGTTTTAATCTTCTTCTTAATATTCCCTTTGTGGGATGAAACCGTCTTAGCCTTGATATTCATCTGGTCAGAAATCTGGATGGTATCCTGCCCGGACATCCACATTTTTAACATGTGAGATTCAGTACGGCTTAACGATAAAGTAGGAACGGATATCTGTGTAATACACTGATTTTCGGTTGCTAAATAATCACCAACAATGCTGTCAAGTGCTTCAGGCTTAATTGATTTAGAACTAATCAATAAATTTTTCCGAACGCGCAAATATTCGTCGAAATGAATATTCGCAATAGCCATAAACACAATAAATAGTGTGGATGGATATTGGTTGATGATCTGCTTTATCCGCTGACTACTTTCTGCATCATGAATAAAACAGTCTTCGTTTATAAATACCACATTAGGCTGGGCAGACTGGCAAGAGACGGCAAGTTCACCGACATTTTCAACATTCAAAATATGTCGCTTCTTTACCCCCCGACTGGCCAGGTAACCGGTGAGCCCTAGCCGGGTATAGCTACATAAGTCCATGATAATCGTCGACATAGCAAACCCTCACTAAACGTGTTATCCGTAAAAGCACAACGTATGTTAACCATTCGCGTCGTGACGCTAAACAAAAATCCATACCGGATTAGCGTGCCTGAAAGACAAACACGGCTGTTTGCTTGTGCTATTTATGGTTGAGATAAATTCCTGTTAATCCGGTTATCTTATCTCACGCGCACCCATAAATACTGGAACCTCGCCACATCACAATACATTATTTTGCTGTACTGACCCGGTACCTGAATAGCTGGCCGGATACAGTGCATTCAAATCTGTTTCCTGACGGGCGTGCAGTGCAACATAAATAAACATTCAGCAGACAAGCCATTCACCAGAAGTATCTCTGTATTTCAGGTAAAGTCACTATCCCGTAAAGTTCTGTATAATTTGCCAGGAATCTTCTCAAAGTAAAGAGAATGTTTTGTTATGGGAAAGGGGAGAAATCTTTTAAAGCAGGCCTGCTTTATGCTTAGGGCTGATTGGTGGTTTTGATTTTAAGATTTTCCTTAGGTGGTGAATGTATCAGGAGGGTGTCGTTACTCCAATATTGCTAATGATTTCAGAAAGCAGATTAAACAGATCCGCGAACAGGCGTTCAGCGAAGGGCGCGATAAGCGGCATCAGAACCGCGATGATAATCATGCCTGTAGTCAGCGTAATTGGGAAACCGATCACAAAAACAGATAATTGCGGTGTCATGCGGTTTAGCAGGCCTAATGCCAGGTTAACGGTGAGCAACAGCGTAATCAATGGTAAGGCCAGCATGATACCATTGATAAAGATAAGGCCACCTGCACGGGCAAGTGACATAAAGACATCCGGGTTAATCAGTGACGGGCCAATGGGCAGTGTGTGGAAAGAATCCACCAGCAGGGAAATCATCCATAAATGCCCGTTCCATGTCAGAAACAGTAACAGTGCCAGCATTTCCATAAACCGCGCCAGCACTGGCATGCTCATGTTGCTCGACGGGTCGAGAAACGTTGCGAACGACAACCCCATCTGCAAGCCCACAATTTCCCCGGCAGCACGAATAGCAGCAAATGCGATTTGCATGGTAAAGCCCATGGCAATGCCAATCATGGTTTGCTGAAGCGCAGTCCAGATGCCTTCTGGCGAGAAAATGGGGATTACCGGGAAAGGGGGTAATAATGGGGCGACTACTGCAGTAATAATCAGGCCCAGGCCCAGTTTTACCTGGCGGGGAATCGCCCGTTCACTCAAAATGGGAGCAGTCGCAATCAGGGCCATGATGCGCAGCAAAGGCCAGAAATAGAGGTTCAGCCACTCGGCCCACTGTAAACTGGTAACCTCAACCATAAATAATTCTTAACCAATAATATAAGGTAAGTTGGTGAACAGTGTGCGCATATAATCAAGCAGCAGGTTCAGCATCCATGGCCCGGCGAGGATAATCGTCACGAATACGGCCAGAATTTTGGGTATAAAGGCCAGGGTCATTTCGTTTATCTGGGTTGCTGCCTGGAGCATACTGATCAATAAGCCACTGACCAGCGCCACTAACAGCAGCGGGGCTGCCAGCATAATGGCGATACGCATTGCTTCCGTGCCCATCATCATGACCGATTCTGGTGTCATCGCAGGGTCTCCAGGTTAACTGTAAAAACTTTGCGCCAGCGAACTGACAAGCAACTGCCAGCCATCCACCAGAACAAACAGCATAAGTTTAAAAGGCAGTGAGATGGTTGCCGGTGGAACCATCATCATACCCAGCGCCATCAAGACACTGGCAACCACCAGGTCAATAATCAGGAACGGGATAAAAATGGTGAAGCCGATTTGAAACGCCGTCTTTAACTCGCTGGTGACATAAGCAGGCAACAGAATGCGCATGGGAACGGCTTCCGGGCCTTCAATCGGTGGCGATTTGGACAGGCGGGCAAACAGTGCCAGGTCTGCTTCACGAGTCTGGCGCAACATAAACTGCCGCAAAGGTTGCGCACCTTTTTCAATTGCCTGCTCCATAGAAATCTGGTTCTGGCTGAATGGCTGGTAGGCATCGGTATAAATTTTGTCAAACACCGGAGCCATAATAAAAAAGGTCAGAAACAGCGCCAAACCCAGTAACACCTGGTTTGGTGGTGATGAAGCGGTACCCAAAGCATTTCGCAACAGGCCAAACACGATAATGATACGGGTAAAACTGGTCATCATCAGCAGTACAGCTGGCAGGAAGGTCAGCGAGGTGATGAAAACCAGCGTTTGAATGGGTAGTGACCAGCTTTGCCCACCGCCGGACAGCGGCTGGCTGATAATACCGGGTAACTGAGCAAAAGCGGCGGGCATGACAAACCACAAACCCGCTAAAGCGAAAGGCAGCAAACGACGCATCACTGCTTCCCCTGACGTTTAAGAATTGTTTTTAGTGCATCCTGGAAACTCGGCGGCTGGCGTGGTGCTGATGCACCATCCGCAGGCGTTTCTTCTTCATTTGGCACTGCCGGGGGCAGGGTGTGTAAATGGGTTATTTGTGTGGCAGTTACGCCCAAAACCAGCCGGGCATCTTCCACATCAACAATAACCACTTTTTCACGCTGCCCAACAGTAACACTGGCAGTGACTTTCAGCCCCCGGGCACTACCATGCCTGGGGGTAAAACCAAAGCGTTTAGCAAACCAGGCAATGCCCAGAATCAGAATAATGATGACGCATAACGCGGCGCTCACCTGAATAAGAGACGTGGCCGGTGAACTGACATCCTGCGCGACTACCGCGCTGGTCTGGTTTGCCATCAGCGGCTCAGGCGACGCATACGTTCAGAAGGCGTGATAATATCGGTAATACGTACCCCGTATTTATCTGCCACTACCACTACTTCACCCTGGGCAATCAGGTAGCCGTTTATCAGAATATCCAGCGGTTCCCCGGCCAGACCTTCCAGCGACACAATAGAGCCTTGTGTCAGTTTTAACAGCTCTTTGATTGTCATGCGGGTACGGCCCAGTTCAACGGTCAGCTTGACCGGGATATCCATAATTAAATCGATATCCTGTAAAGAACCCGTCACGTCTTTATCTTCAAGAGAACGGAAAATACCGTCGCTACTGGCAGCAGGCTTACTTTCCGCTTCTTTTTGTTCGTTCAGTGCTTCTGCCCAGGGATCATCGGCCGATTCTGTACTTTTTTGTTCGTTCAGCGCGTCAGCCCACAGATCGTCCACTGAGCCTTCTTTTCCATCGGACGGTTGGTTGGTATCACTCATTTGGGCTGTTCCTCATTCATCGAATTCAAAATCGGGTTAATCAAATGTTCAACGCGCAGCGCGTACTGGCCATTGAGGGTGCCGTACTGGCTGGTCAGTACCGGTACACCATCCACATGAGCGATAATGCGATCCGGTTTATCAATTGGCAGCACATCGCCAGGCTTTAATTTCAGTACTTCTGATAAGCGTAGCGAAACATCGGCGAAGTTGGCTGTCAGTTCCAGCTCTGAATGCTGAACCTGGCGAACCAGAGTTTCGCGCCACGACTGGTCTTCCTGACGGGAGTTTTCCAGTGGCGGGTTAACCAGTGTTTCACGTAACGGCTCAATCATGCTGAAGGGCAGGCAAATATTGAACTCCCCGGTCAGCGTACCAATTTCCACATGGAAGGGCGTGTTAACCACGATATCGTTCGGCGAAGTGGTGATGTTGGTGAATTTCACCTGCATCTCCGAACGAACATATTCGATATCTAATGGATAAATCGCTTTCCAGGCGTCACTGTAGGCTTCCAGTGCCAGTTTAAGCATACGGTTGATAACGCGCTGCTCGGTATGGGTAAACTCACGGCCTTCTACTTTAGTAGGAAAGCGGCCATCGCCACCAAACAGGTTGTCCACCGCAATAAACACCAGGCTTGGCGAAAACACAAACAACCCGGTGCCGCGTAACGGTTTTAAATGAATCAGGTTGAGGTTAGTCGGAACCGGTAAGTTACGTGCAAATTCCAGATATGGCTGGATGCGAATACCACCCACCGTAATATCCGGGCTACGACGCAACAGGTTAAATAACCCCATGCGGAACTGGCGCGCAAAACGTTCGTTGATTATCTCCAGTGCCTGGAGACGTTCACGCACCATTCTGCGCTGTGTATTGGGGTCATAGGGGCGAACATCGCCCTCACCCCCGGATTTTTTTGGCTCATCGCTGCTGTCATTGCCACCATTGAGCAATGCATCGATTTCCGCCTGAGAAAGAATACTGTCACCCATCACATCACCGCAAAATAAAGGCAGTGTACAACACGTCAGTGACAACCTGTTGGGGTTGCCCCGGCACCAGAGGAGGAGCAAGCGTTTGTTTGATAGCTTCCATCAATTTTTGCTTGCCTTCATCGGTTGCGAGCACAGTTGCATCCTGGCGTGAAAGCAGCAGCAACAAACGGCTGCGTACTTCCGGCAGAAAATCATTAATACGCTGGCGCGTTTCTTCATCTTTGAGACGCAGTGTAATGCCGATATACAGCACACGATCTGCATCACCCAGATTAACTGTAAATGTATCCAATGGGAAAAAAACGGGTGCTGGAGGCGGCGGCGGCGGTTCAGCATGCGCGGTTTTATCCGCGGGTGCCTGTTGCATACGCCAGTAGCTGTAACCGGCTACGGCGCAGGCAGCCAGAGTAATCAGGACCAGTATAGGTATCCAGATTTTACGTTTGCTTCCTTTACCTTTAGTAACTGTATCAGTCATTTGGCGAATTATTCCTGTGTCAGTACTGCGTCATTTTATTATCGCGTCTTCGCCGGGGAACAATAGCGGGAAAAGACGCGATTATTCGCGCTACTTTAACGTTTAAGCAAAGATATCAATGGCATTGTTGCCAGAGCCTGTTGCCGTGAGACTGGCCGGGGCGATAATTGCCTGGTCGTCACTGTTATCGGCCATAAACCCGGTTTGATTATTGTTGCCGCCGTTATTTTGTTGACTGAACTGTTGCTGTTGCTGCCCGGCAAAGGTATCGCTGCTAATACTGCTCTGGCCCAGTTGGATGCCACTTTCTGCCAGTTGCGTACGCAGGGTTGGCAATGCAGCTTCCAGTGCGGCACGCACATGGCTATGGGCTGCGACCATATGTACCTGAGCCTGGTTGTCTTCGAGCTTCAGGCTGATTTGCACGGCACCCAGTTCTTCAGGGTGCAGGCGTAATTCTGCGTTTTGTTGGCCGTTACGGGTGAACAGCGTTATTTGCTGACCAATATTTTGTTGCCATTCAGACGTGCCTAACTGCGCATTGATTTGCGCTGTCGCCGGAGCCACTACCTGAGCGGTAGATTGCGGCTGAAGGACATTGGTGCTGCTGAATACAGACGCGGTGGCAGAATGCTGGCTGGTGGCCTGGCTTATTGCAGAGGCCAGTTTATCGGTTTTACTATCCGCGTTATCCAGAGTGGCCTGTGCGGATGTGTTTACATCGGCCTGCGCAGCCATTGGGTTAAACACGTTTTGCTGTGCTGTTTGCTGAGCACTGGCCGCAGCTGTGGTATCTGTTACGTGCTTGTCTGTGCTGCTAACGGTGGTGTGCGCTTTGGTTGCTGTGTTCTGGCCGGTGGTCAGAATACTCGCTAAAGAGGTGGAGAGTTTACCTTCACCCGTGGTTTTATCTGTTGCCACATCGTCAGTGGTTTTTGCCTGCAGAGCTGTTGCCGGCGTTTGCTGGGGCAGCATTGCAAACAATGCACTCAGCGCAGAAACCTGCTGGTCAGAAAGTGCAGTGCCGTCTTCGGCTGTAGTCGCCGTGGTGTCAGTGGTTGTTACACCTTCACGGGTGGTTAATGTCGCGGTTTTCGCGCCCAATAACGCCAGCAAACTTTGTGCATCTCCGTCTGTTGCGCTATCCAGCTGTTCCAGCAATGCGCCAAGTGAAGTTGGCGTGTCTGCATCACTGGTTCCGGTATTTTTACCCGCAGCATTTTGCGTCAGTTGTGCCAGAGAGACAGTTTTGCCGTTGGCAAGCGTGAGTTGTTGGCCCAGAGTTTCACCCAGCAAGGCGAGAAAATCCGTGCTGAGACCTTTGCCCTTGCTGAAAGCCGAGGTCGCCTGGCCGGAATCTGTGGTTGCTGTAACGGCAATTTTGGGTAACGTTATCATTCGCTTTTCCTCAGTGAGGCCCGTTGGGCAAACTCATCCATTTTTTTCTGATCCTGGCGGTTTTCTGCTTGCAGGGCTGCAGTCGCTTTACGTTCCTGCAGGGTCTCCCAGGCCTGGAGCCGCTGTTTCTTTTCTTTCCAGAAGTTCAGAGCCTGGTCCACCTTGTGGTTCCACTGCTCCAACTGCTTGCGGTGCTGTTCTATGGCAATTTCCAGTGTGGCAATAAATTGCTGATAATTACGCCAGCGCTCGCTTGCGATTCCCTGGCACATATCATTATTCAGATTATTGCGATATTCATTCTGGTAATTAAGCAGCATTTCTAGCTGTTCTTTGGCCTGTTGACAGCCACGGCGCATATCACCAAGACGAATGGCGGCGTCGTCAACTTCTTTTGCAGCCAGGTCGTGTAATGTGTCTAACGCACTGTGTTGACTCATTTTCACTCCCCCTTATTCACTCAAACTGTCGGGAAAATCAGGTCAAGAGACTGACATGACTCTTCCCACCCTGCGCGTTCGTAAATACCTTGCTGTAAAAACGCCTCCAGATGCGGCCAGAGGGTTATTGCTTTATCCAGCAACGGGTCACTGCCTTTTGCATACGCCCCGACGCTCACCAGATCACGGTTACGCTGGAAGCTGGAAAGCAACTGCTTGAAATGGCGCACTTGCGCGTAGTGCGTCTCAGAAATCAGTGAGGTCATGGCACGGCTGATTGAGGCTTCAATATCAATCGCCGGATAGTGCCCGGATTCAGCCAGCCTGCGGGATAACACAATATGCCCGTCAAGAATGGCGCGGGCTGAGTCCGCAATTGGGTCCTGCTGGTCATCGCCTTCAGTCAGTACGGTATAGAAAGCGGTAATAGAGCCCCCGCCATCAATACCGTTGCCCGCGCGTTCAACCAGCGCCGGTAATTTGGCAAACACAGAGGGCGGGTAACCCTTGGTTGCAGGCGGTTCACCAATGGCGAGGGCAATTTCACGCTGCGCCATGGCATAACGGGTCAGTGAGTCCATGATGAGCAATACATGCTGACCACGGTCACGAAAATCTTCTGCAATACGAGTGGCATAGGCGGCACCCTGCATACGCAACAACGGGGAAACATCTGCGGGGGCGGCAATGACCACGGATCTGGCCCGGCCTTCGGCTCCAAGAATGTTTTCAATAAAGTCTTTAACTTCGCGGCCACGTTCGCCAATCAGCCCTACCACAATGACATCGGCCTGGGTGTAACGCGCCATCATACCGAGCAGAACGCTTTTCCCCACCCCGGAACCGGCAAATAAGCCCATGCGCTGCCCACGGCCTACAGTCAGTAATGCATTGATTGCCCGAACGCCAACATCGAGCACATGGTCGATAGCAGTACGTTGTAGTGGGTTAAACGGTTGGGTTATCAGTGCGCCGGTAAAACCGGTTTCCGGCGAGGGCAGGCCATCAAGTGGCCGCCCACTGCCATCCAGCACACGGCCAAGCAGGGCAGGGCCAAGGGGGAGTTGTTTACCGCTGTGTAATCCGTCACCTGTCAGTGTGCGGGCATAGACGCGTGCGCCAGGCAAAATACCTTCCACTTCTTCAAGTGGCATTAAAAATAGCTTGTGGCCGTTAAAACCGACCACCTCGCTCTCTACTTCGGTGGTGCCCAGGTTATCCTGACGCTCAATGATACACGTGGCCCCCAGCGGGAGTTGCAGCCCGGTTGCTTCCAGCACCAGCCCCGTCGCACGGGTTAGCCTGCCGTAGCGGCGTACTTTGGGTAATTGCGCAATCCGTGCTTCCACGTTATCCAGGGTGTTAAGCCAGCGTGTCAGTCGGGCCGTCATTACAATACTCCGGGTGCCGCAAGGCGGCACAATTCTTGCCAGCGAGTCGCGACGCTGGCATCTAAATCGCCTTCGTCCGCAGAGACTTTACAGCCACCCGGGTGAAGACTTGGGTCAGCGCGCAAACGCCAGCCATGCAGATTAAGTGTAGCACCTGCCATCTCTTCAATACGTTGCAGGTCGTCCGGGTGCACCCGCAAAATGGGTTTGCCACTGAACATGGGTTCTTGCTGCAACAAGGTCTGGATTTGCTTAATCAGCGCGCTGTTATCCACCACCGGCATTTGCCCGATAACCTGGCGTGCCGCTTCCAGCGCCAGTTGCATCAGCCGGGATGGAATGACGCTGTCGAGAGCATCCAGCGTGTTCTGAAATTCACTGACCAGTTGCTGCATTTGAGCATGGATCGGTGCCTGTTGTTGCTGTGCCTGCGCCAGGCCTGCTTGTTGCCCCTGGACAAGCCCTTCCTGGCGACCTTGCTCAAAACCCTGTTGCTTGCCTTCAGCATAACCGGCATTAAAACCCTGCTCGCGCGCGGCATCGCGCATCATTGCCATTATCTCTTCAGGAGTGGGCTCCTGAGGTTGAACAGGTTCACTGGCAGGCTCAGTTTCAGCAACCGGCTTCGGCTTGCGTTTCTTTTCCGCCAGCAGGCTTTCAAATACGGCAGCCGGAGGGTTCAGGTCATCCGGCATCCATAATTGCCAACTCGGTTGCGGCTTAGACATAGGCATCGTCTCCGCTGCCTATTACCATCTCGCCAGATTCGGCCAGGCGGCGAACAATAAGCAGGATAGCTTTCTGTTCGTTTTCCACCTGAGACAGGCGCACCGGGCCACGGTTTGCCAGGTCGTCGCGCAGGATGTCGGCAGCACGCTGCGACATGTTGCGCAGGAATTTCTCCCGCAGTGGCTGCTCGGAGCCTTTCAGTGCAATAAGCAGCGATTCGGATTCCACTTCCTGCAGCAGACGCTGGATACTGCGGTCGTCCACTTCCACCAGGTTTTCGAACAGGAACATTTCGTCGATAATTTTCTGCGCCAGTTCGCCATCGAATTCGCGAACTGCCCCAATGACCGCCTCTTCGTGCTGGGTTTTCATCAGGTTGATAATTTCTGCCGCCGTTCTCACGCCGCCCATTTTGCTGCGTTTGAGGTTCTGGCCATCGAGCAGGCTGTTCAGTACCTCGGTCAGTTCTGCCAGTGCGGCAGGCTGTACACCACCGAAGGTGGCGATACGCAACATGACATCGTGGCGCATACGCTCGTCGAACAGAGCAAGAATGTCGGCTGCCTGGCCACGTTTGAGGTGTACCAGGATGGTGGCGATAATCTGCGGATGTTCGTCGCGAATCAGGTCGGCTGCACTCTGTGGTTCCATAAAGTTCAGCGTTTCGATGCCAGATGCGGTATCGCGGGTTTCCAGAATATCTTCCAGCAGGCTGCTTGCCCGCTCTTCGCCCAGCGCTTTAACCAGCACTGAACGCAGGTAGTCGTTGGTGTTAATACTCAATGCAGCGAATTGTTCGGCATTGGCTTCAAACTCTTTTAACACTTCAGTTAACTGTGAGTTTGATACCTGATGCATATTTGCCATCGCGGCACTTAAGTGTTGTACCTCCCGCGCGGAGAGGTGCTTGAACACCTCAGCCGCACGGTCTTCACCAATGGTCATCAGCAGGATGGCGCTTTTTTCAGTACCGGTCATATCACTCATAGTTCATTCCCCATCCACTGACGGATAACCAGGGCCACTACACGTGGATCGTTATCGGACATTTCGCGAATACGTTGACTCATTACTTCCGCACTCAGGCGCTGGTTATTGCGACGTTGCGATTGTTGCTCATCTTTACTGAGGGTAACCTCAACGGCTTTATCCTCTTCTTGCAACTGACGGGCGCGCTCTTCTGCCGCTTTAACTGCTTCCTGGCGACGCACGAGATGTGGGCGCACCATTTTGCGCCACAGAATCCACGCAACCAGGGCAATCAGCAGCCAACGACCCGCTTCCAGGCATTGGTTGATAAATGCCGGTGTTTTCCAGAACGGAATGTTGTCCGCACTGTTGTCTGGTGCGGTAAATGGCGAGTTCACGACGTTAACGGTATCGCCGCGTTTGTCGGAGAAGCCCATTGCTTCGCGGGTCAGGTCTTCAATTTGCTTCAGTTGCTCGGCAGTGAGTGGCAGTGTTTTGCCATCAGCAGCCGTTTTGTAATTCACCACAACAGCGACAGATAACCGCTCAATATCACCAATATTCATTTTGGTGTGCAGAATGGTGCGATCCACTTCGTAGTTAGTGGTTTCATCATGAGTAGTATTACTTGGCACTACCTTATTGGTTGATGCCGTCTGGCCATTTTGCTGATTAGCCCCTTGCTGGCCATTCTGCTGCGCGTTTTGCTGAGCATTTTGCGCGTTGTTTTGGGTGGTTATCGGCGCACTGTTGGCCGGAGCTGGTTGGTTAGACAATGCTCCTGGTACACCGCCAACAGAAGAACCGCCCAACTGTTCATTGTTATTCAACTGACGAGAACGAATGGCCTGCTGTGCCGGATCTGTGTTCGGGCCATATTGTTCCTGCGTTTGCTCTTTGGCATTGAAATCGATTTGCGCAGAAACCTGAGCATGCACATTACCCGTACCAACAATGGGGCCAAGTATTGCTTCAATACGTTGTTGGATACGGCTTTCAACTTCGCTGGCATATTTCAACTGTGCATCATTCAAACCACGGCCAGAGGTATCTGAACGGGTCAACAAGTGCCCGGCCTGGTCAACGATGGTGACATTACCCGGCGGCATCCCCGCAACGGCGCTGGAAACCATATGGACGATGGCGTCAATTTGGCCATCATCCAGCGCACGGCCGGGTTCGAGGTTTAATGTGACAGATGCAGAAGGGGATTTTTGTTCGCGAACAAATAAAGAAGGTTTTGGCATGGCAAGGTGGATACGGGCGCTTTTCACCGGGCCAAGTGTTTCGATAGTACGCGCCAGTTCGCCTTCCAGAGCGCGTTGGTAGTTAATTTGTTCGCTGAACTGGCTGATGCCGAATTTTTCGTTGTCCAGCAATTCAAACCCGACGGCACCGCCTTTGGGTAAGCCTTGTTGAGCCAGACGTAACCGCAAGTCGTAGACTTTGTCGTCTGGTACCAGAATTGCGCTACCGTTATCTGCGAAACGGTATGGGACGTTCATCTGGGTTAACTGGGTAACGATGGCACCGCCGTCCTGACTGGAGACGTTGCTGAACAAGACGCTGTAGTTCGGGGTTTTAGCCCATAAGACCAGGGCAACAACAATCGCGATAGCGGTACTCGCCGCGACAATCAAGGGGATCCTTGGATTGGCACGCAGGCGGTTAAGCCATTCCAGCGGTTTGGCTTGCGGCGATTGAGTGGAGGTTGTGGCATTCATTGCTCGCCTCTCTTCTCAGCGGTGTCAAAGTTATTCGAGTAATAAAACAAAGCAGACTCCCGGGTCGGCAACACGACAAAAGTTCCACAATAATGGCTATGTTATTATTTGCGTTTGTGGGGAATTCGATGCCTCAATAAGCTGAACTTTTTGACGTTATTTAGCGCTTTTATCTTCAGGCGCTCATGCTAGTCTTGCCAACACTCATAAAGGTAATCAGGAGTCAGTCATGGCAATTCAGGGCATCGAAAGCGTACTGCAGCAGCTTCAGGCCACTGCCATCGCCGCAGGAAACAAAGACGTGGACACCACGGCGCAAAATGGCGGTGTCAGTTTTGCTGGTGAATTAAAGTCTGCACTGGACCGTATCAGTGACACACAGAATGCCGCACGCGCTCAGTATCAAAAATTTGAATTGGGTACGCCTGGCGTGGCACTGAATGACGTGATGGTGGATGCGCAAAAAGCCAATATCTCTTTGCAAATGGGCGTTCAGGTGCGTAATAAGCTGGTGGCAGCCTACCAGGATATTATGTCCATGCAGGTGTAGATTATTTAACTATCTGAATTTCATTTATTATTTACTCCTAATCCTACAGCGTGGGGCATGGATGGGGCAAATTCAGATAGCTTTTGGTTCAGGATAACGATCTGCTCCTGGTTGTTATCCTCCATCCATGAGCCATAAACCCGGTACACCATTTGTGCATCCGAATGGCCCATTTGCTTTGCAATAAAATTAGGGTTCGCTCCCGCAGTTAATGACCAGCATGCATAGGTGTGCCTGGACTGGTATGCTTTGCGGTAACGAATACCGGCTCGTTTCATTGCTGTTTCCCATATCTGGTTTACTGAACCCACTGCGTAATGATGCCCCGCCAGGCCATTACTGGTAACTATTTGTGGGTTGAAAACGAAAGTGCATGGATGCACTTCTGACCTTCCATACTCCCTCAGCACAACCTCTACCTGATACTGCTTTCCAAGCCGTGTCATTTCAGCCTGACTTTTCAGCACATCTATCGCCGGTTTTATCAGATTAATAACCCGATTTGTTCCGGCCTCAGTTTTTGGCAGCGTAAATTCTTTGGTAAGGGTGTGATTCCTCCGGATCACCATCGTTCCTGCCTTAAGGTCTATATCTTCCCAGGCCAGCGCCACCAGTTCACCATGCCGGATACCGGTATATACTGCCAGTGACCACATGTTTTTTATCTGCTGGTGGCGACAGGCATCTATCAGCCTGGTGAACTCTTCCCGTGTTAATGGATCCGGTTCAGTGCGCGATTTCTTCATCGGAGATATCCCGGAAAATGGGTTATCCGGGATGTAGCCGCTGTCGGCCGCAAACTGGAACATGCCTGACATAATCCCCATGTAATTGTTTACTGTCGGGACCGTGCGCCCCTTAACCGGTTTCTTGTGCCCGAGTTTCAACACCTGGTTACCGGTTAGTAAATCACGGCGGATAAACAGCAAATCTTCCTGGGTCACTGATGATGCCAGTCTGTCACCGCCAATCCGTGGCAGCATATTTTTAACGATGGAACAATACCGCCCGAAGGCATTATTGCTGATTTCCATCTTCTTGAGCTCGAGCCACTTCTTGGCCAACTCAGAAACCAGGATGTCCTTACTTTCAATACCAAACTTTTTGAGGTTGGGAGAACCTGGAAACTGAGCAGCATAATTAAAGCTGCCTGTTTTTATTGAAAAACAGACTGATGCCCGTAACTCTCCCGCGATTTTTCTGTTTTTTGGTGTATCAGGTACACCAAGACTTTCCCTTGTCCTGGCGCCCTGATACATGAACCATATGCGAAGGGATCCGCCATGGTTTTCAACGCCGGTTGGAAAGGCCTTTTTAGCCATTGTTATCCTCCTGCGCCCAAGAGCGGGTATAGATTACAGTTTTCATCACAATCTCACACCCGGTTGTTTTGCTGCCTGGCGTTCAATCCAGTTGTTGATTGCGTCGCAGTTGTACAGGCACTCGCTATTTGCTTTTGGGTTACCGTCCGGCGAAATATGCATGTACTCACGCCCGGCGAGCCAGGACTCGCGGCGGGCCCGCATGATTGTCCCCGGGCGAAGCCCTGTGATGTCTATCAGCTTTTGCTCTGAAACCCATTTATTGGGCATCAATTGAATGACCGACTCCATATTCACCCCGCAATCAGGCCACAAAGAATAATCACCAGCCACAACAAAGCACCCAGCAGGCACACTACGAATGCTTTAGCTCCAAATGAATACTGGCGCATATCAGGCCTCCGGTACTGGTGGTTGAGACTGTTCTTTGATATGCAAACGAGGCTCGCCATCTTTAGGCTCAGGCCACTGTCTTGCTTTGTTCACTTCCAGTTTTTCAATCATCGCTTGGGTAATCTGCTCGTCGGTGATACCAGCCCGGCGTTGAGCATCCCAGAGCAGGAATTGCATATCAGCCCATTCGCTAAGGTCGTTGGGTTTTGCTGCTGCCTCCATAGCTTCTTTGGAAAGGTGTTTTAGTGGCCCAACCGGACCGACATTGCCAAAGGTGGCCTGCGACCACTGAGCATGCTCAAGTCGAACCTGATCTCGATCCAATACCGACTCAGCCATTAGCGATGCCAGTGCGATTTCAGTAATACGTAAATACAGGGCCGCGCGTGACGGGTTGCTAAATTCACCCTCTTTCAAAAACTTCGACATTTCAGCCACGTCGGCACGGCACACGGCGATTAAATGCTCTTTTGTGAATGTGGCGATATCACTCATTCCATGCCTCCAGCTCGTTCTCAATTTCTTCGTCTATCTCTTCGGTGGTGGTTTCCTGATTGAGATAGTCGCGGGCTTCTTTTAAATACTGTGCCCGGCGCTCATCAAACCAGGCTGAAAAATCAGGTGACCAGCCATGGGTATGCCCACAAAAGTCCACACGGGCATTATCCTCTGCCATGCGTTCAACCATGCAATCTGCCGTTATAATTGCCGTTTCGCGGATATACCCACGGATGTCACGCTTGCGCCAGTACGGGCTATACTTCGAGTCGCAGCGACCTTTAAATTTAACTTCCCAGCGCCGTATGCAACGGGCATAGAGTGTTTTACTCATAAACCACCTACCTGTTTGCGTTTCAGTTCAGCATCGCTCTTGCAATAAGCACACATGGTGCAGCCTGGAACGGCTACACGGCGCTTTTCTGGAATAGGTTCGCCGCAGGCTTTGCAGTGAGTTGCGGAAACCGCATCGTGGTTAATTCGGGCGTTGGCTATCGCTATGCTGATATTGAATTCAGCTCGTTCGTTGGCTTCATCAATGAGCTCTGCCATCTTTCACCCCCTGACGTAGTGCTGCTTTGTAGCTGACTTTGGCCGCTTTTTTGGTTTTGCACCACTCACCTTCAACGTCACGGCGCGGGTATCCATAAGCAGCATCGTATGAGCAGCGATACATCCGGCATTCCCCCTGGCGGTTATATTCGACTTCTGGAATTCGGTAACCCAGCAACCATTCGCTGAATGAAAGACAGCTATCTGCATCGAGATATTCTTCGTATCGTGTCTTTTTCTTCGGCTCAGGTAGTGCGGAAATTGCTAACGCTTTCCCTTTATCCGTGACGTGGTAAAGAACGCCACCACCACAGAAATCTGGCGAAGGTCGAGATGTAGCCAGGCCTTCAGTAACAAGCTCCTGCCACTGTGAGTTGTCTGCATGACCGTCTCCAGCGAGAAAATAATTGCGGTAGGGTTCTCGATTACGCTCATTGATGCCAAGAGCATGCTGCATGAGTTCAATTCCCGTACTCATAACGAATCACCTCTCTGGCGGAGTTGGGTGGCGAAATACAATGCGAATTCACCAGCCCGGCGAGTGGCCGTAATCGCCTCGTTGCTTGCTGCTTCGTTTGGCCTGGTTTTCATCATCTCACCGCGACGCTTCTGGCAATACTCTGCAAACATCTCCACACCCTCAGCCCTGATGGCTGTAATGGCCTCATCGGTAAGCGGGGTTTCGCATTTCTGCCAAATGAGGTGCATTTCAGCGCCAGCCGGCTGGTGTCCACGCAACTCTTCCGCCAGACAGTCATTCATGCATTTGATTGCTGCGTTTTCGTTAACCAAAACCTTCCCACGCACACGCAGTGCATCTATACGGTTAATCAGTTCGTGCATGATTTCGGTATACGTAGTGATTGGTGTCATGCTGGTGGCATAACTGCGGGCTGTCCGGATCAGTTCTTCAATCGGCATATCGTGCAGTGACATGTTCATGCGGCACGTCCTTCCAGTTCGTTAAACCGGTTAATAAACAGCGTTGATGCTTGACCAGGGCAGAGTGGGGTAATAGTGAAATGTTCAGTGGGCGAAATGCCGTCCAGATATGGCCAGCGGGTACCATCATCAATGTTGAGGTCCCGGCGCTCTGTAGCCAGCATGATGAGGTCTGCATATTTGACGACCTGACTATGTTCTGCCGGTAATCCGTATTTTTCCCGGATCACGCTGTCCACGTAGTGCTCTATTTCCCGGTAATCAGGTAACAGTGCTTTCAGTGGTGCCGGAATATCACAGCAGTAGGCCTCGGCGGCATCATGCATCAGAGCTTCAAAGGCAAATTCACCGGGTACCAGCTGGCTTACCAGAACTGAATGCTGGGCGACGGAATAAAACTCGGGCAGGTGCCCTGCGAACCGGCAGGCATGGGAAAGGGCAGTAGCAATATCCTCAATGCAAATAGCATCATGGCTGATATTTCGGTAATCAATATGGTTACCAGATAGTGTCTGAATAAAGCTCATGGTCAGTTCTCCGTATTATTTACGCGCTGCACCGCGCTGAATTTTGGTTGAGCGAATCCCTCGCCGGGTGGCGATTAATTTCTCAGTCTTTATTGCTTTCAAACCGGCCATGGTTATAGCCGGTTAGTTTCTCCACACAACACAAAAGGGCACCTGTGGCTGCAACCACCCGGGTGGATTGGGGAATGAGCCCGTCACCCGGTGATGCCCTTGTGTGTTGTGTAAAAAATTGCGGTACCAGTCAGAACACTATCTTCATCCTCCTGGTGTTGGGTTGAAGATCTGGTACCGCCAAAGGTTCTACACAGCATTTGCGTTCCTTCGCAGTGGTCTGGGGTCATGGATAAACACCAGACTCCTGCGCCCTGAAAAAGCTGGCGGTTACCGACCATCAAGGGAAGCCGGGCCGCCAGAACAGGGATGGTGCAACTTGTCATTCTTAGCTATCAACAGCTGGCTGCTGTTGATGATTAGAGTTTAATTAATCAAACAAATCTGTCAATAACAAAGTTCGTAAAATTAAACTTATTTGGTTTGGACATAAAAAAACCAGCCGAAGCTGGTTGATTTGCAATGCTTTTATTTAAGGTAAATTCATTTCTACCCTTGTACATACTCCGACAATTTCACATTTATCGTCTATGGGTATTGGCCTGTATGCTGGGTTCAATGGCATAAGATACATATTCGGTCCATCAACAACCAATTTCTTAATGGTTGATTCATTGGAGCCATTTAGACGAGCTACAACTATTTTTCCACTTGCTGGCTCTATGTCAGGATCAACAATCACAAGCGAACCATCTGGAAGAGATATCCCAGCTCCTGGCGGGCTAGACATAGAGTCACCAGTAACTCTTAAAGAAAAAGCAAATGGCGATACCTTAGCTGTTGTTTCAATCCACTCTGTCACTTCATCAAGGTTCCCTTCAACCATCTCTTTCCAATGACCAGCCTGAACAGAGGAAAGCAACGGAACACGTCTCCGTATTTCCGGCCCCGGGTAGGCATTACCTGATGTCTCTTCTACAAGCCCACCATTTGTTAACCATCTTTCAGAGACGCCCAGAACTTCAGCTAATTTGCTGAGGTATCTGGCTGATGGCTCGGTACCACCATTAACCCACTGGCTAACCGTCCCCTTTGAGGCTCCGGTAGCTGAAATCAAATTGGTGCTCCGCAGTTTCAGCGCTTTGATGCGTTGGTTTATGCGGTCGCTCATAGTTTCATTTTTCATGTTTAAAAATTTAAACATTCTTTGGTTTAATTTCTTGACTATTTTTAGTTTGAAACATTAAACTTTCTCGTGTTGACATACCTTGGAGGTGAAATGTTTAAACAACAGCTAATCGAGCACTTCGGCACAGCGACAGCAGCTGCTAAAGCCCTGGGTGTTTCGAAATCAACAGTAAGTCTGTGGAAAGAAACTGTTCCATGGAAATACGCACTACTTGCAGAGAAGAAGACCAATGGGGTCATCAAATACGATCCGGCTGCATACAAAAAGACTAATGAAACGGCAGCTTAAAACAACCACAGACAGAAGGGGTTAACCGTGGATAAGCAGCACTGGAAAGTAGAAAAACAGCCAGCCTGGCTGGTGGCCGCAATCAAACGAACGATTACTGAAATGCCGGGAGGGTATGCAGAAGCTGCTGAGTGGCTCGGTCTGTACAGGGCTGGGAAATTGTCAACTGATGCACTCTATAACCGGCTTCGCGATGAAGGCGATCAAATCTTCCCTCTGGAATGGGCAATGGTGCTACAGGATGCAAGCGGCACTAAGCATGTCACTGATGCAATTGCTCGCCGTAGTGGTGGGGTATTCGTTCCGCTAGTGGAAATTGATGACATTGACAACGGCGACATAAACCAGCGTCTGATGGAGTCAATCGAATGGATGGGTAGGCACTCTCAGTATCTGCGTAAGGCTACAGCTGATGGGGTGATTGATTCTACTGAGCGAGAGCAAATCGAAGAGAACAGTTACCAGGTGATGACTAAGTGGCAGGAGCATTTGACACTGCTTTATCGCGTTTTCTGTGAGCCAGAAAAAGGTGACGCCCGCGAGTGTGCAGCTCCGGGCGCCGTGGCGTGTCGTATTCGTGGAGAAACTAACGCATGAACAGTTTAACGGCTAACAGCCGCTTACCGCAACTACGGGCGTTTCATATTTCAGGAACGACGCAATGGCGGTATGAGCGAATGGTATCAGGGCGCTGGGTGGCATGTAACCACAGTCGGGCGCTGGGTGTCGTGGGGGTGTTTTACCGGAGGGCCAGAGCGTTATGCAGGAACTTGACCGCCAGTACAAAGACCCACGAGGTTTTCTTGTCCACGTCATTGGCTACGACCGGGAAAAACAGCAGGTCATTTTTATGCGCCAGGGCTACCCGCATGAGTGCATGCAGCCTGTTGAGCGTTTCAGGGAAAAGTTTAAAAGGGTGGATCCGTGAGCCAGATATTTGAAATCGTACAGTCGCTGTCTGGGCAACGGAACAGTATTACTATCCCGGTGCCTTACCTCGACTTTTTTTCTGGTGACCAGCAGGCACATGCGCTTGGTGCGGTGCTGAATCAGCTTGTCTTCTGGTCGGGTAAGTCTGACCTCAAGGACGGCTGGTTCTACAAAGAGCACAGCGAACTGGCAGCAGAGATCCGGGGTGTCAGTGACGACCAGGTACAGCGCCTGGTAAACAAGATATGCACCCGGTGGTTACCGGGTATTGTTGAGAAAGCGCAGAAGCAGGTTAACGGTACGAAAAAGACACATTACCGCATTGATGGTGATGCGTTAATTGACGCCCTGTTCCCGCCGACACTGGATTCCGCAGAATCGCGGAACGGGAAACGTGAAGTCGCGGAACCCATTCCGCAGAATCACGGAACCGAAACCGCAGAATCGCGGAACCCTAACCGCGAAGTCGCGGAACCTATTCTCTATACAGATCATTACTCAGATCACCACAAACAGATCATAAACCCTTCTTGTCCGGCCGCTTCGCAACCGGACGGCAATACTTCCACCAACGATTTTATTACCCGTCACCCTGAGGCTGTTGTGTACAGCGCAGCAAAACGCCAGTGGGGAACTCAGGATGACCTGACCTGTGCAGAGTACATCTGGAAGCGCATTGTGAGAATGTACGAGCATGCTGCTGAGACTGACGGAGAATTAACCCGCCCGAAAGAGCCAAACTGGACAGCCTGGGCAAATGAAGTTCGCCTGATGCGTGTTCAGGATCTCCGTACTCACAAGCAAATATGTGAGCTTTTCCTCAAGGCAAACAAAGACCCTTTCTGGTGCAGGAACATCCTTAGCCCGTCAAAACTGCGTGAGAAGTGGGATGAACTGATGCTGAAACTGGGTTCATTGCCAGTCAGTAGCAGACAGACTGGTCGGGTGGACACATTCAAAGGCAGTTATGCCGGTACTGATTACAGCCAGGTTCCGGAGGGATTCCGCTCATGACAAATGCATACTGTGAGGCTCTTGAAGCCCTGCGTTCTAAGCCCTGCCACGAACTTAAAGAAGTGGGTGACCAGTGGTGTACACCCGATGGCATCTTCTGGGGCATTAACGCCATGTTTGGCCCACTGGTGCTGGACCTGTTTGCTGATGAAAGTAATGCGAAATGCCCTGCATGGTACACCGCAGAAGATAATGCCATGCAGCAGGACTGGTCAGAGAAACTGAGCACACTGGGTGGCGGTGCTGCCTTTGCCAATCCTCCGTACAGCCGTGCCTCTCAGCATGAAGGGGATTACATCACCGGGATGCGCTACATCATGCAACATGCCATGGCCATGCGTGAGAAGGGCGGTCGTTATGTATTCCTGATCAAGGCTGCAACCAGTGAGGTCTGGTGGCCAGAAGACGCTGACCATATTGCCTTTATTCGTGGGCGTCTTGGTTTCGATCTGCCGTCCTGGTTTATCCCGAAAGATGAGAAGCAAAAACCGACTGGTGCATTTTTTGCCGGGGCTGTGGCTGTGTTCGACAAGGCGTGGAAAGGCCCGGCAGTCAGCTATATCAACCGTGCGGATCTGGAAGCGAGTGGCAATGCCTTTATGAGTCAGGTTCGCTTTGAGGCTGAACGCATGCTGGCCCGTATGGCAAAAGAGCCTGAACACTTACCTGTTGTTGAGGAACCGGCAGAGCAAGAGAAACCGGCTCCCGCCAGAGTTAAAGATGCGGAAAAACCAGAAATGCCACTGACCCGGGAAGATATTCTCAGCCAGAGTGGCATCACTACCCTGGCATGTGCCGTGGCGGCGTTCGGCGACAAAGAGGCCTACACCTTCACTGAATCCCGGTATGCCCATACCTGGGCGGCAGACTCCGTTGAGAATCCCGTTATGGTGACGATTCCACAGGAAACTATCAGCAAAGCCCTGGCATTTATTCAACAGGATCAGGCAGACATCAAACTACGTGAGTTTGTTGCCAGTCAGGGTTTCGATAATGACGACCTTCGCCAGTCTGTTACAGAGCGTCTTATCACCGTCAGCAAAGAGTGCGCAGAAGAGTACGGGTTATCGGTCGGGCAATTCATTGCCATCGCTGATGATATTGACCATGAAGCCTGGCAGAACTTTCGTCATCTGCGTGCCGCTGTCAGGGAAGCCATAAAACCCTGCTCAGTCTGGCCGGGAGAGGTTAACGTTATCTTTGGTCAGGTCGGGCAGGCGGATCTGCTTCCCGAGCCCCTACAAAACAAACTTAAGTCACACATAAACCGCATGTGGCTGGAACGCATGCCATCCGTTGAAATCATTCAGTCAGCAAACAGCCTTGTCCTGGCTATGGGAGTGGAAGCCTGATGCGCGAAATCATTGTTGATAATTTTGCTGGTGGCGGCGGAGCCAGTACGGGTATTGAGCTGGCAACTGGCCATAGTGTGGATATTGCGATTAATCATGACCCGAATGCGGTTGCGATGCACACCACCAATCACCCGGACACCCTGCATTATTGCGAGAGCGTATTTGATATTGATCCGTGTGCTGCAACTGCCGGGAAACCTGTTGGCCTGGCGTGGTTCTCACCTGACTGCCGGCACTTCTCAAAAGCCAAAGGTGCCAAACCAGTAGAGAAAGCGATTCGGGGCCTGGCATGGATTGTTCTTCGCTGGGCTCTGGCTGTTCGCCCCCGGGTGATGATGCTGGAGAACGTGGAAGAGTTTAAAACATGGGGCCCATTGTTGACCGGGGAAATGCGCCCGGATCCTGCCCGTATTGGTGAAACATTCGAAGCATTCTGCGGCATGCTTTCCGGTGGCATACCGGCTGATCATCCTGCTTTACTCGAGGCCTGTGAGTTTCTTGGCATTAACCCGGGTAGCAAAGAGGCCAGTAAACTCGTTGCCGGGCTTGGCTATAACGTCGATTATCGCGAAATGCGCGCCTGTGACTATGGTGCACCGACTATCAGAAAGCGTTTCTTCATGGTCATGCGCTGTGATGGAAAATCAGTAGCGTGGCCTGATGCAACGCACGGCGACCCTAAATCCAGTGATGTGCGTAGCGGGAAACTGAAACCCTGGCGCACAGCCGCTGAATGCATTGACTGGTCAATCCCGTGCCCGTCAATTTTCGATCGCAAAAAGCCACTTGCTGAAAACACCCTGAAACGTATTGCCCGTGGCATACAGCGGTTTGTTATCGACAGTGCATCGCCCTTCATCGTGAAGTGCAATCACACTACCAGCAAAGGTAACTATGACTGCTTCAGGGGCCAGTCACTGGAAGAGCCGTTACAGACCATCACCAAAACCCATGGTTATGCTGTTGCGACACCGGTAGTTACTCCGTTCCTGGCTGGCAATGGGGGCAGTGAGTATCAGGCAAAACCCAGGCCTTTAGATAAATCCGCACACACAATCCTCAAAGAGTCCCGCGCCTGTATTGTTGCGCCGGTGATTGCTCGCCAGTTTGGAGCCAGTACAGGGCACCGGGCAGATGAACCGAGCGCTACGATAACTGCTGGCTTTGGTGGTAAATCCCAGCTTGTTTCTGCATTTCTCGCTAAACACTATGGCGGTAATTATCAGGGGGCAGGTGTAGGGATGGACGAGCCAGCACATTCAGTGACGACAGTAGACCACCATGCTGTTGTTGCCTCACACCTGGTAAAACTTCGCGGGACATGCCGGGACGGGCAGCCAGTTGATCAACCCATGCCGACAGTTACTGCTGGTGGTCTGCATATAGGTGAAGTGCGCACTTTCCTGGAAAAATATTGCGGACCAGAAAGCACTGGGCTGGTTCACATCGATGGAGTGGCCTATCAAATTGTTGATATTGGCATGCGCATGCTACAGCCCCATGAGCTTTACGCAGCTCAGGGGTTCCCATCCTGGTACATCATCGACATGGATTATCGTGGCGTGAAATATGCGAAAGACAAGCAGGTTGCCCGGTGCGGTAATGCGGTACCACCACCATTCGCAGAGGCTCTGGTAAGAGCAAATTTGCCTGAAATGTGTCAGTCAAAACAGGAGGCAGCATGAAGCTTATCCTGCCATTCCCACCCAGTGTTAACGCCTACTGGCGCTCGCCGAACAAAGGGCCAATGGCTGGCCGTATCCTGGTCAGTGCCGAGGGCCGTAAATATCAGAGTGCTGCCTGTGCCGCCATCATCGAACAGTTACGCCGTTTGCCAAAGCCATCCAGCGAGCTGGCAGAGGTTGAAATCGTTTTGTTCCCGCCGAACAACCAGCGCCGTGACCTGGATAACTACAACAAGGCCCTGTTCGATGCCCTGACGCATGCCGGGGTATGGGAAGACGACAGCCAGGTTAAAAAGATGCTGATTGAGTGGGGGCCGGTAGTGAAGAGGGGAAAGGTCGAAATCACGATAAGTCTGTACAAACCGGCGGGTGCAGCCGCCTGAACAGTGGAGAACGTATGAGCAGTTTAATGAACGTTATTAGTGATCCGGGTTTCCCTGCCATGTCCAGTCTGGAAATTGCTGGCCTGTGTGAGAAACGACATGACCATGTTATGGCTGACATCCGCAACATGTTGCTACAGCTCGAAATTCAATCTCCCCAGTTTTCGGGAGATTACCGGGATGACCGTGGCCGCTCATATCCGTGTTATCACCTGCCGCGTGATTTATGCCTGACACTGGTGTCTGGGTACAACGTCGTGCTGCGTAAACGGGTTATTGATCGCTGGCTGGAGCTGGAAGAAGCAAAGAAATCGCCGGTACCACAATCACTCCCCGAAGCCCTGCGTCTGGCCGCTGACCTGGCGGAAGAAAAACAGCAACTGGCAGAGAAGTTAGAAGCCGCGGCGCCCAAAGTGGAGTTTGTGGATCGCTACTGTACTGCCAGTGGTTCGATGTCATTTCGCCAGGTGGCAAAGCTGCTGAATGCCAAAGAGCCTGAGTTTCGTTTGTTCCTCCTGGACAACAACATCATGTACCGGCTGGGTGGCACACTGACACCACACCATCAGCATATTGCCCTTGGACGCTTTGAGGTAAAAACCGGTACCTCGCAGACATCCAACCACGCATTCAGCCAGGCGCGCTTCACGGCAAAAGGCATCAAGTGGGTTAGTGGGCTGTGGATTGAGCATGTGATGAAGGGATCCGCAGCATGAGGGCACTGTTAACACCGGATGTCGCCCGGAAAATGGGCATTGTGCTGTTACGCCCCGGACCGGAACTGATGCCACTCTTTTCCCGTGGGCGTGTGCTGGTGGAGCATGAGCCCGCCGATATGGCAGATCTGCCCACCGGACTGGTACCACCCGTAAGGCAGCCACTCACGGAAGATCCGTATCTGCTTCGTTTCTTTCTCGATGAACGGGTTATTCAGGCGGCAGGTGGCATCAGCGCTCTTGAAGCCTGGCTGTTCATGAACGGGAACACCTGCCAGTGGGGCGAGGGTGACTATCACCACCATGAGATAACCACCCGCAGAGAAGCCGAAGGCGCGTTACGCCTTTGCTGGCACTGTGACACCCAGTTTCGCGATCAGTCATTTAAGGCACTTACCGATATCGCCAGGAAGAACGTGGTTGAGTGGGTAGTGGATAAGGCCAGGGCAGCACTTCACTTTGATGAAAGCCACACACTCACACTGCCTGAGCTGTGCTGGTGGGCTGTTCGCCAGCGTGTATTTGAGGCATTCCCTGAGCCAATGGCAGAACAGGCGCTGGGCTGGCAGGTGGAGCCCATCAAATCCGTTTACCGCGAATGTGACCTGATGCCTTCGGTACCGGCCACCAGCGTGATAGAGGAACACGTAAAACCTGTACTAACCCTGGCGGTTGACCCGGAAACACCGGAATCCTTCATGCTGCGACCAAAGCGCAGACGCTGGGTAAACCAAAAATTCACGAAGTGGGCAAAATCGCAGCCCTGCGAATGCTGCCGTAAACCCGCAGACGACCCCCACCACATTATTGGCCACGGGCAGGGTGGGATGGCAACAAAGGCGCATGACTTATTCGTGATACCGCTGTGCAGGGCGCACCACGACGAGTTACACGCCGATACCGTGGCATTTGAGGAAAAGTACGGGAGCCAGCTGGCTCTGTGGTTTCGTTTTATTGACCGTGCGCTGGCAACTGGCGTTCTGGCTTAAGTGGAGAATACGTATGAATCTGGAAGCATTACCGAAATTTTACTCACCGAAATCACCAAAACTGAATGATGAAACCCCGGCTACCGGGAGTGCATCCCTCACCATTACTGATGTGATGGCGGCTCAGGGCATGGTTCAGTCAAAAGCGCCACTTGGGTTTAACCTCTTCCTGGCAAAGATGGGGATTCAGGATCCACAGCCAGCCATTGACGGTTTAACGAATTACGCGATGGCACTTGATAATCCGGTACTGAACAAGCTGACAGAATCCACCCGGCTGGAGATTGTGGATTGTCTGGTTAAGTTTGCCTATGCCGATTATTCACGTTCCGCAGCCAGTAAAAGCGAATGCCCACATTGCCACGGGAAAGGAGTGATCCGGACGATGCGAGATGTGGTGAAACACCCTGGCGTAAAAGGTGTAGAACCCACAGTTCGCCATGAGGAAGTGGAAATGCTTTGTTCCCACTGTGATGGTAAAGGTGAAGTCAGTACAGCCTGCCGCGGGTGTAAAGGAAAGGGCACCGTTCTGGATGAGAAGAGAACCAAACTGCTTGGTGTTCCAACCATGAAAGTCTGTGGTCGTTGTAACGGCAATCGCTACAGCCGGGTACCAACGACACTGGCTAAAGCAGTGATTGAAAAACTGGTTCCGGATCTAACGAGCTATCAGTGGTACAGCGGCTATGCATCAGTGATCAATATGCTGGTTACGAAGTGCTGGCAGGAAGAAACATACGCAGAGAAGCAATTGAGGAAAGTCACACGATAGCAACATTATTGTGAATTTTGTCTGCATGATGCTTGCAATATTCAAAAATAATGGTTAGGATTTTCTTAACGATGGGCATTGTGTGTCTACCGTTCACAAAAACTTATAACCTCGCCACGGCGGGGTTTTTTATTTGCAGTGAAAGAACAGATAGGATTAAAAATCCTGCCATGATCGGTTCTGGTAATACCTGGGCCGTGAAGTGTGAGACCGGCGCACACCACTGTAATTAATCATTCGCCTCACAGAATGAGTCAAATAGACATCATAATTAGCTCACCTCAGTGAGCTCTGCATTCAGGTCACAGACATTCACTCACAGATAACCCTTTCATCTTGTGTCTGCTGGCTTGTCCCTTATCCCCTCAATCCTGAGAGGAATCACAGCAATAAAGAGGGGGCTAAATGTCCGATCCTGTATCCGGTGCTGGTGCCATTCTTGGCAGCGGTATGCTGGGCGCTACCTTTTACGGTTTTGTCACTCATACCGACTATGGCGTTGTATTCGGTGCGTTCGCGGGGGCAGTGTTCTACGTAGCTACGGCAGCCAACATTACACGCTGGCGGCTGATGGGGTATTTCCTGACATCGTTCATTCTCGGCGTGTTAGGTGCCGGGCTGGTGGGCGCAAAACTGGCAGACCTGACCGGGTATACCGACAGGCCACTTGATGCCATTGGTGCTGCAGCGGTATCAGCTCTCATCATTAAGGTTCTGACCTTTGTGAATAATCAGGATCTGGACAGGTTGCTAGGTATGCTTCCCCGATTCCGTGGAGGTGGTCCAAATGACAATAAGTGAACCTGCTGCGCTGGTTAATGCGGTAATTTGCGGTGTGATTGTGCTGGTGCTGATGTTCTATCAGCGTGGTGATGCCCGACACCGCCCGCTTATCTCCTGGCTGGCTTACATCATTGTCCTGGTGTATGCCTCCGTGCCGTTCCGGTTTGTCTTCGGTCTGTATCATCAGTCGCACTGGCTGGTGGTACTGGCAAATATCCTCATCTGCGTCATTATCCTGCGCGTTCGCGGGAACGTGGCTCAGTTGATCAAATTACTCCACAGATAAAAAAGCAGGATACAGCGACATCACTGCATCCTGTAAGTTGGCAATTGCACAGTTATTATTATGAAAACTGCAATTACTAAGAATAATCTTAAGTCAAATTTATCGTTCTATACATAAAAACTCCCCTGCCAATATTAGTAGGTACAGGTTATGAATATTTCTCAATTTATAGGGGCGGCTGGAGTTAGCGCCGAACTTGCTGCTGTCTGGTTTTCTCATATTGAGGCTGCCATGTCTGAGTTTGGTATCAGCTCAGTACAGGACAAAGCCATGTTCATCGCTCAGACCGGGCATGAATCAGGTGGTTTCAATGCACTGGTTGAAAGCTTCAATTATACCCCGATGGCTTTACTGGCCGTATTTGGTCGCCGCGTCTCATCCTACCAGGCCAATATGCTTGGCAGGGTGAATGGCCGCAAGGCGCAACAGGAAGCCATTGCCAATCTGGTCTATGCAAATCGCCTGGGTAACAAGTCAACGGGTGATGGCTGGAAGTATCGTGGTCGCGGGCTTATCCAAATTACTGGTCTGGATAATTACCGTAAATGTGGTGCTGCATTAAAGCTGGATCTGGTTACCTCGCCTGAGTTACTGGAAAAGGCCAGTGAAGCGGCGCGGTCAGCTGCATGGTTCTATGCAACCAGTGGATGCCTGAAATATCCCGGTGATTTAGCCCGGGTGACGCAAATCATTAATGGCGGTAATAACGGGATTGATGATCGCCGGGCTCGCTACGGAGTTGCACTCAAAGCCCTTTCATGAGGCCTGTATGAGCGCAGAAATAAAAGCAGCCATTATTGTTAGCCTGTTTCTTCTTATTGTCGGCACCAGCTGTTTTGTTGGTTACCAGTACCAAAGTAACAGCAACCGGGCGGAGACCGCTGAAACTCAGGTTTCGTTACAGGCCACAGTAATTCAAACGCAGGCTATCCAGTTAGCAGCGTTTAACGCTTTAGCCAGTGATACGTCCTCAAAAAATAACGCCGCAACGACAGCGTCTGACAACACTGTTATCGAATACAGGACAATCCTTAAACGTGAAAAAACATGCGATATGCCTGTCCCTGCTGATATTGCTGGCGGGCTGCTCAAATACGCGAACCGTTTACGTTCCGGCGCAGTGTCAGCCACTTCCAACGTCACTGACTCAACCGGTTCTGGTACCACTACCACCAGCGAACTGACTTATTGCCAGGCGGTGTTGTGGATTAATCCATTACTTACGGCCCTGGAACAGGCAAATAACCAGTTGTCAGCTATCCGGCTGGCTGAACAGAAACGACAGGAAACCACCAAATGACACCGATTCAAATTGTATTGTTGTACTTCTCATTCATTGGCGTAGTGCTGCTGCTTATTGCTGGCGGCTGGAAGGCGATCCGTAACAGGATTAAAGCCCACGCAGCAAACAAAGCACAAAAAGCCGCAGCAGAAGCCCAGGCGCTTGAAGAAAAGGCAGAGGCCAGAGCGCAAGAGTTGCTTAAGAAACTACAGGAAGAAGCTGCCGAATCCGGCCAGACATCTACCACAGTGACTGGTGATGTATCACCACCGGCTGGCAGTGCATCGTAAATTTTACATACCCGTGATTCCGGGTATGTAAAAACCAGCAAGGCACGAAGAGCTGCATACAGGCTGCCAATCGGTGGCCTTTTTTGTGCCAGCAGTAAACCAACGCGCCATGCCCGGCGTGAACATCACACAAGGCCTTACAGAAATAAGCCTCGGAGAATCACCGTTATAAGCGGCGGCTTCTTTGTGGGCGGTTTTTCTGGGCAACGAGGCTTATTTTTATAAGGTAAACGCTATGAAAGAACTTGCAGTGTTCGATACGCCGGTACGCATTGATGATGAGAAGTTCATTTCAATCACCGACATATGGAAAGCCGCAAAGGCAGCTGGTAGGAATGTAGATAACCTTCGTCCTACTGACTTTCTTCGCAGTCCCGTAACACGCTCATTTATCAACGAGTTAATAAAAGGTGGAGAATCTACACCATTTAGAATCATTAAAGGCCGTAATGGTGGAACCTATGTCACGCGCTTTCTCGCTTATGAGTATGCAGGTTACATCGATCCTGCATTCAAGGTCGGCGTATACACGGTGCTGGATAAATTCTTCTCTGGTGAGATGATCACGCTTGCCAGTTACATGGCGGAAGCCAACATGGCAGACCACATTCTCAAAGAAGAATCCGCAGTTGTTAGTGATTGCGCAAGGACCATGAACTATTGGGGTATAGGTGGAAGAAAACGGCAGTTGGTAAACAACCGACAGGAAGCATACGCCAGACTTCAGATTAATGTTCCGGGGCTTGAGTGATGGAAAATATAAAGCCTCACGAATTCTTTGCATGGCGTGTAGCTGAAGCTTATGTATTGCATTTGATGTCGATCAATCGACGTCCAGTTTATCGGTATTCGTCTGGTGATATAGAAGTGGATCGACACTTCCTCATGCCATTACTGGACGGTTACCTCGCCGATAGAAAATCTGAAAATTGGCGCAGAAGGTTCTATGTATCGATGCTTCAGAAAGCAAACGAACCAGACTCAAGGTCGGTATTTATGGGTGGCAGGCCTCCATTGCTCAACAAGCGCGGGATTAAATACATGAATGCTCTGGTGCATGAGTTTGGTGACATGCTTGAGGATATTGGCGGGAGAGATGAAGCCGGAAGAATGACTATGCCGACTGATGATGACTTTCCCGTCATTGGAATCTGAACGCTGAGAGCCTCTTTCACAACGGCTTTCATCCCAGCTCAACCAGATCTGCTTATTGGCTAATCACAGCATTACAGCAGTAATTCACTGAGTGCCCGCAACAATGCCTTGACCTTGCTATTTTTGTGGATAGTCTGTTATCTCCACTCAAGTAAGCTAAGGGTTTCCAATGGCTAATGAACCGCGCAGATGCATTATTGAAAGCATGTACGAAAAACCAGAGGGCAATTTTGTGCAATATGCACCTATTGAGGTTTATGATGATTCAGGTCAAATGCATACACCTGTCAAAGCAATTGTTGAGCTGGATGATGGTAAAGTATTAACTGTCGACCCAAAAAGCATCCGCTTCACGAATTAATTCATCTTTTAAACCCACAAGAAGCCACTGGCACTCGCTGGTGGCTTTTTTATTGCGCTTCGCATGCGCTAAACAATCGAGAGTCTTTCAGTTGTGAGCCTGGGAAAAACTATTTTCTTTGGGGAATGTCCTGTGTTGCAGAGCTCTACTGAGATGTGCTTGACAGGTAGATCAAGAAGTACATCTTTACTGAAATTTGGCTAAAGTCTTTTATGGATCATCCGATATGTAAATGGCGCTTCTTAAAAGCACATTTACATTAAGGATAAAATATGGCACAGGTTAAAAATGTAGAAAAGAAAATCTGGGATGTTCAGGGTTTCGATGTAAACTTCAAATATCCTGACGGTACTAACGTTCGTGGGGATAAGAAGGATATACCTCAGTACACAAAGAAAAATGCTACTAAAAACGATATGACAGTCAAAGAATGGAAGGATGCAAACTTTAAAAAAAGTTACCCTGGGTTCGATTGTGACGTACTTTTGGGGGATGGGAGTGTTGCCCATGGCTCAACAAAGCTTGGAACTGTGAGAGATAGTTACGCAGATTCAGATGAATAATTATGCCGTCTTCGGTAGGTTTTATGCCACTACAAATGCCACCTCTGGGTGGTTTTTTTATTGAGCCTCGCATGTAGTCAAAGGTGGATATATGGCAGACCTGAACAATCTTTCTGCGCAATTACGCCAACTACAAAAGCAAATACCGTTTGCGATGGCACAGGCGATGACTAAGGTAGCAAGACAGATAGAGGCCGCAGAACGCACAGCGCTCCAGCGCCATCTGGATAACCCGACACCGTTTACCGTTAAGTCTGTTGGTTCACAAGGTGCACGCAAGAATAACCTACAGGCAAAAGTGTTTGTCCGTGACACCGCTGCTGCTTACCTGGAACCGTTCGAGTTCGGTGGTCAGCACAAGCTGAACGGTCAGGCGTTGCTCAATCCCAAAAACATCAAACTCAATAAGTACGGCAACCTGCCACGCACAAAAATGGCTCAACTTAAAGCAAAACCGGATGTGTTCATTGGCTCGGTTGGTGATGTGAATGGAGTTTGGCAGCGCAGAAAGCCCAGGAAAAGCAAGAAAGGAGCGAAGCGTGCAAAGCGGTCACCAAACGGCACACGTCGTGACCGTATGAAAAAACCAGCACCAAAGCTACTGATACAGTTTGGTAATGCGCTGGCCGTATCCCCGACGCTGGGATATATGCAGCGAGCAAGCACAATGGCCGCTGCTCTGATGCCTTCTGCTCTAAGCCGAGAGATTGCTGAGGCTATCAGAACAGCTAAATAAAAAACTACGATGTAAAGATCACAGAGTTATTTCACAGGCATTCACAAAACTGTTAACAGCTACAGTTGAACCAGATGCATTGCCAGATAATGAAATTTGGTTTCCGCCATCCTTGGTTTGAAAACCAATGAGTATTTTTGATTTTGCATCCTTAATTTGTTTTAGCAGAGTCTTTATTTGTTCGTCATCATTCGATGATATCTGAATAGCTTGAACATTTCGCCTGGTGAGAGTTGCGTCGAGTTTGACTGGACTGTTAGCGTCAACTTTTAATATCAAATCCATGGGGATATCTGAGGTTACTTCAGAAGTTTTGTCCATTTCTACATATGAGACTGACATATTTTGTTTCGTACAATCAAAAATGATCGCTCCATTTTGGTTGGAGACCTCTCCGATCATCATTGCTTGTTTCCCACCGGAGAATAAGTCGTCATCAGTATTGGTTACCCATCGGGCATGTGCTGTGGAGGTAATAAGTGATGCTGCAATGATACAAATTCTGAAAAAATTGTTTCTGGTCATTATTTTCTCCTTGCATTGACTGAGGATAATCATAGCTGCTGAGCTGAATAGCAGCCATAAGAAAATGGGTCCTTCCGGGGACCTTTTTATTGCACGGGCATTGCGCGCCGCGTTGTTTTCCTAGCTACAGGTTTTCAAATTTGGGTAACAGGTAACAGTTACATTTTGTTTCATTTTCTGGTTTGTATTTGTTTGTAAATAACTTTTTGAAAAATGATCTGTTACCTCAGGTGTTACCTTTCTTCCAGGGTAACAGATCCAGGTAACAGGTTCAGGTAACACACTGGGGTAGCAATGAATCAGTCCGATTTTGCCAGGCTGCATGGTGTAAGTCGTAAAACAGTTACTATGTGGAAGAGCAGAGGATGGCTGGTTATTTCCGGCGATGATATCGATGTTAACGCCTCGAATGCGCTGTTGGAAAAATACAGGAAAACGATCAATCGCCCCACATCAGAAAAAGCAGCGTCACCGGCAAAAAAAGCGGCTGCCCCTGCTTCATCGCAGGTAGTAAAGATAGAAGAGGATGATGGTGCTTCACCCGAAAGCATCGCCATGAATTTTATTCTTCAGAACGGGGCTGAATTATCCCTGGATGAAGCCCGCCGTATTAAAGAGAACTATCTGGCATTACTCACAAAATTAGAGTTTCAGCAAAAAGATGGTCAGCTCATTGAAATGACTGTCGCCGAGGAGGTTCTTTTCAACGCCTTTCGCCAACAGCGTGATGCCTGGCTTAACTGGCCGTCCAGGGTAGCTCCGCTCATGGCTGCTGATCTGGATGTACCAGCGGACAGGATGACAGAGGTGCTGATTGAACATGTCCACAAACATATCTCAGTCCTCGGAGAGCCAGAGTTTAAGCCAACAGAAGATTGAGCGCCTGAAACTGAGTGCGCGGAAAGGCTGGACGCCGCCACCCAGGATCAGCGTGCCGCAATGGGCCGATGATTACCGGAAACTGGCAAAAGAGGCGGGAAGCACGTCGGGGAACTGGGAGACATCTACTGTTGAGATCGCCAGAGGACCGATGCTGGCGGCGACTGAATCCGGTGTTCATATCATCACGGTGATGTGCTGCACCCAGTTAATGAAAACTGCATTGCTGGAAAACCTCTTCGGGTATTTCGCACACCTTGATCCCTGCCCGATATTGCTGCTGCAACCGAAAGAGGAAGCGGCAGAGCAGTTTTCAAAAGAGCGAATCAGCCCACTGGTGCGCGTAACGCCCGTTCTTCGCAACATCATTGGCGACTCAAAACAGAAAAGCTCCAAGGAAACCATTCTCTATAAATCCTTTACTGGCGGATTTCTTGCATTGGCAGGGGCTGGTAGCCCGGACAACCTTGCTCGCCGCCCGATTCGTATCCTGCTGGCAGATGAGGTGGACAAATACCCAATAACGCGCGAGGGCGATCCTATTGCGCTGGCAGAAGAACGAACGGCAACGTTTGGTCTGACCTGGTTGTCTGTCCGTGCCTGCTCCCCGACGGTCGAAGATGAAAGCCGGATAGCGGACAGCTACGCCGATTCAGATCAGCGCCGGGCGTCTGTGGTGTGTCCGCACTGTGGGCACCGGCAGTTCCTGGATTTTTTTAAACACGTCCAGTGGCCAAAAGAGGGGGATAAGCACCTCACCAAATCAGCCATGATCCACTGCGAGTGCTGCGGGGCTGGCTGGTCGGAAGGGCAGCGACTGCGCGCGTTACAGACCATCCGCTGGCATCAGACAAAGGTGTTTGAATGTTGCGGAGAGCGGCACTCCCCGCTGATGGCTTATGACAATGCCTGGCGGGCAGAGGATGAAGGCAGTGTGGATACCGTGTGGCGCTGGTCGGAATCAGAGCGCCACGCAGTATACCGCGCCATCTGCCCGGCATGCGGACGGGAAGCCGTTGAAAATACACACGCTGGTTATCAGGCATCAAAACTTTTCAGCCCCTGGCAGAAAGATAAGCCATCCGACATCGCGGAGAAGTACATCAAAGCGAAAGGCGACCCGGACAAAGAACAGGCCTGGTGGAACACCCAGATGGGGCTGCCTCACCGGCCAAACCACGGCAAGCAGCTTCCTGTCGATATCTTACTGGCGCGCCGGGAAGTCTTTCCTGCGCCGGTGCATGACAGGGTGGCAGTGCTCACCGCCGGGATTGATACCCAGGACGATCGTTTCGAAATTGAGGTAATTGGCTGGGGGAAAAACGAAGAATCCTGGTCGGTAGCGCACGATGTTATTTATGGGGATCTGGAGACCGATGAACCGTGGAAACGGCTTGACGCGTATCTGAAACAGGTCTGGCGCCGGAATGATGGCAGGGGACTGACCATCATGGCGGCCTGCCATGACTCCGGTGGTCATCATACCCAGAAAGTCTACGAGTTCGCGAAAGAGCGCCTTGCCCGTCGCATCTGGGCCATAAAGGGGGAGTCCGCTCAGGGCGGCAAACGTAATCCTGTCTGGCCGACCAAACGACCCTCGTCAAAAAGCAAAGCGCAGTTCCGGCCAATCATCATCGGCGTCAACGCGGCCAAGGATGTTGTGCGCGGCAGGTTGCATCTCGAACCACCCAAACAGGATGAACCAGCGCCGGGGTATATGCATTTCCCTGATGATCGTGATGTTGGCTATTTCAACCAGCTTCTGGCGGAACGCCTCGTCTACAAAGTTGTTGCCGGGCAACGGTTCAGTGTCTGGGAACAGATCCCCGGGCGCGCGAATGAGGCGCTGGACTGCCGGGTTTATGGGTATGCCGCGCTGTGCGGACTCATGCACATGGGCCTGAAACTGAACATTCGCGCCGCCAATCTTGAAGCGAACCCGGACAGGTTGTTACCACCTCCGTCAGCGTCTGAAGAAAAAATTAGCTACGAACTTCCTGGTGTTGTTGTTGAGGAAACAACGGCACCGAAGCGGAAAAGACTGTCAAACCTCCTGCCGAAATAAGGATAACCATGTTTAACCGGAATACCAGTTTACTTGCGGGCGCGATGACGGATGAACAACTCAGGGATGCGCTGGCGAAAGCCCAGCAGGCGTATATCGATTTAACGACCGGGAGCCGCGGTGTTTCGTTTTCCTATTCACAGGGAGACGGTACCCGATCGGTCTCTTATCAGCAAAGCTCCCTTGCCGACCTGCTGGCACTGATACAGCTGCTTCAGGCACAACTTGGTATTGTGGCCCGTCCGAGAAAACCTGTGAGGTTCAGATTCTGATGAACAAAGTGCAAATTCTCGGGCCGGACGGGACACCTTTCCGTCAGAGTCGCCCGTCCATGCTCACCAGTGGTGGCCGCGTTCCGTATGATGCCGCCGATTCGTTCAGCGATCAGCTGGCAAACTGGCAGCCTGCGTTGTGGTCGCCTGATAACGAAATCAACATTTACCGGGATCGCATCGTCGCGCGTGCCCGTGACCTGGTACGTAATGATGGATGGGCCAGCGGTGCCATAACCCGTCTGCTCGATAATGCCGTCGGGGCCAATTTTCGCCCGATTATGAAGCCCGATTATCGCGTGCTCAGAATGATGACCGGGAAAAAAACCTTTGATTCGACCTGGGCGGAAGAATACGGCAAGGCGCTGGAGGCGCACTGGCGAACCTGGGCTTATGACACGGGGCGTTATTGCGATGTGGAGCGTAAGCTCACTGTTCCGCAGATGTTGCGTCTCGCGTTTCGCCACAAGCTCATCGATGGGGATGCGCTGCTGGTGTTGCAGTACCGCACCGACAGGCTTGGACGTGGGCGGGGAAGATATGCCACTACCGTACAGGTGGTTGATCCTGACAGGCTCAGTAATCCGCAGCAGAATTTTGACCTGCCGAATATTCGTGGTGGCGTTGAAATTGATGCTGACGGTGCGCCGATCGCCTATCACATCCGCGAGGCTCATATCGGTGACTGGTGGAGTGGCGCAAAAACGCTGACATGGCGCCGTATCCCGCGTGAAACAGCCTGGGGTCGACCACACGTTGTGCATGATTTTGACCATGAACGTGGTGCGCAACACAGGGGGAACGGCATTTTGACACCCGTAGTTCAGCGTCTGAAAATGCTGGTCAAATATGACCAGAGCGAGCTGGAAGCGGCTATCCTGAATGCCATTTTCGCCGCCTACATTGAGTCGCCTTACGACTCTGAAATGGTGCAGGCTGCCATGGGGGAAAGCTTCGATGACAGCAGCCTGGGTGCCTACCAGGACGGGCGTATAGAATTTCACAATGATCGTAGGCTGACACTTCAGAACGGTGCTCGTATGCCTATTCTGTACCCCGGTGAAAAAATTACGACGGTCAATGCCGCACGCCCTTACAGCAATTTTGAAGTGTTTGAATCTGCGGTCCTGCGTAATTTCTCATCAGGAACCGGGTTATCTCCACAACAGGTGACGCAGGACTGGTCTGACGTTAACTACAGCTCCGCGCGTTCTTCCCTGCTTGAAGCCTGGAAAACACTGACGCGCCGCCGTGATGATTTTTCCATGGGAACGGCGCAGCCGGTACTTACCGCTTTCGTTGAAGAGGTTCACGACAACGAAGATCTGCCGCTTCCTGCTGGCGCTCCAGATTTTGTGGATGCCCGCGCAGCCTATTCCCGTGCCCGCTGGATGGGGCCGGGGCGAGGGTGGGTGGATCCGGTTGCAGAGAAAAAAGGGGCCATTCTTGGTCTGGACGCCGGGCTTTCCACGCTTGAAATCGAGGTCGGGGAAAACGTCGGGGAAGACTGGGAAGAAGTCCTCGATCAGCGTCAGCGCGAAATCGAATCATGCCTCAAGCGGGGGCTTCCACTCCCAAGCTGGGCGCAGGCGGACAAGTTCGCCAGCCAGACAATTACCGATCCGGAGGAAAAATGAATCTGCCGTATTTAGCGCAGCGGTTGTTTAACACACCGCTGGCCATCCATCCCAAAAAAGCCGAGGTGGTGATGGCTGCGCTGGCCGACCGGCTGGGCATCACCCGGATTGAGTCAAATTTTGCGATGGAGGATGACGACGGCTACGACTGGAGCAGCCAGCGGGAAACCCGTTCTGATCCCGGTTATGACAATATATCGGGGGTGGCAGTTATCACCATTCAGGGGACGCTGGTGCAGAAACTCGGTAGCCTGCGACCGTACAGCGGTATGACGGGCTATAACGGCATCCGCCAGGCGTTTTTGACTGCGTTAAATGATCCGGAAGTGGAAGCCATCTGCCTGGATATTGATTCACCCGGCGGAGAGGTGGCCGGGTGCTTTGATCTGGTGGATGTGATTTACAACTCCCGTGGGCAGAAACCCATTCATGCCATCCTGACGGAAAGCGCCTATTCCGCTGCGTATGCCATTGCGAGCGCCGCCGACTGTATTTGCGTTCCGCGAACTGGCGGCGTGGGTTCGGTAGGAGTGATCACGATGCACGTTGACTGGTCACAACAGATTAAAAATGCCGGTGTGGCGGTCACGATCATCACGTTCGGTGACCGTAAGGCCGAGTCTAATCCCTATCAGCCGCTGTCAGATACCGCGTTTGCCGCTATTCAGCACGATATCAATGCGATGGGGGAATTGTTTGTCAGTACGGTCGCCCGCAACCGGGGGATGAAAGAGAAGGTGGTGCGTGACACCGAAGCGGCCTGTTTTATGGCTGCGGATGGCGTCGCGCTGGGGCTGGCAGATATGGTTATGACGCCAGATGCAGCGTTTCGAAATTTACTGAAATTAACAGGAGCCTGATATGGCTAAAGCTAAACCGTTTAATTTTGCTCATTTCTTTGGTGGTGCGCGAGCGTCGGAAGAGGATGATGAAAAATCCAAAAAAGCCCGCAAGGCAAAAGGTCGTGCCGAAGACGACGAGCGCAAGGATGATGCCGAAGACGATGAAGATGACGTTGATGCCGAAGACGATGAGCGCAAGGATGACGCCGAAGACGACGATGACGACGTTGATGCTGAAGACGATGACGACACTGATCCGGAAGATGACGACGGTGATGATCGCAAAGACGACAAAGCCAGCCGCCAGGCGCGTCAGGCTGAGCGCCGTCGTTGCGCCCGTATTTTCGGCAGTAAGTTTGCGGTGAACAATGTCGCGCTGGCCGCATCGCTGGCATTCAATACCGGCATGAGTTCCGCCGCTGCCGTTGATGTACTGCGGAGCAATCGCCCTCAACAGCCACAGGGCAACGGGCACCGTTCTCTTGATGAGCGCATGCAGGATGCTGAACAGGTCCGCCTGGGCAAAGATGGTGCTCAGAAAACCGGCAGTAACGCAGGTCTGGCAACACAGATGATGGGCCTTTATGACAGTGCAACCGGCCGTGGTGCCGCAGGGGGTAAATAATGGATCAGTTTGGAACAAACCCGTTTGTACCGGGCATGAATAGCTCGTTGTTTGTGCCGGATCAGCTTATCGCCGGCACACTTCAGTTAGTGACTGACAGCGTGACAATTACCGGTGGACCGTACAAGCGTGGAACCGTCCTGGGGGTGATCACCGCCAGTGGTAAATATACGCATTGCGTTAAAACAGCGACGGATGGCAGCGAAACACCGCTGGCAATCCTGGTCGATGATGTTGATGCATCAACCTCTGACCAGATCGGCGGTGTGTATCTGATGGGCGAATTCAACCAGAATTACGTCACTATTGATAATTCGTGGACGATTGCAGATATGAAAGTATCCTTACGGCCTCTGGCCATTTTCCTGCGTGACAGCATTCAGGCCCCCGTCACCACCGCCTGATTTTTCCCCACTCACTCACAGCTTACCTTTTGCCGGTTGCGGCAGGGTTGCACTCATTTTTAAATTATGCCGGTGTGATAACCGGCATCATCAAGAGATCGCATATGAAGAATATTTTTGATACCAGTGTGCTGGTGCAGGTGGTTCCTAACCTGAAACTCAGTCAGAACTGGTTGCTGGACCGCTTTTTCCCCAATGTAGTGACCTACGAAACGGAAGAAGTTGCGATTGATGTGGATGTGGGTGTCCGCCGTATGGCACCCTTCGTATCTCCGCTGGTGGAAGGTAAACTGGTTGAATCACGCAAATACCAGACCAATACCTTCAAACCAGCTTACATCAAAGATAAGCGTGCACCCGATTTACGTAAACCCATTCGTCGTCAGATTGGTGAACGTATTGGTGGCGAATATACCGCTGCCGAACGCGAGATGCTGAATCTTCAGTTCGAGATGGCAGATCAGATCGACATGATAAACCGCCGACTTGAATGGATGGCGGCCAGCGCGCTGGTATCGGGTACAGTCACTGTTAACGGTGAAGGGTATGAAACCAAGGTAGTGGATTTTGGTCGGTCTTCAGACCTGACTATCACCCTCAGTGGTTCTGATAAATGGCCGCTGACTGTTGCTGCTGGCACGACCAACACCCAGCCATCAGATGATATTGAAACCTGGCAAACGCAGTTCCTGAAAGAATCCGGTGCGGTTCCGACAGATCTGGTATTCACCAATTCGTCATGGCGTGCATTCCGGCTGGATACCACGATCAAGGATAACGCCATTACCTTTCCGGCACTGAGTCCATTTGGGAACCAGATTAATGCTGGCGCACAAATTCAGAAGGGTGCGGTCTATAAGGGGCGCTGGGGTAACTTTGACCTCTGGTTATATAACGACTGGGCGATTGATCCCATTACCGGCGTCGAAGAACCGCTGATTCCGGATGGTGCCGTTCTCATGAGTTGTGCAGATTTGATGGGGACGCGAGCCTTTGGCGTCATTCTCGACCCGGCCTTCAATTATGGTCCGCTCGCGTTCGCACCTAAAACCTGGGTGAAAGAAGATCCGGCTCAGCGCTTACTGATGATGCAGTCTGCACCGCTGGTTATCCCGAGCCGGGTAAACGCTTCCCTCTGTGCAACGGTGGTTTGATATGGCAAAACAAGTTGATGAAGATCTGAATGCTACTGGCGAAAATAGTCAAACTGATGCGGAAATGGAAACGGAATACGTGGTGCTGAAAGGTAACCATATTCGCCATGATGGTAAAGTTTATCGAGAAAACATGACTATACCGGTAACAGGTTCGGACGCTGTGCGGCTGCTCAAAGCCGGTGTTATCGGTGATATTGAGCAGCTTCGCCAGCGCATCCTCTCGGTACAGCCTTCGGTAAGCATAACGTCGGAGTAGGGTATGGGCGTCAACTGGGATGAGCACCTTCTTGCTCCCCTGCATCATGTTTTCGGCGATGAACATGAATACCGGCCAAAAAATGGAGCCCCGTTCCCTGTGAACGGGGTTTTTGATCGTGGCTATGTTCAGGCGTCATCAAACCTTGATGGAGAATCGGAAATCAACACGACTAACCCAGTGCTCGGGGTGCGTGATGCGGAATTCTATGGGCATTTGCTGCCGGTACAGGGTGATCGCGTGTTTATTCAGATTGTCGGCGGCGTGGCAGTGAATCAGCTCTTTAACATTGCTGATGTTCAGCCGGACAGCCACGGCGGGATGAAACTGGTACTGACGATAGTGAAGGCAAAATGAACGCAGCCAATGTTCGCCAGTTGGTGGTGGATTCGCTGAAGGGAAAGACAAGCGCCGGAGAAAATGTATTTTCCCCCCGCGACTTTCCCACAACCCGCGCAATGTACCCGTGCCTGCTGGTGCAGACTCCTTTTGATCACAAGCATTCACAGGGGCGAAACACCCCCGCTTTTACCACCATAACCACAGTTCGTATTTCCGGCCGTATTCAGGAATATGACGGTGAAACTGATGACGATGGTGCTCTGGACGCTGAACTGGCTCTTGAAGCCCTGCGCGAGCAAATCGATCAGGCTGTGGTTAACAGCTACGAACTGACCCGGGTTATTCAGCAGTACCGCGAAATTCGTTCAACCATCAATGTCAGTGCCGATGGAGAAGCGCACCTTGGTCAGCTTCTCTACGAAATCGACATCGAATATTACCAGGGGCCAGAGGATTTTTATCCGGTTGAATCCGTGCCACTTGAGGGCATCGATATTCGGATTCAGATGCCCGACGGCACACCCGTGCCTGGCGCTAATACCAACCTTCAGGAGTAACCCATGTTTGTTAAACCGAAAGACGGGCTCAGCGTTCGCGACCCTGTCAAGGGCTCCCCTTTGCCTGCAGAGGGCGCGGAAGTCCCAAATACTATTTTCTGGCGTCGTCGGTTGAGTGATGGTGATGTTTCCATCACTGAAAAACCAGTAACTCCCTTAGTGGCCACGGTAAAGTCAACGACAGAGAAAAATGAGGGAGGCACAGAATGACAGTTCCGTTTGCACGCGTACCCAATAACCTACGCACCCCTCTGTTTTACGTCGAGTTTGATAATTCAATGGCAAACACGGCGACCGCGACGCAGCGCACGTTACTTATCGGCGGCATGTTGTCTGCAGGTACGGCGACCGCAGGCATTCCAGAGCGTGTCTCATCGCCCAATACCGTCGGCGAACTGGCCGGGAAGGGCAGCTTACTGCACGCCATGATGACAGCGTATCAGGCCAATGATTCTGCCTCTGAAATCTGGATCCTGCCGCTGGAGGAAGATTCCGGTTCAATGGTCGCAGCAACCGGCACGATTAAAGTTTCCAGCGCGCCAACGGATACCGGGGTTATCTCGCTCTATATCGCAGGCATCCGTATTCAGTTGACCGTTGTGGCGACGGATACGGTCGCAGGCATTGCCACTTCGCTGGCGGCAGCGATTAATGCCAAAACATCGCTGCCCGTTACTGCCTCAGCGGCGACCGACACCATTACGCTGACGGCGAAAAACCTTGGTTCACAGGGTAACAACATTGATATCCGGTTGAATTTTGAAGGTACTCCGGGTGGTGAAGCCACACCGGAAGGCCTTGTTCTGACGATTACCCCGATGGCCGGTGGGGCTGGAGCACCGGATATCACAGGTGCGCTGGCTAACCTTCAGGACCGGACGTTTGATTTTATCGTCAGCGCCTACGATGACACGACTTCCATTGATGCGCTGAAAGCGTTTCTGTCCGACAGCGGCGGTCGCTGGTCATGGGATCAGCAGCTTTACGGCCACGCATTTACCACAACAACCGGAACCTATGCAGCGCTGGGGACGAAAGGGGAATCGCGTAACAACCAGCATGAAACGATGATGGGTGTGAATAAGTCACCATCGCCACCGTGGGTCTGGTCGGCGGGATACGCTGGCGCGGCAGCCGTCAGCCTGCGCAATGACCCGGGACGTCCCCTGCAAAGCCTGGCGATTTCCGGTGTGCTGGCTCCGGCACTGGAAGATCGCTTCAACCTTACTGAGCGTAACAATCTCCTTTACAGCGGTATTTCAACATTCACAGTGGATGATGATGGTACGGTCCGCATTGAAAACCTGATCACCACTTATCAGAAAAACAGCTATGGCGATGCCGACGACAGTTATCTTCAGGTTGAAACGCTGTTTACCCTTGCTTTCGTTGTCCGTTTTCTTCGCACTCAGGTAACCAGCCGTTTTGGCCGCATGAAACTGGCCGCCAATGGTACGCGTTTTGCGCCTGGCGCCGCGATCGTCACGCCAAATATCATCCGCGCTGATCAAATTGCCCAATACCAGACGCTGGAGTACCAGGGTTACGTCCAGGATTCCGCCGGGTTTGCTGCAGGGCTTATCGTGGAACAAAACGCCAGTAACCCGAACCGTGTCGATGTACTGTGGACCGGGACACTTATCAACCAGTTGCGCATCTTCGCGCTGCTTAATCAGTTCCGCCTTCAGGCGAGCACAGGAGCATAACCATGGCCGGAGATACTTCAAACCGTCTCGCTGGGACAGCCTATGTCACTGTCGATGGGGTGACAATTATGGTTGTCGGACAATTTAAATACAGTCCATCGAAGGTTAATCGCTCCTCTCTGACGGGTATGGATGGTGTCCATGGGTATAAAGAAAAACCCGTTGTTGGATATATCTCCTGTCAGGTGCGTGACAGCGGTGGAACGATAGTTTCCGGCTTCAACGGGCAGACTAACGTCAACGTGATTGCGGAACTGGCCAACGGTAAAACAATCATTGGCAAATCGCTCTGGACAGTCAACGTGCAGGAAGTTGAAAGCGAAGAAGCAACCTTTGATGTGCGCTGGGAAGGCGCTGATGTGACGGAGAGCTGATGATGGCAGAAATTGAACGAGTTAAAGAAATCCCACTGGACGTTCCGTTCGAAGACGCAACGCAGAATATTCGTTATGAATCGCTGACGCTGCGGGCTCCCACGTTGTCGCAGGCGGAACAGTTCTACGAAAAACAGGTGGCAAAAACCTCCCTTGCTGCTATGCGATTACTGATCGCGCTCACTTCAGGGGGTATCCCCGAGTCCGTATTACAAAAAATGGATTTCATTGATTTCCGCAAGTGCGAGGACTTCCTTATGGGTTTTTTGACCTGGAGATCCTCACCCTCTGGCAAGAGCGAGCCGCAGACATAACAGCTTACTTTGGCTGGTCAGATGAACGGGCGTGGGGGATGACGCTCGATCGTCTGATGTGGTGGGTCGGACAGGCTAAGCGGATTAATAAAATAAGGCGAGGATCTGCAGATGAGTAATTCGTTTGATTTTGAACTGACCGCCGGGGACAAGGCCACAGCGACAATCATCCGGATTGATGAGGCGCTTAAGAAGCTAAACCCACAGATTGAGCAAACCCGAAAGGGACTCAAATTCGGCGGCCAGGAATCAGACGATAAACTGGATGGGCTTTCCAGCCGCCTGTCGAATATGTCCCGCGCTGCACGGGACAATGTGCAGTTTATTGGCGATATGGTTCCTCCACTGAAAATGGTAGGGGAGCTTGCTCTTAAATTCGGTGGAACGGCAGGCCGGTTTGGGCTGGCAGGTGCCGCTGCCTATGGCATGGCGAAAGGCGGTATGGCCGCTGCTGATGCACTTAAGCAGGTATCACGCACTGCTTACGATCTGGACATTTCTGCTAAAAATGCCGGGATGCGCGTCGATGATTTTTCCCGCCTGTCAGGTGCCATGCAGATACTCGGTGCTGACAGCGAGACGGCACATGCATCGGTTGAGGGGCTATTTAAAACATTCAACGATGCTGCCGCCGGGAATAATTCGGGTGTGCTGGCGGTGATGTCCCAGATTGGGGCGCAGATCGTTAAAAACAAAAATGGCACAGTTGATGTACTGAAAACCATCGAGTCCATCGCACAAATTTTTCCCAGTTTGCGCCCGGAGATGCAGAAAACCGTGGCGGATGCGCTGGGGCTTACCCCTGAAACGCTGTCACTGATGCGGGAAGGAAACCGTCTGAAAGAACTGCTGGCCAAATCCGATAAATTTGGTCTGACCGTTGATCCGGCTATCAATAACCAGCTTACCGAGCTCAACCAGACCATTAATGAGCTTGGTGCCGCCTGGGACGGTCTTAAAAATCGTACCAGCCAGAAAATTTCCGGGGCTGTTTTGTCTGATGGGTCAGTAAAAGATGGTCTGGAAGGGGTTGAAGATATTCTGACAAATGGGCTGGACAGTATCTCCCTGTCACATTTTCTCGGCGCCACACGGGGTAAAGAAGCCGATCAGTTGCGCTGGGCTTATAACAACCCTGAGTTTTATAAGTCGTTGGGGACGACGGATAAGGTTGCTCTCGATTTTGGCGTGATGACCGACGGGTTCCGGCAGCGTTATAACGACTGGATGAGGCCGGTTAATGCGGCTGAACAATTGCAGGCGGATCTTAACGGTGCTTTACAGCCAGTTCCCGGTGTTTCAGAGGTTCCCTACGATCAGCAACCTAATAATGCCCGTGGACTGCGCAACCACAATCCAGGAAACCTGCGGCACGCTCCAAATGCGACAGGTACTGATGGTGGTTTTGTTCAGTTTAATAACGATGAAGATGGGCTTTCCGCTCAGGCGCGTCAGCTCATGCTTTATGGAGATCGGGGCAATAACACCCTGAACGGCATTCTTCATACGTATGCGCCATCGTCGGAGAATAAAACCCGTGCTTACATTGACGATGTTTCTCAGATAACAGGCTATAAGCCCGCAGAACGTTTAAATCTTCATGATCCAGAGGTGTTGCAGCGGCTTATGGCTGCAATGATAAAACATGAAAATGGTGCTCAGCCATACAGCCGTGATCAAATTGCCGATGGGGTCAATACTGCCATTTTTGACGACCGATGGCGTGGTCTGAGAGATGGAAATATTCTCGCACAACAGCGTGGTGCCGGTGCCGGTGATGGTGCTGGTGGGGATATCAGCCAGGCCATTAAAACGGCCTTTGACGATAATCCAATGAAACTGGATGTGACCATTACAAACGACCAGACGGGCGCGCGTAAAAGTGCAACGGTAAGCAGTGGCGGTCGCGTTGTTTTTCCCATGAGCAATAACTGAGTACATGGCCGCCTTATGGCGGTTTTTTCTTTTCGGAGAACCGATGGCAATTGTTACTGACGCACTTTCATCGCTGCTGGGTACGGATTCTGGTTCCTCCCCCTGGTATCAGTCCCTGCGGCCAGCCAGTTTTCGCGGTGTTTCCTTCGCGGTGCTTGCCGGGGAAACGAGCCACGGCAGACGTGTTGCTGTGCATGAATACCCTTACCGTGATACCGCATGGATAGAAGATATGGGGCGGGGCGTCCGTAAAATCACCGTTCGTGGCTTTATCATTCAGGACAGTGTGGTCTACGGCGGCGGGGATGTTATTCAGCAACGCCTGGCGTTAATCGCCGCCTGTGAGACAAAAGATGCCGGCACGCTTATTCACCCCACGCTCGGTGAAATGACGGTATCCATTCCTGAAAATGGTCTGCGGATTGGCGAAAGCCTGAGCAGCGGCAGATCCTTTGAGTTTACGCTGACCTGTATCGAGTCCGGGCTGAAGGTGTTTGCTGTCACGACAACGACGGCTGCCGCAACGGCGGTAAAAACAAACTATCTGAAACTGGCCAGCACCACTGTCCTCAGTGCCATAGCCAGAATAAAAAGCGAAATACGTGGTGTTACCCAGGGCATTAAAACCATTAAAAACACGATCGCTTTCTGGACGAATACCGTTGAAAGTACCATCAGCGAGGTGACAAATATCGGTAACACACTGAAATCGACATTCGGTAATACCCGTTATGGTCGCTACAGCCAGGGCTCAACAGGAGGGGCGTCGGGAGCTAACGGACAAATTTCTACGGACGACACCAGTGATCCAGGTGCGCTTGTAAAACAGGCTATGGCCCAGGCGATTACGGACAGGAAGAATATCTCTGGTGGCGTTTCTTCCCTTAATAATTCAACCACCATTGATGAGTTTGTACAACGGGTCAGTGATGTGGTCGGCTCAGTTCTGGATGCCACTGGCGGCGTAAATGAACGCCTGCGAGCGCTGGAAACTCTGGCAAACTCGCTGAGCACACAATATCAACAGTCCAGTGCGGATCAGTATGTCGCCGACAGCGTAAACACTGTCATTCTGGTGCTGTGCTCCGGCGCGATGGTTACTGCTGCGGTTTCTGCCAGTCCGGGAAGTCGCGATGAGGCCGATGCACTTACGGAGCGTGTCTCCGCTCAGCTTGATCTGGCGCTGGTGAAAGCAGGGGATCGCGGTGATGATGATATCTATCAGGCGCTTCTCAATCTGCGTGAGTCATTTATCGCAACAATGGGTACCAGATCCCAGGGGCTTGTTAACCTGGTTGAGTACAGTTCCGGAGCGTCCCTTCCCGCACTCACGCTGGCTAACCGCCTGTATCAGGATGTTGGTCGCGCCGGTGAACTGATCGCTGCCACGTCTGTTCCGCACCCTGCCTTTATGCCCACAAAAATGAAGGTGCTGCGTAAATGACGGATGAAGTGACGTTGGAAGTTAATGGGAAAATCATTTCCGGGTGGGACTCTGTCCGTGTCACACGGGGAATTGAGCGTTTTCCCTCCGACTTTGATCTCGGTCTGATGGACTATTACCCCGGAAGCGACGAAAAGCAGCTCGTAAAAGAGGGAAATATCTGTGTTGTAAAAATTGGCGGAGACCTGGTGATAACCGGGTATGTGGACGACTGGTTGCCTTCAATAAACCGGGCGAGGCATGAGATACGGGCGACCGGAAGAGGGAAGTGCGAGGATTTTGTTGACTGTTCAGCAGAGTGGCCGAACAACGTTATCAGCAACTGCACCGTGATGGACATTGCCACCCGGCTGGCGTCTTTTTACGGGATTAAAGTGAATTGTGATGTTGGCGAACTTCAGACGGTTCCACAGTTCACTATTAACTGGGGAGAATCGCCACAGGAGATCATTGATCGGGTCTGCCGCTGGGCGGCACTGCTTTATTACGACAAACCTGATGGCAGCCTGTTGCTTACCCGTGTTGGGACGAAGAAAGCCGCGAGCGGAGTCGCAGAGGGGGTTAACGTCGAGGATGCGTATTACCGCAAATCTATGGCCGACCGTTTCTCCGATTATGTCGGTGTTTCACTCGGTGTGTCTCCCATTTCCGGCTGGGCTCCGGGTTCGGCATATGATTCGGTCACATTGGCAACCGCGCGCGATCCAGATGCAGCGGACATGCGTTACCGCAAACGTATTATTCTGGTCGAATCCACCATGCTCGCGAAAGACCGGGCACAGAACTGTATCGACTGGGAGATGAACCGGCGCTATGGGAGGTCGCAGCAACTGAATGTCACCATCGACAGCTGGCGCGACAGCGCCGGGAAGTTGTGGGAGCCTAATACCCTGATCCCGGTGAATCTCCCGACATTGCAACTGGAAAATACGGAGTTGCTTATCGCTGAGGTGACATTCTTGCGGGATGAGCGTGGTACCCATGCTCAGCTTTTACTGATGCCTCCAGCAGCATTCTCTGTCCAGCCCTACGAGTTTTACCAGGTCATTCCGGGGCTTAACCAGTGAGGAAGACATGGCAAATTTAATGACGCGCATCGCGAATATGTTCGGTATTGGTCGGGTGACCGGGCAGGATGATTCCGGTACAGCACAGAAAATTCAGTACCAGACGCCGCTGGAAGTTGCCAGTGCGCACCGCCTGCTCGATTTTGGCTTTTCTTCCGGGCTGCCTGTTGGCAGTGATGTTGTGATCGCTTTTGTGGGTGGTGACCGGTCAAGTCCGGTGGTTATTGCCTCCGGCCATCAGAGTTATCGCCATACCGGGTTAAATCCTGGTGAAACGGTCATTTATAACCAGTGGGGGCTGTCGATACTACTCACCGAAAGTGGAATAACCATTGAGGCGGCTGGGCAGGATGTGACGATTAATAACGCCAACAATCTGACCGCGACAGCAACCGGCATGGCTAAATTTATCACCCCGAAACTTCTATGTACCGGGGATATCATCGATAACTGCAACTCTAATTCCGTCACACTTAAACAATTGCGTGACGCCTATAACCTCCATGATCACGAAGTTAAAGAAGTGCAGGCGGGAAGCAGTGCTGTCACTTCGGAAAAAACCGGGAGTCCTGTTGATGGCTGATATTAAAAGTCTCTGGAATATCGATGAGCTACACGCCGACTGGCTGGAAAACCCCGGCGCGCTTACCAGCGGCGATGATTTTCAGACCGCCGTCATTATCAGCCTTTTTACCGACCGTGTAGCCCGTGCAGATGATCCGTATGAAGATAACGACCGCCGTGGTTGGTGGGGAGATTCGACAGAAGACAGTCAACTTGGCTCACGCCTGTGGTTAATCCGGCGTGAAAAACTCACCCGCGAGGTAGCATTGCGTAGCGAGGAATATGCGCGTGAAGCCCTGAAATGGCTCGTCGATGACGGTGTGGTAATGCAGGTTGAACCGGTTGCCCGGATTGTCTACCCGAACCGCCTGAATCTCTTTATCCGCTACCTGATCCCACAAAAAAATGCGTGGGAAACATTACAATTTTACTGGGTGTGGGAGTCACAGATAAATGCCGTTTAAACGAGCCACATTATCGGAACTGCGTGATCAGAACCGCGCCTTTATGCAGTCAGAGTTAGAAGCCGTCGGCCAGTTACTGCGTTTTTCCAACCTGAAGGTGCTGGCGGACATGGATGCTGGTATGGCACATCTGCACTATGCCTATCTGGATTACATCGCGAAACAGTCCACGCCATTCAATGCAACGGATGAAAATCTGGCAGGCTGGATGGCGATGAAGAGTGTTTACCGTAAACCAGCCAGCGCCGCGCAGTCGACTTCTGTCCAGGCGAAAGGAACGGTGGGTGCCATCCTCCCCATCGGTACTGTTCTCAACAGATCAGACGGCTATCAGTACACAACGGATACTGAGCTGATCATCACCTCAACAGGTTATGGCACAGCCTCAGTGACGGCGATTCTCCCTGACATAAGCGATGATGTGACGGGGGGCGGGGCTAGTGGAAACGCCGACGCAGGAACAATTCTCACCCTCGATTCAAATTCACCAGGAATAGAAAATCAGGTAACCCTGCTGGTAGCCGCGACTGGTGGCGCAGATATTGAAGATGAAGAAGATTTTAGAAGTAGAGGGCTGCTGGCATTCCAGAATCCGCCCCAGGGTGGCAGTGATACAGATTATCAATCCTGGGCGCTGGCGGTTTCCGGCGTCACGCGCGCCTGGGTAAAGCGCCGCCTGAACGGTGCAGGCACTGTTGGCGTATACATCATGTGTGACAATAACAGCAATGGTGGTTTCCCGGAGGGTACCGATGGTGTCTCACAGATTGAGGACTGGGGCGCGGTAAAGGCCACTGGCGATCAGCTTACAGTCGCCGATTATATTTACCCACGGCAGACCGACACAGCGATCGTTTTCGTCTGTTCACCCATTCAGAAAACTATCAATCTGGTCATCGCAGGACTGAACGATGCAGACAGCACCACTGTCGCAGCCATCAAAACGGCGCTGACAAACCTGTTTTTTGATACTGCACAGCCGGATGGAACAGGGGTTGTGTATCTGTCTGATATCAATCTGGCGATCAGCAGTGTTAGCGGAACGACGGGTTATATTCTCAATTCGCCGTCGGAAAATATCACCTTTGACGTTGGTGAAATCCCTGTTCTTGGTACAGTGAGCTTTGTATGAGCCTTTTCTCTGTTGAGAATTACACCTCAGCACTTCAGTCGCTTATGCCGCCGGGCAGAGCGTGGCCTCGTGATTCTTCTTCTGTGCAGTCGGCTGTCCTGCGCGCGCTGGCAAGTTCATTTCAGCGTTCAGATAATGATGCCCAGCGGCTGCTTTCCGGTGCATTTCCTCCGACGGCAACGATCATGTTATCGGAGTGGGAGAGTACGCTGGGGCTGCCTGATGACTGTGCTATCAGCGAAATCGGCGGCATCAGAGATCGACAGCGAGCGGTGATATCAAAACTCATCAGCACTGGTGGCCTGAACCGAAGTTATTACATACAGGTTGCCGCGGCACTGGGCTACACGATCACCATCACGCAGTTCCGACCGGCAATGGTGGGAATGTCTGTCTGTGGGGATGCGTTAAATCGCGACGAGTGGCCGTTCACCTGGAGGATTAACGCACCAGAAACAACAATCAACTATGCCGTTGCAGGTGGTGCGTATTGTGGCGATCCACTCGCTTCCTGGGGTAATAAACAGCTTGAGTGTTCCATTAATAAAATCGCCCCCTCCCATTTGAATATTATTTTCAGCTATTCGTAATCGACATATCTGTATCACGACTATCGCTTAAACAAGTGAGGACTATCTATGCTCCGAATCGGGCAAGTTGAAACCACTGCAACATCCGACGATAAATATACTGACGGGAGTGTTGCTGGTGGTGTCGCAGCAACGCGTTTACGCGCCGCTGCTTTTAATGCCATCCAGGAGGAACTGGCCAATATCGTTGAGTCAGCTGGACTTGTGCTCAGTATTGATGATCAAACACAGGTGCTGACTGGGCTGAAAAAACTGTTCCTGTCCCGTTTAAACCCGTTTGCTGACATTGCCACTGATGGTGCTGCAGCGATTGCCACCTGTCTCGCAAACCTTGGTTTGGGAAACATTGCTCTGGCTGGAGTGTGTACAGGTAGCCAGGCATTTGCAGGGTATATCACTATTCCAATGATTATCAGCGGAGCGAAAAAAAACTTAATCATCCAATGGGGGCTAACAACAACAAATACAGCAGGCTCTGGGAGTGCATATACAACGACATTACCTGTCGC
>NZ_JJMI01000002.1:0-222077 GCF_000705335.1 Mangrovibacter sp. MFB070
TATTACTGGTTTCCTGTCACTGTAATTCTGAATATTTTTTATTTTATGGTCAGCACCGGACACCTTCATATTCTGTGTGGTGTTTATTCTGCTTATGTGGGCATACAGACCCTGCGGGGCACATGGAATATTATCCGGGAAGGAAACAAAGGCTGGGCCATTGCCGTACTGCTGCTTGTCAGGCTTAACCTGATTTTTGATGTGGCAGGCCTTGCTATTGATATCAGTAATTTTCTTAACCGCTGAATATTCATCAACGGGCCGAAAAATACCGGCCTGAATAAAAGAAGAGATTATCATGCAGGTGATTCATATAACGGCATCCGCCCTTGTAGCAGCCAGTCTGTTAGTTACCGGCTGTCATGACAGTACCCCAAAATGTAACAGCGATGATGCCAAAAACCTGGTTGTCAGCATTGCACAACGCCAGATGGCAAAAGAGTTTGCACAGATGAGAAACTCCCAGATGTCCGGCATGGTGCCCAAAGGTGCAGACAACGCACAGCTGTCGGTTCTCAACGTACTCACCACCTCGCACCAGTCTTCGCCCGATGTTTACCAGTGCAGTGCTGACCTGCAAATAACGCTGTCGGGCAAAAGCACCACCATCCCGATTACTTACAACATCCAGAATACGGATGACGGGAAAAATTTTGTGATAAACGTCTTCGGGCTGTAATCGTAGTAAGACAGTGCCAAAGTCCCCGGCTCCCTCAGTCCACACACGGTGCTTTTGCGGGTAACACAAAGCTGAAGCCGGGGCTTATCAACACTCGCAGACTCAGTAAGGACAGAACCATGAAAAATACAACTGCGCTGCTCGCACTCATACTTACTGCCACATCCGCCAGTGCAACTGAATACACCAGACCCAATGCCGGCCTTGTCCTGACACCGGACGGCCATAACATGGCATTCAGTATCAATTCTTCGTATGGTGAGACAACCGGGGTATGTAACATGGAAGGTATCGCCCGGACAGTTCCTCCCATGTCCGGTCAGAAAGGTCGATGGGTCTGGAGTGATAACAACTCAGAGTGTGTCGCTGTGATCAGCGAAATACGCAGCGGCCTGGTGGAAATCACAACGAGACGCTGTGACGGGTACTGCGGTGTGTCTGCAACAGGATCGATGGATGGGCGCTACCATCAATGATGGCTCGCGACTGATTAATTGCAGCAAACTGCCATCAGTGACGATTAAATGTGCTGGCCGCCAGGAATGAATTAAGGCAATTATGTGTCAGTAATATGCCATTTGGGAATAAAACAGCCGACAAAACCCCGAATTTTCGTATTGAGCCATTTATTGTTCATTTTCATCGTTGTTACTTATCAGGACTGAACCCGATTGAGGAACAGAGAGCAATTAAAACCCATCAGCTGTCATCAATAACCGTGCCAGGCGGCACAGCCATCTCGAGGGCGTCAGCCCGGTGGCCTTTGAACAGGCCTCCTCGTGAGGACAGAATATGTCTGCTGTCGTAAGGTCAGTCCAGTACCTTCCATGTTGCAGATCCCTGACTCCTCTTTGGCTGATGCGTTAATGCTAAACTCCGCATTACCGTTCCCCTGCTTTATCAGTAACTGCATCAGGCTTAGCGTATTGAGCTGCGATTGCCGGGAGGGCTAAGGCTGTTAGTCCCAATGCAGTAACTATTCTGTTCATCATTAAATATCCTGTTAGCCGATACGAATGTTTTTGGTGATTTTCCCCAGTGCCAGCGGTCTGCGTTTTTCCACAAAGAAATACACTACGTTGAAAGCTGATTTACGGTGATTTCCCCGACCTAAAGAGGGCCAGTCACGGAAAGACTCGATCTGTTCTTCTGAATAAGGCGTGTCAGAGAAGTCAAACAGTACAAGCAGGGCTTTGCCGTCATGCTTCATCAGCTTCTTCACTTCCGTGCTGTTAACAGTTGCCGAAACATTGGAACGAGCTGCTGTTGGCTTACGGACCGCAAACTCAACAGCCACATCGTCAATCACAAAATCAATGAAACCATGCCCGGTAACAGTTCCAGGTAGTTTGCTTTTGACTTCTGGTGAGATGTTATCCGCAAACCAACCCAGCAAATAACAACGTACTAATGGCAGTAGTTCCCGCTCGCTACATTCATTCAGACGCAGTGTTTTGACAAACTCACGCCGGTACAGAGAGCTGAAAAAGTACTCAAAGCAGTCCGTTATCTCAGTAATTGTGGTTGCCACAATGTTCCCCCTTTTTTGCCCGCCTTTGTTCTAAGACCCATCTCGTCAGCCTTAGTCTGTTTAGTCCATAAAATGACTATATATGCGATTTTGGGCTCATGAATGGTATTCATGCAAGAGTCAAAAGATACTGTCTTCCGCTTATGGACGAACGGGAGAAGAAATGATGGTTAAACTGGTGGCAGATTCAGCTGATAAGCTGGTAGGGTAGGATCACTCTATGTAATAGCTTACCGATTTATAGCTGGTGCTTTTGGATCTGCTCGACCCAAGGCATCATTGCAAACCCTGCAAGTATCGCTTCATGGATCATCATACAATAGATTGAAAAGAGGTCATTGAACAGAAAGGATTTTTTAAGCGCTGCTTCATAAAAAAGTAGGACTTGCAATACACGTTGCAATACACAATTAATACCAATAAAAAAGGCCGCGATGGCGGCCTTATATTCACCCTTTCAGATATTTTTTTAGTTCATCAGTGAGCTGCCCTGGATGTTTCACAACAACGCGGCCACCAGAAGCAACTTTATCAGCCCATCCGGCCATTTTCTTGATAAACCCTCCGTTCCATCCTTTTGCCTTACCATATTCAATAATTTCACTACCAGTAAGCGGATGTCCAAGATCTTTCAGATATTTAAACATTTCCTTTGCTGTACTTTCATCTTGCGCATGAGGTGCAGAGGTTGATGTATTCATTCCATCCAATTCTTTAAGCGCTCTAGCTTTGATTGTTGGCATTTAGGTTTCTCCATTTGCTGTGTAGATAAAGTTTCAGCATTAACGATAACAAAGTCAGCATGCCATTACGCTCACCAATATTGGTATTTCCTTGATAGGTTTGGTTTTCTCCACTGACATGTCTTCGCCTTCATTCGCTGGCGAAATCGTCCTTTAGCAGACAGAGCGCTGTTAAGGCGGGTACGGATGATGAGCTTATCCTGCCCGCTAAGTTCATGGCCTTGCTGACGGGCCATTTCAATCAATACTGATTCCAAATTAACCACGAATTACCTCTCTCCCTGACACATCAGGGTGAAGATACGGCGTTCAGTATCAACTCATCCTATGGTGATGCATCCGGGGTCTGTAATCTGGAAGGTGTTGCACAGCCACTCCCCGCCGGGAAAGGGCAGAAACACCGCTGGGGCTGGAATGACAGTAACAGTCAGTGCGTTGCCGTTATCAGTGAAGACAAGAATGGTAAAATGAATGTCTCGACAAAAGGATGCGATGGCTACTGTGGTATGAATGCTGTGGGTTCTATGGATGGCCTCTATCACCAATAGCACAAAAAATGAGACATCCATCAAAAATTGCTGGATGTCTTTCACCAAAAAAGCATTAAAAACCACAAGCGTTAACCAACAACAGCGCTTCTGAAACACCTACTATTTCGGTGCCAAATCGAGAACAGAGCCTCAGTAAGCCATGAGCGAAAACGGAAGATAAGCGACGTCACCACTGACAATAAAGACCTGTCCGGGAGACTTCATATTGAATCCGGTTTCGAGCTACCCAGATCCTTGTGAGCAAGGTAAAATTTATCAGACAATACAGAAATAGCCTGACTCCGTTCTTCTGTCGTATCCGGCAATGTCGAGGCACGTGTTTTCAGGTTATCAATACTTTCCAGCATATTTAGAATTTCTGTTATCGCACTATGAAGATGCTCATCCTGATACACGCTGGAATTGTCTTGTATTCTTTCCCTTATCGCCAGTTTATCAGATGAGAACTCATTGAAAAAGATAGACAAGCGACCAGCCTCCGGGTTGCCGCGATATTTGAGACGATTATTATCCTGGTAATCGGGACACAGCTGGTAGCACATGTCTCGGAAACCAGGATATTTTTTGCCGAAATGTTTTTGCAAATCGTCCACGGCAAGCGCTTTCAGTAATCCCACCAACTTGTTTTTTAGCGTTTCCAGATTAATCAAATAATCTGGCAGATTGCGATCTCGATGGATCCAGCTCAGGATGTTCAAACTATTGAGCATCTCCAGGAAAGCCTGAGTATAAACCTCTGCGGTGGAGCCTTTAAAACAAGGGTATACCGCAATGTCACTGGTGTACCTGTTGTGCTTAGCCGTTTCCCTCTCCTTTGATTCACCATAGGTCAAAGCATCACTGTCATTATACTGGTTCCGGAGCGCCATGCTATCAACATATTCATCCATGAACTGTCCTAGTTTTTGAGCAAGCAAGGCAGCTGTTTTACTGCCATCGAATAACAGTCGCTCTGCCCGCCCAGAGTCATGCTTATCAAGATCTGCGACCTCGGAGAAAAAAAAGTTCACTTCTGCATTGAGCTTGTCCATCTCATTTTTTATCAATTGGTCCAGTTTGCGCTCAATGCGAGATAATTTGTCACTTTGCTCACGAAACCCTGCGCGTATATCTCGATTGATGACCGACAACGTCACCAAGAACTCATTCTGGAATTGTACCATCAGCGCTGGAGAATATTTTTGGTCTTCTTTAACCATAAGAGTGTCCAGCGGCGTGGTAAACTTACCACGAGAATCACGTAATTGCAGTCCATCTATTTTCAGCGAACCATCATCAATCTGTTGTTTTATCTTGTCGGTCAGTATTGCCTTGACGGTCACTTCCTCAAGATTAGCCATACGTAAACTCCTCATCGGCGTTATGCCAGCTTAGTCAGTAAAAATAGTCACTTTGCCCGGTTTATAGCCGAGTTGGTGCATAAACTTTTCCACTATCCCCGGTAAAGACTGATAGGTTACAATACCGCTAAATCTCAGATATTCAATCAGTTGGGTATCAACCCGCAATTCCCACTCCGCGATGGACAACATTTTCTGGAAACCATCATCGACCTGCTTTGACAATAGTGCTTCCACTGCCATGTGATAACGCATATCCCAATAAAGTAATAACGCCTCAGGATAACGCCGCAGATCAGGATAGTTGCCTTCAGGATCGGTTCTGGCATACCGCTCTGCATCTTTCAAAATAGAAGTTACTGATTGCTGAACATTTCCCGTTCCAGTTATCACCGATGGAATACGAACACCTAACTTTTCGTCATGCAGGATCAGTGCTTTGATTATCTGCTTATTCATTGTGGGCAAAGGCCCTGTGAGATCGCGAGCGTAATGGAGAACTATCCTTTCGACAAAACCAGCCTGCTTCTCCAGCGAAGGTTTAACGCGGGTGACAGGTTTTCCGGTAAGGAAAGTGAGAACATCTTTATCAGAAAACGAAGGCACCTTTGCACAACGCAATGTTCTCAACTGTAGCGGGTTTTTATAAACGGCTTGCATAACAAGATGGTTCGAATTTTTCCGTTCTGAATATTCCTGCAGCGCCAGCGAAGCATAGAGCAAAAAATCGAGACGGTCATAGGCGGGTTCAATTGCTTGTTTTTCCAGTATCATTCCTAGGGCTGCGTTAATGTTATTACGTGAATAATGGTCGGGGTCATGCCGTTCACCCTCAATTTCACTTTTTACATAAACAGCCATCTTTTCACATGTAAGTGTGAGATTACTCAAAATGCGCCATGCCTGTTCTGCGTATGTCTTCGGCATTGAAAAGGTCAAATGGCTCAGTATTTCCGCCAGTACAGCAGAGTTTTCCTCACTTTGCTCATGCTGCTGTGGGAATGCGGATCTGAATTCAAAATTCGCTTTATCGGTACTTTCTACTTTCAGCAAACGGAAGATCTGCGGACGGTAAACCCGGCAAATACGGTAGAAAAGTGTGACCACCTTAAACGCCAGATTACGGTCTTTCTCAAGGAAAACCTTAAAAGGAATACCGGTCAGTACAGCGATGTTCTTCTTTATCTGTTTCACCAGATCGGCGACATCAGCACCTCCATAAGTTTGTGCAAGGTAGACATGAAACGCTTTCTCGCTGGTATCAGGAATAGGTTGTGAGCTACCGATTTCATAGCCACTGCCGTAGATCACACGCTTTTGCTCATCGGACAGATAACGATGGTAGATATACTCTTGCGTTTGCAAGGTTACACCGCCACCAATGACGCGCCCGCCCAGTACGCTGCGCTGTAAAAGAGTGTCTTTATGCTGCAATAGGGTTTTCAAGCCGTTTTCGTCAAAAGTAAGCCCCATCTGCTCAAGCATATACTTTATCTGTAATTCCGTAAAAGTCTGTGTAGCCATGATCCGTTCCTTATTGATTCTTCATCGGTTCTGCGTTTTGAATAGCGACCAGCTTAGTCGGATTGCTTTAAGCAAATAAGGGGAGAATTTTATAAAGTTCCTGCACCCGTCTGTAAGTACCAGATGTGAGATCGACTTTCCAGCTTGTGACCTCTATGTAGGAGAGGCTACGCGAATTCACGCTGAATAAATTTAATTACAATTAAATCAATAAGATAAAAGCAAGTGGTGCAATAATAGGAGTAGAACCTACGACCTGCGCATTGCGGCAACGAATTCATCAGTATTACCAGCAATCATTCTTCTGGCGTTAGAAACAACTATGCGCCGTAGCGAAATTGCAGGACTACAATCGCGCTTTATCGATCTTGATAGGCGAGTTGTACATTTACCAGATACCGAAAATGGCAATTTACGCGATGTTCACCTTTCCTCAAAAACCATCCTTTTGCTTCGTTCCATACAAAATCAGGCCACAAAGCCGAATGATAGAGTTTTCTAAATGAGAACCGATGCAATCACTAAAGCCTTTGATAGTAGTGCCAAGAGAGCCAGATGACATTATGAAAAAAAGTGGATTGACTGCAAGACCTTTCCGAAAGATGATTTTCTCAAAGATCTCAGATTCCACGATTTGGGGCATGAAGCGGCATTACGGCTTACTGAGATATTTCCTATGCATGAGCTGACGAAGATCACCGGGGAGCAGGTCAGTACTATCATCCAAAAGCAGAAAATTTAGCCAAGTAACTTACACAAAATAAATTTGACGAAAACGAGAAAATTTTCTTTGTTATAAACAACTTAAAAACAACCCGGTCATGTCATTTTACTAAAAACCGTTATCTAATATGGAGTCAGAAATGATTACTTTAGGTTCAGAATGGACAGAATGGGACTTACATTTTCACACGCCATCCTCATATGATTATGGGGATAAAAGCATTACAAATCATGAAATCATTGAGTACATGCATAAAAATGGAATATCTGTTTTTGCCATAACCGACCATCATATCATTGATGTAAACAGATATAAAGAACTAACTGAAATTGCTAAAGATTATAATATTACTGTACTTCCAGGAATTGAATTCTTATCTGATTCAAGAGGGAAAGACCCCATTCATTTCATTGGGATATTCTCTGAGACATCTGATATAGACTATATTTGGGGCCAATTGAAAAACAAATCTGAATTACATAGAATAGACCTAGAGATGCTCAAATTTAACGAGGTCTATTGTCCTATCATTCAAACAGCAAAACTGGTAAGAGAATTAGGCGGAATTACAACTATCCATGCAGGTGGTAAGAGCGGGACAATTGAAAACATAACAAACTCTCTACCACACAATATAGCTCAGAAAAAAGATATTTTTAAAGTTATTGATATATTTGAACTTGGTAAAGAAGAAGATCGCGATGGATATATAAATCATGTATTTCCGGCATTAGGTAAAAAAGCACCTTTAATAATATGCTCAGATAACCACAATGTAAAAAAATATAGTAGGAAACAGAAGCTTTGGATAAAAGGAAAACCTAATTTTTCAGGTCTTAAATATGCATTAAATGAACCAGATGAACGTTTTTACATTGGTGCAGAGCCTGCAGTAATTTCACGAACAAAAAACAACAAGACCAAGTACATCAATAAACTAATTATAAATCGCATCGGTAACTATGATAAAGATAATATTTGGTTCGAAAATATTGAAATACCATTGAATAATGAGTTAATATCAATCATTGGACACAAAGGAAATGGCAAAAGTGCTATATCTGACATAATAGCATTATGCGCAGATGCTGAACACTCATTAGATTATATATTTCTTAACAAAAACAAATTTCAAAAAAAAGGTCTTGCGGATAGATTTCAGGCGCAAGTTGAGTTTGCGAGTGGAAAAAGAACTGAACTAAAAACGCTTTTTGAACAAGTTGATGACACGCAAGAGAGGCTTGTAAGATATTTGCCACAAAGCTATTTCGAAAAGGTATGTAATGAAATTGGAAAAGTTGAGTCCTTCCGTAAAGAAATTGAAAAGGTCGTCTTTCAATACATACCAATCCATAGCAAATTAAATAAAGAAAATTTTGAGGATTTAATTGAATTCAAAAAAGACACAGTGTCTCATGACATAAATAGATTAAGAAATAAGATTGAAGAAAAAAACTCTGAAATTATTTCCTTAGAAAATATATTAGATCCTACTAACATTAAAAATTTGGCTAGCAAAGAAAAAATTAAGCGCGATGAAATAGCTTCACACAATACACTTAAACCAAGTGATGTACCAAACCCTGCATTAAATGGGAATGCTGATCATACGAAAAAAAATGAAGCATTAGTTTCTTTAAAAGATGAAAAAGAGAAAATTGATAAAGAGATAAAAGAATTAAACTCAATAAGTTCAGACTCCTCAATTGTTATAGAAGAGTTGAGTGGATTGATGAACTCTTTGAAATCAAAGATAAAAGAATTAGAAGAGATTATTCATGATGGTTCTGAGATAACAAATAAAGTTGATATAAATATAAACGATATAATAAAATTTAACTTTAATGAATCATTACTTGAAGATAAAATTAATGAGAAACGTCTTGCCATTATTGAAATTACAAAAACAATGACTCTTGACGAAGATTACAAAATAAAACCATACGAAGATCTAAATATTGAATCTAAAAGAGCAAAAAAACAATTTGAGATAGACGAAATAACGTCTTCCCTAGGAGATGAGCAAAAAAATTATGAAAAATACTTAAGAGAATCAAAAGAATGGCAGGATAAACTAGATGAACTTTATGGAGATAGTGAAAAACCAGATAGCCTAAACCATATATTAGAAAAACAAAAATACATTAATAATGAAGCAAAATCAAAATTATCTAAACTTAGAAACGAGCGCATAGAGTTAACCTTGGAAATATATGATAAAATGACCGAGGTAAAGAATATCTATGATGAGATAAAAACTGAAATAGATACAAAACTTACTTATTCAAATTTCTCAGGCTTGACAATTGCCAGCGCATTTCATGTACCTCATGATTTATCTCAATTAATTTTGAAAAATGTTAGGCAAAATAGAATTGGATCTTTTTATGGTACTGATGATGGTAATAAAATATTAACTCAAGAACTACTTTCCATCACAAACTGGGATGAAAGAGCTAGCATTAAAACTTTCTTAGAAAACGTTATAGATTATCTTGAAAATGACAGGCGAACACCAGGAAGCAATCAGGAAACTTATATCGGAGATATCGTTAAAAACAGAGAGGATATCTACAACCTTCTATTTTCACTTGAATATATAAATCCTCATTATGATTTGAGACACAATGGGAAAAATCTGGAACAACTTTCTCCAGGAGAAAAAGGAGCATTACTACTAGTATTTTATTTAGTTCTTGATAAAGAAGATATCCCATTAATAATAGACCAACCTGAGGACAACCTTGATAATAATAGTGTAGCCACATTACTAGTACCCTTTATAAAAGAAGCAAAAAAGAAAAGACAAATCATAATTGTTACACACAATCCCAACTTAGCTGTGGTATCAGATTCCGAACAAATAATAAAAGTAAAATTAGATAAGGAAAATGGGAATACATTCTCATTGGAGGCTGGCGGGATCGAGGATGAAATAATAAAAGATAGTATCATTGATGTCCTAGAAGGAACTATCCCAGCATTTTCGTTACGAAAAAACAAATACTCTATATAATTAGAATGGCGCGATATGTTATATATCTGCGCCATTAATTCCATTAGCATCAAAGTTTCACTCTATGTTAAATTAATAAATTGAGATTGTTCAAATGAACAATAAAAGCACTATACGTGAGAGACGATTAAAATCCTACGCTAAGGCCGAGGCTAGCTTAGCTTATCAGGTAAAGATCCAAGCAGTTAAGAAATTTATTAATTGATCATAAAATCAAAAATAAAGTAATTAATTGTGAATTAACCTATAATGAAGCGAGATTAGAGATATTAAAATATCAAGCAGTAATTTGTTTGCGTATCGGTTCACCAGCTCCCTGCCAACACTCTGTTATACACGGGAAGAATTAGCACTTCGCTTCTTCGTCTGATAATCCATAACCTTATCTAGCAATTAAGTTAATACAGACGATCTAAGTAATCCGCCCATGCCTGCAGCCACGTCTTACACTCTGCATCATAGGTATACAGATTATAAATACCCTCAACACCACCACGAGTATGCCCCAACACAGCTTCCGCCACCTCATTAGGGCACTGCAAACGCGAAAGCCCTGTACGTACAGTCCTGCGCAAGTCATGTGGCGTCCAGTGAGGTATATCAAGCATTTGACCGCTTTCACGTAAACGCCATGAGTTTTCAGTTAGGTACTTCTGCTGGATTGGCTTCTTCGTTGCCTGTGAAGGGAATAAATATTTATCGGAGGTGAGGCGTAGCACTTTCAGGAACTCAACAGCCTGTGTAGACAACTGAACATAGCGTTCAATGCCTGTTTTAGTCTCAAGCAGGTGGATTGTACCTTTAACGAGATCAACATCCTTCCATGCCATATTGCAGACCTCCCCGGTACGGCATCCCGTCCAGAGTGTCATACGCAGCACATTTTTTATTGTTGGTGTATACGACGAACCCGGTAACCATTTGAGGAATTTTGCCAACTCTTCATCACTCAGCACACGCGTCCCACGGCCATTGGTAAGTTTGATTCGGGTCTGTCGTAAGCTGGATTTTGCTAATAGCGCCGGATTCGCAAAACTATCATCAAAACGTCCAAGGCCAATTGCAAACTCATAAGCGAGTGAAAGCTCCCTCAGAACATTACCCGCCTGTACGGTCGCACCTCGGGCTACAACACCATTTATTAAATTGATGACATCCTGGCGCGTAATCTCAGCAGCATTTCGTGTTCCTAAGCTTTTAACGGCATCACCATAGAGAGTACGACGGACCTCGGCCTGCCCTTTCGGCTTTCGAGCACCGGGAATGATCTTCCCATCCTTCGTTTTACGATCCTCAATACGCTCGGTAAGATACAGTTCAACTAATCCCTGTACAGTCAATTCAGGAGTCTTAACCTGTTCAGCTTCAATCGCACGCTGGAGCTTTTCTTGCTTGAGTTCAGTCGCAGGACACCGGCCTTCCTGACGGAGGAGCTTTAATTCGTTGAGTTTGAGACGGGCAGCGGCGAGAGGAGTCTGCGGAAAATTGCCAATTTTGACCTGAGCAAGTTTGCCCGTCAGAGGGCTGGTGTAACGATAGAAGAAGGATTTAACGCCTGTAGCTCCACACGTAACTCGTAAGCCTCGATTTTCGCCAATATCGGCTTTATCTTTGTCACCTGGCTTCATCATTTCTATCGCTTTAAACGACAGTGGCTTTGCCTCTTGTTTTCCTGCCATAAAGACTCCGTTATCATGCTCCCTACGCATTTATGAAACGAAATGTAGGTTGTGCTGTAAGTAGCCATATTTTACCAGGCTATAGGTTGGCAAGCTACACTTTAACCTACATTTAAATGTAGGATTTCATGAGATCCAATGAGACAAAGTGAAATTCAATGAGAACAAAAAACATCACTAACTCATTAAAATTTAAGAAAATGGACATCATAAACTGATGAGTACACTAGAAAATTTCGACGCCCACACCCCAATGATGCAGCAGTACCTGCGCCTGAAGGCACAGCATCCGGAGATCTTACTGTTTTACCGGATGGGCGATTTTTACGAGTTGTTTTACGACGACGCAAAACGGGCTTCCCAGTTACTGGATATTTCCCTGACCAAACGCGGTGCTTCCGCGGGGGAACCAATCCCCATGGCGGGAGTGCCGCATCATGCGGTCGAAAACTACCTGGCAAAGCTGGTGAACCTTGGGGAATCCGTCGCTATTTGTGAACAAATTGGCGACCCGGCAACCACCAAAGGCCCGGTGGAGCGCAAAGTGGTGCGTATCGTCACGCCAGGAACCATCAGTGATGAAGCCTTACTGCAAGAGCGGCAGGATAACCTGCTGGCGGCTATCTGGCAGGACAGCAAAGGTTTTGGCTACGCCACGCTGGATATCAGCTCTGGCCGGTTTCGCCTTTCTGAACCGGAAGACGCCGAAGATATGGCGGCTGAACTGCAGCGCACCAATCCGGCAGAATTACTCTATGCCGAAGATTTTGCCGATATGCGCCTGGTTGAACACCGCCGGGGGTTGCGCCGCCGCCCGTTATGGGAATTTGAAATTGATACCGCTCGCCAGCAACTGAACCTGCAATTTGGCACCCGCGATTTAACTGGCTTTGGCGTGGAACAGGCACACCGTGGCCTGTGTGCCGCAGGGTGCCTGTTGCAGTATGTGAAAGACACCCAGCGCACTGCACTGCCCCACATCCGTGGCATTACCATGGAACGCCAGCAGGATGGCATTATCATGGATGCCGCCACGCGCCGTAACCTGGAAATCACCCTCAACCTGGCAGGTGGAACCGACAACACGGTTGCCGCCGTGCTGGATGGCACGGTTACGCCAATGGGCAGCCGCATGTTGAAACGCTGGCTGCATATGCCGGTACGCGATACCAGTGTGCTGAGCCGCCGCCAACAGGCTATCAGTGCATTACAGGATTTAACCAGCGAGCTGCAGCCCATTTTGCGCCAAGTAGGTGACCTGGAGCGTATTCTCGCCCGCCTTGCTCTGCGCACTGCCCGCCCGCGCGACCTGGCAAGAATGCGCCATGCTTTCCAGCAACTGCCACTACTGCGCGATGTGCTGGCGGAAGTGGATGCGCCTGCCGTTCAGAGCCTGTGTGAAACCAGTGGCGAATTTAGCGAGCTGCGCGAATTACTGGAGCACGCCATTATCGAAAGCCCGCCAGTGCTGGTGCGTGACGGAGGCGTGATTGCACCAGGTTACCATGAAGAGCTGGATGAATGGCGCGCACTGGCAGATGGCGCAACGGATTACCTCGACAAACTGGAAATCCGCGAGCGGGAAAAACTGGGTATCGATACCCTGAAAGTCGGGTTTAATGCTGTGCATGGCTACTATATTCAGGTAAGCCGTGGGCAGAGCCATATGGTGCCAATTAACTATGTGCGCCGCCAGACCCTGAAAAACGCCGAGCGCTATATTATTCCTGAACTGAAAGAGTACGAAGACAAAGTCCTCACCTCTAAAGGAAAAGCACTGGCACTGGAAAAACAGCTCTATGATGAACTGTTCGACAAGTTGCTGCCACACCTTGAAGCGCTGCAAAACAGTGCCGCAGCGTTGGCGGAACTGGATGTGCTGGCAAACCTCGCTGAACGCGCCCTGCGTTATAACTATGTCTGCCCGACACTTACCGATAAACCCGGTATTGCAATACAGGGCGGCCGCCACCCGGTGGTGGAACAAGTATTAAGTGCCCCGTTTATTGCCAACCCGCTAAACCTGTCGCCGCAACGGCGGATGCTGATTATTACTGGCCCGAACATGGGCGGTAAAAGTACCTATATGCGCCAGGCCGCTCTGATTGTGCTGATGGCTTATATTGGCAGCTTTGTGCCTGCAGAAAGCGCAGAAATTGGCCCGGTCGACCGTATTTTCACGCGTGTTGGTGCGGCGGATGACCTGGCTTCCGGGCGTTCTACTTTTATGGTTGAGATGACGGAAACCGCCAATATTTTGCATAACGCCACTGCGCAAAGCCTGGTATTGATGGATGAAATTGGCCGGGGTACTTCAACTTACGATGGCCTTTCTCTGGCCTGGGCCTGTGCCGAAAACCTTGCCAACCGCATTAAAGCGCTGACACTGTTCGCCACCCACTATTTTGAGCTGACAACACTGCCAGAGAAAATGGAAGGGGTTGCCAACGTGCACCTGGATGCACTGGAGCACGGTGATACCATCGCATTTATGCACAGCGTGCAGGATGGTGCGGCGAGCAAGAGCTACGGGCTGGCGGTTGCGGCACTGGCTGGCGTACCGAAAGATGTGATTAAACGCGCACGCCAGAAGCTGCGTGAACTGGAAAGCTTGTCGGGCAATGCTGCAGCGAGCCAGGTCGACGGCACGCAGATGTCTTTGCTGGTTGCCTCAGAAGAACTCAGCCCGGCAGTTGAAGCGCTGGAAAATCTCGACCCGGACAGCCTGACTCCACGCCAGGCGCTGGAGTGGATCTACCGGCTGAAGTCACTGGTTTAACGCTGTTAAAAACGCCCCGGACGGGGCGTTTTACATTACAGCTCAGGCCAGGTAATTAACGCTGGTCTTCCGGCAACAAAGGCGGAATGGTGGGTACCTGTGGCGCATTATCTATATCGGCCTGGGTCATCATAAACGCTTCAGGATAATGTTCCCGGCTGGTGCGGCGCAGCGGTTCTGTATCCCGCCAGGTGTACAGGCAATGCTGGCACTGGTGAACTGTCCAGACACCGGCTACCGGCGATGTTGCCAACACTTCAATATGTTCATCAGCACAACGTGGGCAAATCATAGCTCTTCTCCTTATTTCCGGTTAGCCAGCATGGCTGTCAGTTTTTCAACCCACAGTGCCGTTTCTGGTAAATCTTTGACCGGCTGGCTGTAGTGGCCGCGGTTATCCGGCGCAACGGGTGTGGTGGCATCAATGATCAGCTTGTCGGTGATCCCGGCAGGGCTTGAGCCCGGGTCCAGTTCCAGTACCGACATATTCGGCAATTGCACCAAATCGCCTGCGGCATTCACTTTGGATGAAAGCGCCCACATCACCTGTGGCAGATCGAACGGATCAACGTCTTCGTCCACCATAATCACCATTTTTACGTAACCCAGCCCATGTGGGGTTGTCATTGCCCGCAGGCCAACCGCTCTGGCAAACCCGCCATACCGTTTTTTGGTAGAGATAATGGCGAGCAAACCATGGGTGTACATGGCGTTAACCGCCTGCACTTCCGGGAACTCTGCTTTCAGTTGCTGGTACAGCGGCACGCAGGTTGCCGGGCCAATCAGGTAGTCAATTTCGGTCCATGGCATCCCCAGGTAGAGGGATTCAAAAATCGGTTTGGTGCGGTAAGAGACTTTATCGATGCGCACGACAGTCATGTTGCGCCCACCGGAATAGTGGCCGGTAAACTCACCAAACGGTCCTTCGATTTCCCGTTTGCGCCCTTCAATTACACCTTCCAGAATCACTTCTGATCCCCAGGGCACATCAAAACCTGTCAGTGGTGCAGTGGCGATTGGGTATGGCGACTCACGCAATGCGCCAGCCATTTCATATTCAGACTGGTCATATTTAAGTGGCGTTGCGCCCATCAGGGTAATCACCGGGTCGTTACCCAGAGTAATAGCAATGGGCAGGTCTTCACCACGCTCTTCGGCTTTATGTAAATGCAGGGCAATATCATGCATCGGTACCGGTTGCAGGCCCAGCTTACGCTTGCCTTTCACTTCCATTCGGTAAATACCGACGTTTTGTTTGCCGAAGTGTTCCGGGTCCTGTGGGTCGCGCGAGACAACACAGGCTTTATCCAGATAGAACCCGCCATCACCGTCATTCAGGCGAAATAAAGGCAGAATATCAAACAGATTGATGTCTTCTCCGTCTACGCTGTTTTCAGCCCAGGGCGGGTTATCACGGCGTTCAGGTGCCACCGGGAATGTGTCCCAGCGGCGAATAAATTCATCCACCTGTTGTTTGAGCGGGGTGTTTGGCGGCATACCAATGGAAATAGCATGGTTCTGCCAGGAGCCAATAGTATTCATAACTACCCGGGCATCCGTAAAGCCGGCAATGTTATCAAACCACAGTGCCGGGGCACTTTCACCAATACGCCCGGTTGCGTTAGCTGCCGCAGCAATGTCCGGCTCTGGCATCACCTGTTCTTCAATTTTCAGTAACTGCCCTTGTTCATCCAGCGCACGTAAAAAGCTGCGCAAATCATCAAACGCCATATGCGTCTCCTGTTAATGAAATTAAGACTGTTTTTTTCCGTCGCTCAATCCTTCCCAGCGGCGTGCAAAAGGGGATTCCAGGCCAAACTGATCCAGTACCCGGGCCACCACATGGTGGGTTACATCGTCAATGGTTTCGGGGTGGTTGTAGTACGCGGGCATAGGCGGCACCATGGCAACGCCAAGTCGGGATAACGCCAGCATGTTTTCCAGGTGAATTGGGCTTAATGGGGTTTCACGGGGAACCAGCACCAGTTTGCGCCCTTCTTTGATGATGACATCAGCCGCGCGCCCAACCAGACCTTCTGCGTAACCCGCGCGGATCCCCGCCAGGGTTTTCATACTGCAGGGAATAATAACCATGCCATCGGTTTTAAAAGACCCCGACGAGATGGTTGCTCCCTGATTAGCCGGGCTGTGAACCACATCAGCCAGTGCCTGTATATCAGCCACCTGATAAGGGGTTTCCAGTTCAATAGTTGTTTTGGCCCACTTAGACATGACCAGGTGTGTTTCCACCTCCGGCAGTTTATGTAGTGCCTGTAGCAGCGCTACTCCCAACGGAGCGCCTGTCGCGCCAGTCATTCCAACAATGAGTCTCACACATCCTCCGGTTAATTTGTTCGTATACGAACATTATAAATAACATTAAGGATTGGGTGGAATTTACGCAAGGAAAAGTCACTGCCGCGCGTTAAAACAGCACGCTTTGCTAATAACCAGGAAAGCGATGAGCTGGCAAGAATTACAAGGTATGATACTGGCTGATGCTTTTACCTTCATGCCAAATGGGTTCAGGATGCATTTACACCAGGAAACGTTTCACCTTTTACGCCTTTTATTTCAGCAGCATACTGCAAAGTGGCAACACACTTTTCCCGAACTGACCAAGCCGCAGTATTCGGTGTTGCGTGCGGTCGCCGAGCACCCGGGCATTGAACAGGTGCGCCTGACTGAAGCGGCAGTGTGTACCAAGGCGACACTGGCGGAAATGCTGAGCAGGATGGAGAAAAAAGGCTGGGTCAGCCGGGCCTGCGACCCGGCAGATAAACGGCGGCGGTTTGTTTCACTGACACCCGACGGGCAGGCACTACTCACCCTCAGCCAGTCCAGAGCAACGACGGTGGACCAGGCGTTTTTAACCCGGTTAAACCCGCAAGAGCAGCAGGCATTTAACGCAATGATTGAAAAAATGCTGGAGCCGGACGGCAACACCCAGGCATAAAAAAAGCCAGTCATACGACTGGCTTTTTCGGCGGAAAAGGTATTATTCCTGGAACAATGCCTCAATATTCAAACCCTGTGTTTGCAGGATCTCTCTGAGGCGACGCAGGCCTTCAACCTGAATCTGGCGAACACGTTCGCGTGTCAAACCAATTTCATGGCCAACATCTTCCAGTGTGGCTGCTTCATAGCCCAGCAAACCAAAACGGCGTGCCAGCACTTCACGTTGCTTCGCATTGAGCTCAAACAACCACTTCACGATGCTGTGTTTCATATCATCATCTTGTGTGGTGTCTTCCGGGCCGTTGTCTTTTTCATCGGCCAGGATATCAAGCAACGCTTTTTCCGAATCACCACCCAATGGGGTATCCACTGAGGTGATGCGTTCGTTGAGCCGCAACATACGGCTGACGTCATCTACCGGTTTATCCAGTTGTTCCGCTATTTCTTCTGCGCTGGGCTCATGATCCAGCTTGTGAGAAAGTTCACGGGCTGTGCGCAAATAGACGTTCAGCTCTTTAACAATATGGATTGGCAAACGGATCGTACGCGTTTGATTCATGATCGCACGCTCGATAGTTTGACGGATCCACCAGGTTGCATAGGTTGAGAAACGGAACCCTCTTTCCGGATCGAATTTCTCAACAGCGCGGATCAGGCCGAGGTTTCCTTCCTCAATGAGATCCAGCAATGCCAGACCACGGTTACCATAACGCCGCGCTATTTTCACCACCAGACGAAGGTTACTTTCGATCATCCGACGGCGTGAAGCCACATCACCACGCAATGCCCGGCGTGCGAAGTGTACTTCTTCTTCAGCAGTCAGCAGTGGTGAGTAACCAATCTCACCAAGATAGAGTTGCGTTGCATCGAGCACACGTTGAGTGGCACCTTGCGACAGCAACTCTTCCTCTGCCAGCTCTGTATCACCGGGTTCCTCTTCCACAAAGGCCTTTTCGTCAAAGGACTCTGCTCCATTCTCATCAAATTCCGCATCTTCACTTACTTCATGAACCTTCAGCGTATTCTGACTCATCTTAAGGTGCCTCCTACCCGTGATCCCTGGGCAAAGCACCTGTTACAACGTACTTTGCCGGTTTATCGCTGCGGCAAATAACGCAGCGGGTTGACGGATTTCCCCTTGTAACGAATTTCAAAATGCAAACGTGTAGAACTGGTTCCGGTGCTACCCATAGTAGCTATTTTCTGCCCCGCTTTGACTTCTTGTTGCTCCCGAACCAGCATAGTATCGTTATGAGCGTAGGCACTCAGGTAATCATCGTTATGTTTTATAATGATAAGATTCCCGTAGCCGCGCAGTGCGTTACCGGCATAGACAACTCGCCCAGGGGCGGTTGCAAAGATAGCCTGGCCACGCGAACCTGCAATATCAATACCTTTATTACCACCATCGGCAGCAGAAAAGTTTTCGATAATCTTGCCATCAGTCGGCCAGCGCCATGATGAAATCGGCGAACTGCTTGACGTACTGCTGACAGTCGGCTCGGGGGTGCTAACAACCGGTGCGGTAGTCGTCGTCGTGGCTGCTACTGCGCCAGCTGACGGGCGGTTACCAGGCAACATCTTGTTAGCACTTTGTTCACCTGAAGTTTCAGAATACGTAATTGTTGGTTGCGTTGCAACCACTGCGCCTGAATTTTGTGCAGGTTTAGTTACCAGCCCCTGAGCACTGGCATCGGCGGTCGTAATCGCATTGCCGCCGGTGATTGGCGCGCCTGAACCATTGCCCACTTGCAGCGTTTGCCCGACATGCAGCCCATAAGGAGCGGGGACATTATTGCGCTGGGCCAGATCCCGGAAATCATTACCTGTCAGCCAGGCAATATAGAACAGCGTATCGCCGCGTTTAACGGTATAGGTCTGCCCGGAATAACTGCCTTTAGGAATAGAATCATAATGGCGTTCATAAACAATTTTGCCATTCACTGTGCGCACAGGCTGTGATGGTGGCTGCTGTACTGCAACGGTTTGCGTCTGGGTTGTTTGTACCGGGTGTACAGGTTGTATTTGCGGTCTCTGAACCGGCGCAGATGTGTTTGGTGTAATTAACATCCCGCTATTGGTACTGGCCGCAGATGACGAACCACCGCCATTAACGGAACTGATCGGAGCCTGGCTGTTATGGTTACTGGAACAACCGGCAAGCCACAGGCTTACCAGTGAAAGCGCCGCAACACGGCGTAAGGTGAAATGTGGGCTTCCCGCGCTCATTTATCCCCCAAGAAATAAGAAAACAGTCAAATCAGAGCCGTAGAGGTCATCCACACTTCGGCCTGCCTTACAATACGCCCGCCCCGTGCAAAAAATACGGGGAAAAATCTGGATTCAGGACAGTTCGCCTTTTACCAGCGGTACAAAGCGTACTGCTTCTATTGTTTCGATAACAAAATCTGCACCCCGGCGACGAACCCGCTTAAGCAGTTGTTGTTCATCGCCTACCGGCAAAACCAGTACGCCACCTTCATCTAACTGGGAAAGCAACGCTACAGGTATTTCTGGTGGCGCGGCGGTCACGATAATGGCATCAAAAGGTGCTCGTGCACGCCAACCCTGCCAGCCATCGCCATGTCGTGTTGAAACATTATGTAAATCAAGTTGTTTCAGGCGACGCCTGGCATGCCACTGTAAGCTTTTAATGCGCTCAACGGAACAAACATGCTGCACCAGATGCGCCAGAATAGCTGTTTGATACCCGGAGCCTGTTCCCACTTCCAGCACGCGGGACTCTGGCGACAGCTCCAGCAACTCTGTCATGCGGGCAACCATATAAGGTTGCGAAATAGTCTGACCGGAACCAATAGGTAAAGCAACGTTCTCCCAGGCTTTGTGTTCAAACGCTTCATCGACAAATTTCTCCCTGGGTACGCTGGCTATAGCGTCGAGCACATGCTCATCGCTGATACCCTGCATACGCAACTGCTTAAGAAGAGTTTGTACGCGATTGCTTACCATTGGTTCTCCACTCCTGCCCGGGATAACCACCCGGAAACAACATCATGCGCGTTGTAAGCCGTTAAATCCACCTGTAACGGCGTGACAGAAACGTAGCCTGCATCCACAGCCGCGAAATCAGTATCCGGCCCGGCATCGCATTTTTCCCCCGGCGGCCCAATCCAGTAAACCGGGTTACCACGCGGGTCTTGCTGAGCAATGACCTGGTCTGCCGGATGGCGGCTACCACAACGGGTAATACGTATACCTTTTATCTGTTCAATGGGTAAGTCAGGCACATTAATATTCAGGATCCGGCTGGTGCGCAGCGGTTCTTGTGTCAACGCGCGCAGAATCGCGCAGGTGACTTTTGCTGCCGTTTCATAATGAGTCAGCCCATTGAGCGAAACAGCCAGTGCCGGGAACCCCAAATGGCGCCCTTCCATAGCAGCCGCAACCGTCCCCGAATAAATGACATCATCGCCCAGGTTCGGCCCGGCATTGATGCCGGAAACCACGATATCCGGGCGTGGGCGCATCAGCGCATTCACCCCCAGATAAACACAGTCAGTTGGTGTGCCCATTTGTACAGCAATGTCACCACCAGGTAAATTCAGCGCCCGGAGTGGGGTTTCCAGAGTGAGAGAGTTGGATGCCCCACTCCGGTTGCGGTCAGGAGCAACAACCTGAACAGTGGCAAATTCCCGTAGTGCTTTAGCCAGTGTCTGGATCCCCGACGCGTGAACGCCATCGTCATTACTCAGCAATATGCGCATAGTCATCAGGTTGGTTAATCAGTTCCCTTACAACACTGGTGGCAAAACTTCCGGCAGGGAGCCAGAAAGTCAGGGCGACAGTGACCTCATCCCACCAGTCCCAGTGTAATTCTTTAGGAAACAGTAAAATAGCACGGCGGGCGGCATCAACACGCTCCTGAACTAACAGCGCCTGTAAATCCGGCTCACAGGCAATTGCAGCCTGTTCCGCCGCCAGCGCACTCCCCTGCGTGCCCCAGTCCCCACGGCCAGGCAAGGTGGCGGTAATCCACAAATCGCCATCATTCACCCGCTGCTGTAAAGCTGGTAACTCTTCCGCCGTAGCCACAAACCAGCTTCCGCTCCCCGCTAATTGTAGCGCGTCTCCTTCAACAACCTGATTAAATTCTGGTTTTTTCAGACGTTCGCTGGCTACCTGATTAAATAACGCACTGCGGGCTGCTGACAAGGCAAAACTGCGTTTATTTCGGTCACGGGGTGGAGTTTGCTGGCTGAACCAGCGGCGCGCCATTTCCAGGTTGCTGCCATTAATGCCGAAACGCTGAGTGCCGAAGTAATTAGGCACACCGGTTTGCTGAATGGCCTGCAGGCGTGTTTCGACATCCTCACGATTAGTAACATTTCGCAATACTACCCGGAAGTGATTACCTTTGAGATAACCGGTGCGCAGTTTACGGCGATGGCGGCTGGCTTCGAGCACCGTACACCCTTCCAGCTCAAAGGCGCGCAAATCCGGCATCGTTTTGCCTGGCAGACGGACGCAGAACCACTGCTCTGCAACAGCATGCTTATCCTTTTGCCCGGCAAAACTCACTTCACGCCCATGTACTTTGAGGAATTTAGCCAGTGCATCCGCAACAAAGCGCGTATTGCAGCCCTCTTTGCGAATACGCACTAACAGGTGTTCGCCGTCGCCATCTGGCGCAAACCCCAGGTCTTCAATAACCACGAAGTCTTCCGGGCTGGCTTTTAACGTACCGCTGCCCGCAGGTTCACCATAACGCCAGCACAGTGGAGCCATTATCTCACTCATTTTTCTGCCCTGATTAACAATGCCACCGCTTCACAGGCAATGCCTTCACCACGGCCAGTAAAACCCAGTTTTTCTGTGGTGGTGGCTTTCACGTTAACGTCATCCATGTGGCACCCCAGGTCTTCCGCAATAAACACCCGCATTTGTGGAATATGGGGAGCCATTTTGGGGGCCTGCGCTATCAAAGTGATATCCACATTACCTAAAGCAAAGCCTTTGGCCTGAATACGCCGCCAGGCTTCACGCAACAATGCGCGGCTGTCTGCACCTTTAAATGCCGGGTCGGTGTCGGGGAATAATTTGCCGATATCACCCAGTGCAGCTGCACCAAGCAGGGCATCCGTCAGCGCGTGTAATGCCACGTCGCCGTCGGAATGCGCCAGTAAACCTTTTTCATAGGGAATGCGAACGCCGCCAATAATAATTGGGCCTTCGCCGCCGAACGCGTGCACGTCAAAGCCGTGTCCAATCCGCATCAGGTATTCTCCGTAGGGGTTAAGCGAGATAGATAAAAAGCTGCCAGGCTGAGGTCTTCCGGGCGGGTAACCTTGATGTTATCAGCCCGGCCATCCACCAGTTCAGGATGGTAACCGCAATATTCCAGCGCAGAGGCTTCGTCAGTGATAGCCGCCCCTTCTCGCAGGGCGCGCTGCAGACTATTGCGTAACAGCTCAAGAGGGAAAAGTTGGGGTGTGAGCGCATGCCAGAGCGCCTGGCGCTCAACAGTATGTGCAATAACCTGCTGCCCGGGTTCTGCGCGTTTCATGGTATCGCGCACCGGAGCCGCCAGAATACCACCTACCTGGCTGGTCTGTGTCAGAGCCAGTAAGCGGTTAAGATCATCGGGGTGAAGACAAGGGCGCGCGGCGTCATGCACCAGTGCCCAGCCAGCATTCCCGGCGGCATTCAACCCTGCCAGCACTGAATCAGCTCGCTGGCCGCCGCCACAAACCACTTCGATTTGCGGGTGGCTGGCAAGGGGCAAATGTTTAAACCACTGGTCTGCGGGGCTGATAGCGATAATGGCTTTTGAGACCCAGGGGTGCTGTAACACGCAGTCAACAGCGTGCTCCAGAATCGTCTTGTGGCCGATACGAAGGTATTGTTTGGGACATTCTGCCTGCATCCGGCTGCCGATACCCGCAGCCGGCACCACGGCAATGACATCCGGGAAGGAAACTGCCATGTGTAGTAGAACCTGAGTGGTTATTGATTATTTGGTCGTGACATGTTCCCGTTACGTTTAGACGCATCCGGAACCAGGCGGTAAAATGTTTCGCCGGGTTTAATCATGCTCAGCTCGTTGCGGGCACGCTCTTCAATCGCTTCCTGCCCGCCGTTTAAGTCGTCTATTTCAGCAAACAGCTGGTCGTTTCTTGATTTCAGTTTGGCATTAGTGGCCTGTTGCACCTCGACATCGCTTTTTACACGCGAATAATCGTGCACACCATTTTTTCCGAACCACAGTGAATACTGTAGCCAGACCAGCAAAGCCAATAATAGCAGCGTTAGTTTACCCATTCCGCCCCCTGAAAAACGGCAAACATCATCCCACAACTTGCCGACAGACACCACCGTGTGTCCAGCCTGTAGAGCAGGGAATACGAGTTATTGCCGACGCAGGCGGCAGAATTTACCACAAAACCACCCGGGATGCGCCATTCCTCATTACACACTTTCTCAGATTAGCCCAGCAGCCACATAAATAAACAGCCGAACATAACCATAACAACAAGGCAGGTGAGTGGGCAACTAAGCCAAAGCCGGCCATTCAGCAGTGAGTGAACCGCAATACCGACAACAATGGCGACAGGCATCAGAGCCAAAAAGAAGGGCCAGGTATACAGGAAGAAAAACAGCGTGTTAGAGCCATAAAGCAAAAAAGGAACGGCGAGCGCCAGTAACCAGGCCACAAAACCGATGATACCACCGGGAAGTGACCAGGTACTTTCCGTATTGCTGGCAGGCGGAGGAACCGTATCTGCCCGGGAAACAATTAATTGAGTCGTGTTGCGCATAACCTATCCTGTCTTATGCCTTGCCGGATACCCCAGTGGGTTTTATCCGGCATGGTCTCAGGATTTGATAATATCTTCCCTGCGCAACAGATCTAATAATTGGGCTGTCAAATTTGTTACCAATTGTTGACCGTCGAGGTGGATTTCCGGGGTTTCAGGTGGCTCATATACTGCATCAATTCCGGTGAAATTACGCAGTTCCCCCGCACGCGCTTTTTTATATAACCCTTTCGGGTCCCGGGTTTCACACACCTCAAGCGGGGTATCAACAAATACTTCAATAAACCGCCCTTCCCCCAGGCGCTCGCGTACCATCGCCCGTTCGCTGCGATGTGGGGATATAAATGCCGTCAGCACAACCAAACCGGCGTCTACCATCAGCCGGGCAACTTCTCCCACTCTGCGGATGTTTTCTTTGCGGTCTGCATCGCTAAACCCTAAGTCGCTGCACAAGCCATGGCGCACATTGTCACCATCCAGCAAATAGGTACTGACGCCGAGCTTGCTCAGTGCCACTTCCAGTGCGCCTGCAACTGTGGATTTGCCCGAGCCAGACAGGCCTGTAAACCACAGCACAACACCACGGTGGCCGTGGTGTTGTTCCCGTTGCTCACGCGTAACAACGTGGCTGTGCCAGACGACGTTTTCGTCATGGTCGGCCATTACTTGCCTCCCAACAAATCACGCGCGCCCCAGTGAGGGAAATGGCGGCGAACCAAAGCATTCAGTTCCAGTTCAAAGGCACTATATTCGGATGGCACAGCCTGCTGGCCCAGGGTTTCCACCACCAGCCCGGCGCCCACAGTGACATTGCTCAGGCGATCAATAAATATCATCCCGCCAGTTACCGGGTTTTGCTGGTAGCTGTCCAGCACCAGTGGCTCATCAAAGGTGACTTCGACCAGACCAATGCCATTCAGCGGCAGGCTGGCAACTTCGCGATGGCTGAGGTTATTGATATCCACCTGGTAATCAATTTTGTCGATACGCGCACGGGTTTTCTTGCCAGCGATTTTCACATCGTAGCTGTTACCCACTTCCAGTGGCTGTTCCGCCATCCACACCACATTAAGGCTGGCACGCTGTACCGAAGGCAGCACGGTATCGGCTTCCACCAGTAAATCGCCACGGCTGATGTCAATTTCATCTTCCAACACCAGAGTAATCGCTTCACCGGCAATGGCTTCATCCAGGTCGCCATCAAAGGTCACAATACGGCTGACGGTAGACTCAACACCCGAAGGTAACACTTTGACACGGGCGCCAGGGCGCAGCGTGCCTGATGCCAGGGTGCCTGCATAGCCACGGAAATCCAGATTCGGGCGGTTCACATACTGTACCGGGAAGCGCATTGGCTGGCTGTCCACGACACGTTTAATTTCGACTGTTTCCAGCACTTCGAGCAAAGTAGGGCCCGTGTACCATGGCATTTTGCTGCTTTGTGATGCCACGTTGTCGCCTTCCAGCGCAGACAGCGGGACAAAGCGAATATCCAGTTCACCCGGTAACTGTGCTGCAAAATCCAGGTAAGACTGGCGGATGGACTCAAAAGTTGCTTCGCTGTATTCCATCAAATCCATTTTGTTGACGGCGACAATCAGGTGGCGAATACCCAGCAAAGTGGAAATAAAACTGTGGCGACGCGTCTGGTCCAGCACACCTTTACGGGCGTCTATCAGCAAAATCGCCAGGTCACATGTCGATGCGCCAGTCGCCATATTGCGGGTGTACTGCTCGTGCCCCGGGGTGTCGGCAATAATAAACTTACGTTTTTCCGTCGAGAAATAGCGGTAAGCCACATCAATGGTGATGCCCTGCTCACGCTCAGCCTGTAAACCATCCACCAGCAGTGCCAGGTCCAGTTTTTCGCCCTGAGTGCCATGGCGTTTGCTGTCGTTATGCAAGGAAGACAACTGGTCTTCATAAATCTGACGGGTGTCGTGCAGCAAGCGGCCAATCAGAGTGCTTTTGCCATCATCAACACTGCCGCAGGTTAAGAAACGCAGCAGGCTTTTGTGTTGCTGGGCCTGCAGGTAAGCTTCAACACCGCCCTGGTCTGCAATCTGGCGGGCAATCGTAGTATTCATCATGACTCCTTAGAAATAACCCTGACGTTTTTTGAGCTCCATAGAGCCCGCCTGGTCGCGGTCAATTACACGCCCCTGCCGTTCACTGGTGGTGGACACCAGCATTTCTTCGATAATTTCAGGCAGTGTGGCAGCCGTTGAGTCAACCGCGCCTGTCAGAGGCCAGCATCCGAGAGTACGGAACCGCACCATCCGCTGTTTGATAACTTCACCCGGCTGCAAATCAATCCGGTCATCGTCAATCATCATCAACATGCCGTCACGCTCCAGTACCGGGCGTTCTGCCGCGAGGTAGAGCGGAACAATTTCAATATTTTCCAGGTAGATATACTGCCAGATATCCAGCTCAGTCCAGTTAGACAAGGGGAACACACGAATGCTTTCACCTTTGTTAACCTGGCCATTGTAGTTATGCCACAATTCCGGGCGCTGGTTTTTCGGGTCCCAACGGTGGAAACGGTCACGGAAAGAGTAGATACGCTCTTTAGCACGGGACTTTTCTTCGTCGCGGCGTGCGCCACCAAAAGCGGCGTCAAAACCGTATTTATTCAGTGCCTGCTTCAGACCTTCGGTTTTCATGATATCGGTATGTTTGGCACTGCCGTGAACAAAGGGGTTGATGCCCATTGCCAGGCCTTCCGGGTTACGGTGCACCAGCAATTCAAAACCATATTCTTTTGCTGTGCGATCGCGGAACTCATACATTTCGCGGAATTTCCAGCCGGTATCAACATGTAGCAGAGGAAACGGCAGGGTTCCCGGGAAGAACGCCTTACGAGCCAGGTGCAGCATCACCGATGAATCCTTACCGATAGAATACAGCATGACCGGATTGGCGAATTCAGCAGCCACTTCACGGATAATATGGATGCTTTCCGCTTCCAGTAACCGCAAATGGGTAAGTCGTTTTTGGTCCATAACCCTTCCTTAAGACAGATTCAAGGCGAAAGTACAGGGGCTTTCGTCTGTATTGTGTTGCCAGGTGAATGCAAAAATGCGCCCGACAGGCTGTGTTTCCGGGAGCGCGAGTTTTATACCGCTAAGCTGTATACAGGGTCAGAACGTGATGGTGGGCCTGGGTGCACCAGCCACCAGGGGCAGGAAGATTCCGCAAACGTCAAACGCCAATACAGCCGGGTGATAGAAGGACTATAGGGGTCAGCTAAAAATGAATGAAATGACGAATTGGAATGAGTAGTTCCACAATGGAATAACGCCGCTACGAAATCACAACAAAAAGTGCTCAAAAAAAGGTTTCAGCGCTTTTCAGCACAAATGAAATTGTCACCTGTCATCAACAGTTCCATACTATCTTCGCCAATTGTATGTAAGTTAAATTGAACAGGATAAAGGAACCATTATGCTTTCCGCATTGCGCCATTCAGCGATAGTTATCGCCCTGGGCGTATGCTGCTCGTTTGCTGTCTTCGCCAAAGAGCCTGCTCTGGGTGAAACCGCCAGTTTGCAAGCCCGCCACCTCGCTACCGTTTTTCCAGGCCGTATGACCGGCTCCCCGGCTGAAATGCTTTCGGCTGAGTACCTTCAACAACAATTTCAGCAATGGGGCTACGAAAGTAATGTTCGCCAGTTCCATAGCCGTTATACCTACACCAGCAAAGAAGGGAATAAGACCTGGCAAAATGTCACGGGCAGTACGGTGATTGCCGCCCGGGAAGGTGAACTGCCCGAGCAGATAATTATTATGGCGCACCTGGACACCTATGCCCCACACAGCGACAGTGACAGCGACAATAACCTGGGTGGGCTCACCCTGCAGGGAATGGATGATAATGCTTCCGGGCTGGGTGTAATGCTGGAGCTGGCTCAACGTTTACAGCATGTAAAAACCCGCTATACGCTACGCTTCATCGCCACCAGTGGTGAATACACCAGCCATTCGGGGGCTGAAGATTACCTGTCCCGCATGAGCGCCAAAGAAAAGCGCAACACGCTGTTAGTCATTAACCTCAGTAACCTGATTGTGGGTGAACATATCTACTTTAACAGTGGGAAGAACACGCCGGTTGCCGTGCGTAAACTCACCCGTGACCGGGCACTTAGCCTGGCCCGCCAGCTTGGTATTCGTGCATTAACCAGCCCCGGCCTTTCTTCCGCATGGCCTGAAGGCACCGGCCCGGCGCATGATGCCAGTGTCTTTGATAAAGCAGGTATTCCTGTACTGGCCGTTGAAGCAACGGACTGGTCGCTCGGCCAGCACGACGGGAAACAGCAACGCCCCCGGAGCAAAGCATTCCCGGCGGGAACCAGCCGCCACGATATTACCCGGGATAACCAACAGTACCTGGACCACTGGCTACCCGGCCAGGTTGAAAAGCGCACACGGGCAGTGATGAAAGTGATGCTGCCACTGGTAGAAGATCTGGCAAACCCGCACATTAGTAATACTAATAAAAAGGTAAAAGTGTGAGAAGGGCTGCGAATAACTGAAAAAATGGCACAAGACTGGTAATTAAAATAGACAAACAGGTCATAAGCCTTTTTTAATAGTCATACTATTAAACAAAAGGAATCGTTTTATGACCTGTGAACGCGCATTATTTATTGATTCGCATGACATAGCCAAATGCAGGGATGCGCTCGCACAAGACTCGCTGCTGGGGAAAACTTTGCGCCAATACCAGGCGCAGGCAGCGGCCTGGCTGGCGGCACCCGTGGTTATCCCCGGCCATGGCGAAGGCGGTGGCCCTGAGCATCTTCAGCACAAAACCCATTACCAGATGCTGCACCTGGCAGGCTGGTTATGGCAATTCACCCAGGACCCGGTGTGGCGCGATAAAATCATTGCGGTGCTGTCGGGCTATGCCGATATTTATCCCCACCTTGGTAATGCCACCAGTAAAGATACCAATCCCCCAGGGCGGCTGTTTCACCAAACGCTGAACGAAGATATGTTTTTGCTCTATGCCGCACATGCCTGGTCTTGTGTGCGCGAAAGCACTGCGGCACCAACCCGGGAACACATCGAAAACAATTTGTTACGGCTGATGGCAACCGAGGCCATGGAAACCCACGCGGCCACATTTGATATTGTTCATAACCATGGCATTTGGTCGGTTGCTGCCGTAGGGATCTGTGGGTATGCCCTGAATGATCAGTCACTGGTGGATGCCGCGCTCTATGGCCTTAAGGGCGACAGCCAGAGCGGCGGGTTTCTGGCACAAATCAGCCAGCTTTTTTCCTGCGACGGTTTTTACGTTGAAGGTTTGTACTACCAGCGTTTTGCTCTACGGCCACTACTGATGTTTGCTCAGGCGATTTCCCGTTTTCAGCCAGAACTGAATATTTGGCAATTTGCCGGGGAGCGCATTAAAGCTGCCTGCTATGCCCTGTTTGCCCTGGCCTTCCCGGATGGCACGCTCCCCGCACTCAATGACGCATCCAAAACCATGAACCTGAAAGATGAAGGCGCAGTGTTAGCGGTAAGCCTGTGCCGCCAGCATTATGGGCCAGATGCCAGGTTAGCGGCACTTGCCGCCTGGCAGGGTAAACTCTGGCCTTGTGCTGGTGCCCTGTTGCTGGACCGTGAACAACCAGCCGGGCCATACCCCACCTGGCCTGGCGGCATATGGCGGGATGGCCCACAGGGGGATAAAGGCGGCGTGGGTGTGTTACGCAAGGCGTGCTCTCAAGGCGACCAGACCATGGCTATGTTGTGGTGGGGTGGTCATGGCGACATTCCCGGCATGCACAGTGCCCTGAACCACGGGCATTTTGACGGCCTGCACCTGAGCCTGTTTAACCAGGGCAAGGAAGTGCTGCAGGATTATGGTTTCGGGCGCTGGGTGAATGTCGAGCCTAAGTTTGGCGGGCGGTATATTCCGGAAAACAGCAGCTATTGCAAACAAACTGTGGCCCACAATACCGTGACGGTTGACGGTGGCTGCCAGCACCAGGGCAAGAAGGCACTGGCAACAGGCGACCACGGGGAGACCCACTTCTACCAGGATAACCATGCGCTCGGTTCGGGCATGAGCGCCATTGCCCGGCACTACTGGCCAGATGTAACCCAACAGCGCACGGTGTTGCTACTCACCCTGCCCGCCTGCCCCCGCCCGGTGCTGGTAGACCTGTTTCGCCTGCAAAGCCCGACACCACACCAGTATGATTACTGCCTGCATCTGAACGGGCAGCGTATTGCCAGCAACATTACACTGCACAGCAAGCCGCAACTGGCACCTCTGGGTACCGAACACGGCTACCAGCATTTGTGGGACTGCGCCAGAGGGGTAATTCCTGCCGGGGAACATAGCCAGGTTAGCTGGCTGGATGGCGGCACCTACTACACCGCCACCACGGCCATGCCAGCGGGTGGCGAGCTGATAATCGCCCGCACGGGTGCCAGTGACCCGGATAATAACCTGCGTTCAGAGCCGTGCTGGATTTGGCGCACCCATGCCAGCAATACACTGTTCGCCACAGTGCTGGAAAACCACGGTGAGTTTGATGAAGCGAGCGAATATTCGGTGGATGCCCGGGGGAAAGTCTGCCGGGTTGATATCTGTGAAGACAGCGCCTGTCGTACCCAGTTGCAGGTAACCTTTACTGATGGCAGTTCTGCCCTGGTGACGGTAGACAACCGGCCGGGTTCCGGCGGGTTTGATGCCCAACTGCTGGCAGGCTGAAAACCGGGTGAACCGGTTCCGGCACCCCCCGGGCACCGGTTCACCTCCCGTTACAGGCGGTGCTTTTTCGCATTCATCAGCGCGAGTGAAGCCTGATACGCGGCTTCACCATCTGCCATCATAATCGCTTTATAAATCTGGTGATGTTCAGCAAGGCACATGCCACCATCCCGGGAAGAATGGCTGATAAACCATTTAAATACCGTAGTCAGCAAGTTTCCGAACGGCAGATAAAAACAGTTACCGGATGCCTGGAAAATCAGGCTGTGAAAACGCGTGTCCACTTCCACCCACTCTTCCGGGGTAAAATCACGGGCACGCTGGCAGAGTTCATCATAAACACGGGACAACTCAATACGCTGTTCAGTAGTGGCATTTTCCGCAGCAAGCCTGGTAGCATGGGGTTCAATCACCCGGCGGAAATCCAGGAACTGGTGGTACATTTCCAGTGTGCCTTCCATACCCGACATCCAGTCCAGTAGTTGTGCATCAAGGATATTCCAGCTGGTTCTGGGACGTACCCGTGTCCCGGTTTTGGGGCGCGATTCAATCAGGCCCTTTGAAGTGAGTTGTTTTAACGCTTCCCGCAGCGCAGTGCGGCTGACACCCAGTTGTTCGCCCAGCTCAACTTCACTGGGTAAAATCGTACCGGGAGGTAATTCGCCAGACAGTATCCGGCGGGCGATATCTCGTGCGATCAGCCCGTCAAGGCCGCGTTGTGTCGTGCTTATGGCGGTAAATTGCATCTGACTCTTATACCTGATTCAGGAAGGGGCGCAGTGTAGCACAGGGGCTGGCAAAATGGGCAGTTGCCGGGTAAGTGCTCAGCGCCTTTCCCGGCAAGCCATTTTGTCGTTATGGCGCTATTTGCCCACCATTCACATCAAGGATCTGCCCGGTGATATACCCGCTGCAGGCATGTGATGCCAGGAACAGGAAACTGGGTGCGACTTCCTCGCTGCGGCCAAAGCGCCCCATGGGGATAGAACCGGCAATTTTATCCCGCAGTTCCTGAGGCTTATCTTCATGGAAGGCCGTATCAATAGTACCGGGAGATACAATGTTGAAGCGAATACCGTCTTTGGTAAATTCTTTGACCCAGTTGCGGTGTATATCGTGCAGCCAGGCCTTGGATGCTGCATAAATACCTGCGCCGATACCGCCGCCTTCGCGCCCGGCAATCGAGCCGGTACTGATAACCGCCGCTGTTTTACCGCAGGCTTTGGCGCTGGCACGCAAAAATGGCAGAGCGTATTTGGTCATCATCAATGCAGAGCGGGCATTAAGATCCATTACATGGTCATAGAATGCATCGTCAATGGCTTCCAGACCGGCGCGGCCCCCTAAACCACCTGCATTATTGACTAACACATCCAGCCCACCGAAATGTGCCGTAAAATCCGCAACCAGTTTTTCGCAGGCGGCAGAGTCACATAAATCCGCCTGAAAATAAGCGGCATCGCCACCCAGTTCCCGCAACGCGGCAACCACCTCAGCCATTTCCTCTGGCGGGCGGCGGCCATTAATCCCTACCTGCGCACCGCTTCGGGCAAACGCCTGAGCAGCCGCCAGACCCACACCGGCAGTGCTGCCAGTAATCAGAACCCGTTTTCCATGTAAATCGTTAAACATCATTCCCTCCTTTTAATTAGTCATACTATTTATAACGGCGCATGCGATGAATTGCGATAATAAAACCAGATTCACTGCAAATTTGTGACACCCATCCACTTATTAGTATGACTAATTAAAAGCTGAGGCACAAAAGAGTAAACAGTCAACAACCCAGAAGAATAAGTGAGCGCAGGAAGAAAGCAGTGGCAGGCTGTCGGCGGAGTATTGAAGTTGAAGCAGAGAGAAAACCGCACCGGGGTAATTCCCCAGTGCGGTTTGCAGAGATTAACCTTCGTGCAGGCCACATTCCCGTTTCAGGCCGAAGAAACGCGTTTCTTCTTCTGCCATGCCCGGCTCCCATTTGCGGGTGGTATGGGTATCACCTACAGAGAGGTAACCCTGGTCCCACAATGGGTGATATTTCAGACCATGTGCAGTAAGGTACTGGTAAACCTGGCGGTTATCCCAGTCGATTATCGGCAGGATCTTAAACACTTCACGCTGGATAGCCAGCACCGGCAAAGCGGCACGGCTGCCAGACTGCTCACGGCGCAACCCGGCAAACCAGGTACCTGCATTCAGCTCTTTGAGCGCACGGTTCATGGGTTCAACTTTGTTGAGAGTATTGTATTTCTCAATGCCTTCAACACCCTGCTCCCACAATTTACCGTAACGCGCTTCCTGCCAGGCCGGGCTTTGTTCCGCCCGGTACACTTTCAGGTTAAGCTTGAGCTTGTCGGTCAGCTCATCAATAAACTGGTAGGTTTCCGGGAACAAATAGCCAGTATCGGTGAGGATAACCGGGATATCCGGATATTGCTGCGTGACCAGATGCAGACACATCGCCGCCTGAATACCAAAGCTGGAAGAGAGCACAAACTCACCACTCAGGTTTTCCAGCGCCCAGGTAACGCGCTGCTCAGCGGTCAGCTTTTCCAGTTGATTATTAGTTTCAGCCAGCTCCATTACGCGCTCAGCTTTGGGCAGCGCATTCAAGGCTTCTCTGTCAAACGTAGCCATATTTGCCTCCAGGTTATTCCCAGAAATCCCGGGCCGGGTCCAGTACCGGGCGCACAATACCGGTGCGCACCGCAAAGTCACCAAACCCTTCATCAGATTCACGCTGTTCCGCCCACTGGCCAACCAGGGTATCCATGATGCTGACGATTTCTGCATCAGTGATATTTTCGCGGTACATGCGTGGAATACGTGTGCCGTTACGGTTACCGCCAATGTACAGGTTATAACGGCCAGGTGCTTTACCAATTAACCCCACTTCGGCAAGCAGCGCGCGGCCACAGCCATTCGGGCACCCGGTTACACGCAGTACGATATGCTCATCGCTCATGCCATGTTTCGCCATGATGGTATCCACCTGGTCCACAAAGCCCGGCAGGAAGCGTTCTGCTTCGGCCATTGCCAGTGGGCAGGTTGGGAACGATACGCACGCCATCGCGTTTTCACGCTGAGGGGTTACACTGTTCATCAGGCCATGGTCACGCGCCAGTTTCTCAATCGCTGCTTTTTCACTTTCCGGCACACCTGCAACAATCAGGTTCTGGTTGGCAGTCAGGCGGAAGTCACCTTTATGAATACGGGCAATTTCACGCAGCCCTGTTTTCAGTGGGCGACCAGGATAATCCAGGATGCGACCATTTTCGATAAACAGAGTCAGGTGCCATTTGTCGTCAATGCCTTTCACCCAGCCAATACGGTCGCCACGGCCAGTAAATTCATACGGGCGAATCGGGGCGAATGTGATACCGGCACGGCGCTCAACTTCGGCTTTAAATACATCGACACCCACACGTTCCAGGGTGTACTTGGTTTTCGCATTTTTACGGTCTGTACGGTTACCCCAGTCACGCTGCGTGGTAACCACGGCTTCAGCCACCGCCAGAGTGTGTTCCAGCGGAATAAAACCAAATTCACTTGCGGTGCGCGCGTAGGTTTTCTTGTTACCGTGGTCGATAGACAAGCCACCACCCACCAGCAGGTTAAAGCCAACCAGCTCGCCGTTTTCTGCAATGGCGACAAAGTTCATGTCGTTGGCGTGAAGATCGACATCGTTTTGCGGCGGCACAACCACAGTGGTTTTAAATTTACGGGGCAGATAAGTGGCACCCAGAATCGGCTCTTCATCTGTGGTGGCAACTTTTTCCTGATCCAGCCAGATCTCTGCATAAGCACGGGTGCGCGGCAGCAGGTGTTCTGAAATTTTCTTCGCCCATGCATAAGCCTGCTCATGCAGGCGCGATTCCACCGGGTTGGAAGTACACAGCACATTACGGTTAACATCGTTAGCCGTCGCCAGGGAATCCAGGCCAACTTTATGTAATAACTGGTGGGCAGATTTCAGATCTTTTTTCAGGATGCCATGGAACTGAAATGTCTGGCGGTTGGTGAGGCGAACACTGCCATACAGGGTTTCTTCACCAGCAAACTCTTCAATTGCCAGCCACTGTTGCGGCGACATCACACCACCCGGCAGGCGGCAGCGCAGCATCATGGCATGGCGTGGTTCCAGTTTCTGTTCAGCACGCTCAGCGCGGATATCGCGGTCATCCTGCTGATACATGCCGTGAAAGCGAATCAGCAGGAAGTTGTCGCCATGGAAACCGCCCGTCAGGCCATCATTCAAATCTTCAGCAATAGTTCCGCGCAGGAAGTTGCTGTCAAGTTTCAGGCGTTCTGCATCGGCCAGTTTGCCTTCAACCACCAGGGGTCCAGGATGTTTTTCACTCATTAGTAGACATCTCGCTGATAACGGCGCGCCAGGCGCAGCTCACTTAAATATTCGTCTGCCGCTTCGGTGTCCATATCACCATAAGTGGCAATCACGTCCAGTAAAGCCTGTTCAACATCCTTTGCCATACGGGATGCATCGCCACAGACATAAATGTGCGCGCCTTCGTTAATCCAGCGCCACAGTTCTGCGCCCTGTTCACGCAGTTTATCTTGTACGTAAATTTTATGATCCTGGTCGCGTGACCAGGCCAGGTCTACCTGATTCAGGACGCCTTCTTTCACCAGCGCCTGCCATTCAACCTGGTACAGGAAATCTTCAGTAAAATGCGGGTTGCCAAAGAACAACCAGTTTTTCCCTTCAGCCCCGTCAGCAGCACGTTGCTGCATAAATGCGCGGAAAGGCGCAATCCCCGTGCCCGGGCCAATCATAATGACCGGCGCCTGGCTGTCTTCTGGCAGACGGAAATTGTCGTTATGTTCGATAAACACCCGCACTTCACCGTCTTCTTCAAGGCGGTCCGCCAGGAAGCCAGATGCACCGCCAGTGCGTGCGCGGCCTTCGATGCCGTAACGCACAACACCGACAGTAATATGTACTTCGTTTTCCACTTCTGCCTGAGATGATGCGATGGAGTACAGACGGGGCGTCAGTGGCCGCAACAGGCCTGCCAGTGCCTGTGCGTCGAGCTGTGCCGGAGCAAAGCGCACCATATCCACAATAGGCGTACTGGCGGCATATGCCTGCAGGCTGGCTTTATCGCCCACTTTATCCAGCAGAGCGTCGTTACGGGTTAAGGTGGCATATTTCTCAACAATTGCCGCGGTATTGACGGTCAGTTCAAAATGCCACTGCAGAGCTTCGGCCAGAGGCAGGGTTTTATCACCCACGGTGACCGGCTCATCGCCTTTAAGCCACAGCAACTCCACCAACTCTTTGACCAGTGCCGGATCATTCTGATACCACACACCCAGTGCATCACCGGGTTGATAACGCAGGCCAGATTCCCCAAGGTCAATTTCCAGGTGACGCACGTCTTTATCTGAATTGCGGCCAGTAATTTTTTGGTTCACCGACAGCGCAGCACTGAGTGGGTTTTCTTTAGTGTAAGGGCTGGTGTAAACCTCATTGACAGCACCACTGGCAAGTACAGCTGTAGGGGTTGCGCTCGACGCAGGCACACGGTCTTTCAGCAGTGCGACCACTTCTTTACGCCAGGCCTCTGCAGCAGGCTGGTATTCAACATCGGCATCAACCCGTGCAAGCAGGCGCTCTGCACCCAACTCGGCCAGTTTGCTGTCGAAATCTTTCCCGGACTGGCAGAAGAATTCATAAGAGGTATCGCCAAGGCCCAACACCGCAAAGGCCGTTTCCGGCAATTTAGGCGCTTTTTTGGAGAACAAGTATTTATGCAGCGCAACCGCTTCTTCCGGCGGTTCGCCCTCACCCTGAGTGGAGGTGACAACCAGTAAGAGTTTTTCCTGAGCGATTTGTTTGAATTTGTAGTCGCCCGCACTGACCAGTTTCACATTAATATTTTCTGCCAGCAGGTCGTCACGCAGTTGCTCTGCAATACGGCGGGCATTCCCGGTTTGGGAAGCGCTGAGCACCGTCACAGAAGGCGCTTCTGCCGCCGCCGGTGCGGCTGCCACAGCGCCCGCTGCGCCAGTCTGGTTAACCTGGCCCCAGAAGTAGCCAGATAACCAGGCCAGCTGAGTTGGGGTGAAATCAGTCGTTGCCGCCTGCAGGCGGGCCAGTTGCTCCGGACTAAGCGGAAGCATCGCTGTCGGTGGGACCTGTTTTGTCATGCGTCGTTATGTTCCAGTAGCACAATGAGGCTGTTTTAAATAAACAGTCAATAACCCCAAATCACTCAGGCTGACTGGCTCAAAGCCGTCGCCTTATTTTCCGCGTGGTGCCACAGCGTGAAGCTGCCGAAGGTATGCACCCGCGCAGAGCCGGGGCGGATTAATGACATTATTGATAAAGACAATGTCGATAAGGGTAACGGCGGGCATAATAACAATTAAATAAGTGATAGAAATAATAAATAACCAAATTGACTAATCACTTTTTAAGGTAATGAATAACGGTAAAACCGGTAGATTAATGCATTGATTTTATTTATTAAAATAAGATAAAGCGCTCTGGCATACCAGGCAAAACCTGGGAGCAGGTGTTCGGGGGGAAATAATTTACTGACAAGGCGCGCCAGCACCTGGAAATCGCAGGCATACAAAGCAGGTGTAAAGACAAGTATTGTTAGTGCGTAAAACAGCCATTTAATGTACTATGCGGCGGTTTTTTTGCTTTACCAGGACTACCTATGGCTACCAGCTTATTTAAAGATTTTACATTTGAAGCGGCGCACCGCCTTCCCCATGTTCCGGAAGGCCACAAATGCGGCCGCCTGCACGGGCATTCCTTTATGGTGCGCCTGGAAGTGACCGGCGAAGTTGACCCTTACACCGGCTGGATTATTGATTTTGCCGAACTCAAAGCCGTATTTAAGCCGACCTGGGAGCGCCTTGATCACCATTATCTCAACGATATCCCCGGGCTTGAAAACCCCACCAGTGAAGTGCTGGCGAAGTGGGTATGGGATCAACTCAAGCCTCAGTTACCCTTGTTGAGCGCAGTAATGGTGAAAGAGACTTGCACCGCAGGTTGTGTTTACCGCGGCGAAGCCTGATTCCCTCTCGCGTGCCCCAAAAGTGGGGCACACGCCCCGCCTCAGGCTATGTTCAGGTATTTGTGCGTCTGCATGGATAACCGCCAGTTACGCTCAATACAGGTTTCAATACATAAACGAGTGGCGTCTTCTTTCTGGCTGATGGGCTGGAGCGCGATAATACGCGGTTTCTCATCAGAAAGCGTTGCAAGCAGGGCATCCAGTGCTTCGATATCTCGCACCCGGCCTACCGGGTGTTTGATTTCATCGGCCCGCACCAGTGCCTGCCCCAGCACATCATAACCACCGCGCATATTCACTTTGGGTGAAACGGTAACCCAGGTGTTTGCCGTTGCCAGCACCTCATGCGTACCACTGGTTTCAATCTGGCACTGGTAACCGTGTTGTTCGAGCAACTGAGTAAGTGGCGTTAAATCGTGAATACAAGGCTCACCACCGGTAATCACCACATGGCGCGCGGTGTAACCCTGGCGGTTGGCAACAGCAAGCAACTCTTCTGGTGTTGACGCAGCCCACTTATCACTCTCTTTAGTTTTCGCCATGACCGAAAACAGCGAGACTTCCCGTTCCGCGAGCTTATCCCAGGTGTGTTTAGTATCACACCAGGCGCAACCCACCGGGCAACCCTGTAAGCGAATAAAAATGGCTGGCACGCCAGTAAAGTAACCCTCGCCCTGCAAGGTCTGGAAAATCTCATTAATCGGGTACTGCATAGTCAACTCGGTAAAGGAATAAACCGTTATTATCGCAGATCCTGGCGGGCAGATCATGTCGGTAATGAAACCGTGCCACAGAACCGAAAACATCAGGTACAAAAAAACCCGCCGAAGCGGGTTTTTTCAGTAAGAGAGCAGACGATTAAGCCTGGCCTTTCACTTCTTTCAGACCGTTGAACGGTGCGCGGTCACCCAGTGCTTCTTCGATACGAATCAGCTGGTTGTATTTAGCAACACGGTCAGAACGGCTCATAGAACCAGTTTTGATCTGGCCTGCTGCAGTACCTACCGCCAGGTCAGCGATGGTTGCATCTTCAGTTTCGCCTGAACGGTGAGAGATAACGGCAGTGTAGCCAGCATCTTTCGCCATCTTGATAGCAGCCAGAGTTTCGGTCAGAGAACCGATCTGGTTGAATTTGATCAGGATGGAGTTAGCGATACCTTTTTCGATACCTTCTTTCAGGATTTTGGTGTTGGTTACGAACAGATCGTCACCAACCAGCTGGATTTTGTTGCCCAGAGCTTTAGTCTGGTATGCAAAACCGTCCCAGTCAGATTCGTCCAGACCGTCTTCGATAGATACGATCGGGTACTGTTTGGTCAGGTCTTCCAGGAAGTGAGTGAATTCTTCAGAAGTGAACGCTTTGTTACCTTCGCCAGCCAGAACATATTTGCCGTCTTTGTAGAATTCAGAAGCAGCACAGTCCATAGCCAGAGTAACGTCTTTGCCCAGCTCATAGCCAGCAGCTTTAACAGCTTCAGCGATAACAGCCAGTGCTTCTGCGTTAGAACCCAGGTTAGGCGCATAGCCACCTTCGTCACCAACAGCAGTGCTCATGCCTTTAGATTTCAGAACTTTAGCCAGGTTGTGGAAAACTTCAGAACCGATACGGATCGCTTCTTTAACAGTTTTAGCGCCAACAGGCTGAATCATGAATTCCTGGATGTCCACGTTGTTATCAGCGTGTTCACCACCGTTGATGATGTTCATCATTGGCAGCGGCATGGAGTATTTACCCGGAGTGCCGTTCAGTTCAGAGATGTGTTCGTACAGCGGCATGCCTTTAGCAGCAGCGGCAGCTTTGGCGTTAGCCAGAGACACAGCCAGGATTGCGTTAGCACCGAAGTTAGATTTGTTTTCAGTACCATCCAGATCGATCATGATCTGGTCGATAGCAGCTTGATCTTTAGCGTCTTTACCCAGAACAGCCTGAGCAATCGGGCCGTTTACCGCAGCAACAGCTTTGGTTACGCCTTTACCCATGAAACGGGATTTGTCGCCATCGCGCAGTTCCAGCGCTTCGCGGGAACCAGTGGAAGCACCTGACGGGGCTGCAGCCATACCTACGAAACCGCCTTCCAGGTGAACTTCGGCTTCAACAGTCGGGTTACCACGAGAGTCGATGATTTCACGACCGATGACTTTAACGATTTTGGACATTAGGTTTTCCTCAGTACAAGTTAAACTAAAACTCCAGACAACAACGCGCCAGTGTAGCCCATTACAACTGTTTTAGCCCGCTAACGTTTCCAGGCAACCTGGTACAACCACCATTCGCGGGCTACGTTACCAGCGTGGCAGGCACTTACCGACCCCGCCGCGTTGCCGTACTAATATCACTTCTCTTGCCGTTTCTGGTATTCACCGGCGGCTTTCACAAAGCCTGCAAACAGTGGATGCCCATCGCGCGGCGTGGAAGTGAATTCCGGGTGGAACTGGCAGGCTACAAACCACGGATGGTCAGCCACTTCAATAATTTCAACCAGTTGGTCATCACCGGAACGACCCGCAATACGCAGCCCTGCGGCTTCAATTTGTTTCAACAACATGTTGTTGACTTCATAGCGATGACGATGACGTTCAACAATCACCGGCGCGCCATACATTTTACGCACCAGGCTGTCGTCGCTCAGTTGGCATTGCTGGCCACCTAAACGCATCGTACCACCAAGATCACTTTTCTCAGTACGGACTTCAACGTTACCGTCTTCGTCACGCCATTCAGTAATCAGTGCAACCACCGGGTACTTACAGTCTGGCACAAACTCAGTTGAGTTAGCATCCTTCATCCCTACCACATCGCGTGCAAACTCAATCAGCGCGACCTGCATCCCCAGGCAGATACCCAGGTAAGGGATTTTGTTCTCACGGGCATAACGCGCGGTGGCGATTTTGCCTTCCACACCACGGTAGCCAAAGCCGCCGGGGATAAGAATGGCATCGAGGCCTTTAAGCAGCTCGGTGCCACGCGTTTCTATATCCTGTGAATCGATAAGCTTGATGTTCACGGTTAAACGGTTTTTCAGACCACCGTGTTTCAGTGCTTCAATCACCGATTTATATGCATCTGGCAGCTCGATGTATTTGCCCACCATACCGATGGTCACTTCGCCTGCCGGGTTTGCTTCTTCGTATAAAACTTGTTCCCACTCGGAGAGGTTGGCTTCCGGGCAGGTTAAGCTGAATCGTTTACAAATATAATCGTCCAGCCCCTGTGATTTCAACAGGCCCGGAATTTTATAGATAGAATCGACGTCTTTCAGAGAAATAACAGCTTTTTCCGGGACGTTACAGAACAAAGCAATTTTCGCACGTTCGTTAGCCGGAACCGCACGGTCTGAACGGCAAATCAGGATATCTGGCTGGATCCCAATAGACAGCAGCTCTTTCACAGAATGCTGTGTCGGTTTGGTTTTCACTTCACCAGAAGCACCCAGGTATGGAACCAGAGTCAGGTGCATGTACAGAGTACGTTCACGACCGACTTCGGCTGCCATCTGGCGAATGGCTTCCAGGAATGGTAAAGATTCGATATCGCCAACGGTACCGCCGATTTCAACCAGAACAACATCGTGGCCTTCGCCACCTTCAATGATGCGCTCTTTGATAGCGTTGGTGATATGTGGGATAACCTGAACTGTCGCCCCAAGGTAATCACCACGACGTTCTTTGCGCAGAACATCGGAGTAGATACGCCCGGTGGTGAAGTTGTTACGACGGGTCATCTTGGTACGGATGAAGCGTTCGTAGTGGCCCAGGTCCAGATCGGTCTCAGCGCCGTCTTCAGTAACGAACACTTCCCCATGCTGGATTGGACTCATAGTACCCGGATCGACGTTGATGTACGGATCCAGTTTCATCATGGATACATTGAGCCCGCGGGCTTCGAGAATAGCGGCAAGGGAGGCTGCGGCAATGCCTTTACCCAGAGAGGAAACAACCCCGCCGGTAACAAAAATATAGTTCGTTGTCATGCTGAACCTGAGAAGTTAGGTTTAAAAGACGATGGAATAACCAGGACGGGAAAGTAGTATACCTGAACAGCGCATCGCTCACAAACTTTCATTCTTCACTCTCTGGCCGGACACCGAACGTAGTACGAGCGAAGAAAATAGCTTGTCAGCCATAAATGTTTTTGACGTAAATCAAGCGCTTGTTATTTAATTTTTCAGCTAACTCGCGCTTGATCGTAAAAACCATTTAAATATCAATTTCCTGGCACTTAACTTGCTGCCACGCGCGCTCCATCTGTACCAGAGTGGCCTGTTCGAGTGTCAGCCCCTGCTGGCGGATAATCGCCTCAACCTGGCGAAAACGGCGTTCAAATTTCAGGTTCGCTTTTTGGAGTGCTGTTTCAGCTTTTTTCCCTAAATGGCGCGATAAATTGACTGTGGCAAACAACAAATCGCCCACTTCTTCTTCCAGTTTATCTTCATCCACCACCGCCTGGCTGGCTTCATGCATAACTTCATCAATTTCTTCATGCACTTTTTCCAGAACCGGGCCAAGCGTTGTCCAGTCGAACCCGATTGCTGAGCAGCGTTTTTGTATTTTGTGTGCCCGCATCAGCGCTGGTAGTGAATGCGGGATATCATCCAGTACTGAAAATTGTTCTTTTTCTGCACGCTCTTCGCGTTTCGTTTTTTCCCAATTGGCGAGCACTGCTTCACTGTCACTCAGTGTGGCATCACCGAAAATATGCGGGTGGCGGCGCTCAAGTTTATCGCTAATGGCGGCGCATACACTGGTGAAATCAAAATGCCCTGCTTCCTGCGCCATTTGTGCGTAAAACACGACCTGAAATAATAAATCCCCCAGTTCGCCACGCAAATCGTCAAAATCTTCCCGTGCAATCGCATCCAGCACTTCGTAAGTTTCTTCCAGAGTATAGGGAGCGATACTGGAGAACGTTTGCTCTTTATCCCACGGACAACCACTTTGCGGGTCACGCAAGCGCCGCATAATGCCCAACAGGCGTTCTATTTCGGTCATTTCGGTTCCTTAAAGATTACAGCGAGAAAACAAACCATGAGGGATGACTACCGACTGGCATGGCATGTGCAAAATGACACTCCCGGGCAGAGAACCCTGCCGGGAGTGTATCAACGGGTGAGAGGTATACATTGAAGCCGTGTGAGTTAACCGTGCAAACGGCGTGCGTCAATCACATCCGGCAGTTGGTTAAGCTTGCTCAACACGCGCCCCAACACCTGCTGGTTGTAGATTTCGATATCCATATCAATGGTTGCCAGTTGCTGCTTCACATCGCTACGGCTGGCAACACCCAGCACGTTAACTTTTTCGTTAGCCAGAATGGTGGTGATATCACGCAACAGGCCACTGCGGTCATTTGCCGTTACCCGCACCACCAGCGAATAACCACTGGAATAGCTTTCACCCCACACGGCATCAACCATACGCTCTGGCGCATTGGCCTGTAGCTCTGCCAGCTGCTCGCAGTCTGCGCGGTGAATAGAAATACCGCGCCCCTGGGTGATATAACCAATGATATCGTCCCCCGGAATCGGCTGGCAGCAACGGGCAATATGGTGCATCAGGTTACCCACACCTTCCACTACCACCCGGCCATTGTCTTTGCGGCCCGGGCCTTGCGGTGCATAGGTTTTTTGCTGGAGTTGTTTCAGCGCCTGTGCATCCTGCTCTTCCGCACTGGGCTTATTAAACTGCGATTGCAGGAAATTCACCATTTGGTTCAGGCGAATGTCGCCGCCGCCAATTGCTGCCAGTAATTCCTCCACTTCATTGAAGTTGTAACGCGGCAACAGGTGTTTTTCGGCATCTTTCAGGCTGATACCTAAATGCGCCAGTTCATCATCAAGGATCTGGCGCCCGGCGAGGATATTTTTATCCCGATCCTGCTTACGGAACCAGGCGTGAATCTTGGCCCTGGCACGGCTGGTTGCCACATACCCCAGGTTGGGGTTTAACCAGTCGCGGCTTGGGTTAGGCTGTTTCTGCGTGATGATGTCAATCTGGTCGCCCATCTGCAATTGGTAGGTGAACGGGACAATGCGCCCACCTATTTTCGCGCCAATGCAGCGGTGGCCCACATCACTGTGGATGTGGTAGGCAAAATCGAGCGGTGTAGACCCGGCTGGCAGGTCAACGACATCGCCTTTCGGGGTAAAGACGTAGACCCTGTCATCGAATACCTGGCTGCGCACTTCATCCAGCATTTCACCGGTATCTGCCATCTCTTCTTGCCAGGCTATCAGTTTACGCAGCCAGGCAATGCGGTCTTCATGGCCTGAACGGCCACTGGCCGATGCAGTACCTTCTTTGTACTTCCAGTGCGCGGCAACGCCCAGTTCAGCATCTTCGTGCATCTGTTTAGTACGAATCTGGATCTCTACCGTTTTCCCTCCCGGCCCCAGAACCACCGTATGAATTGACTGGTAGCCATTGGGTTTAGGGTTCGCGACATAGTCATCGAACTCATCGGGCAAGTGGCGATAATGGGTATGCACAATCCCCAATGCCGCGTAGCAATCCTGCAAACGTTCAGCCACGATGCGCACTGCTCGCACATCAAACAACTCATCAAACGCCAGGTGCTTTTTCTGCATCTTGCGCCAGATGCTGTAAATATGTTTTGGCCGGCCGTAAACCTCAGCCTTCACACCTTCTTCTTTGATGGATTCACGCAGTTGCCCAACGAACTCTTCAATGTAGTGTTCGCGGTCAAGCCGCCGCTCGTGCAGCAACTTGGCAATTCGTTTGTACTCATCGGGGTGCAGGTAGCGGAAGCAATAATCTTCCAGCTCCCATTTCAGTTGCCCGATCCCCAGGCGGTTCGCCAGCGGGGCATAAATATTGGTACATTCTTTTGCCGCCAGTACGCGTTCATCTTCCGGCGCATCTTTCACTTCGCGCAAATGTACGATACGTTCAGCCAGTTTGATGACCACGCAGCGGAAATCATCCACCATTGCCAGCAGCATACGGCGGACATTATCAACCTGTTCTGAAGAGACTGCGTCTGTATGGGTGGCTTTCAACTGGCGAATGGCATCCATGTCGCGCACACCATGAATCAGCGAGGCAACCGATTTGCCCATGGCTTCCTGGATGTCGCTTTCACTGACCACCTGGTTATCTGCCAGCGGGAAGAGCAGTGCGGAGCACAGCGTGTCGGTATCCATACTCAACATGGTGAGGATTTCTACCATTTCCACACCACGCCACAGAATCAGGTTGGCGTCGTCATGGCCTTCAATTTGCTGCTGGCAATAGCGCACGGTATCCGCTAAGCGGGCGCACGACTGCTGGCTCGCTATACCCAGACTTTTTATCCATGTTTCAGGGGCAAACTCGCCAACGTTATTGATATGTGCACTTCTTACCGCAACCATTGTCCTCTCCTTTCGGGACTCATTCTGGCAGATGGGGGCCAGTTTCAATCTTTTGATTTTTCGAACAACACCATCGATTCCAGGTGACCAGTGTGCGGGAACATGTCCAACATTACCAGCCGTGTAATCTGGTAACCCGCGGCCTGTAATGCCTCGCTGTCACGCGCCAGAGTCGCCGGGTTACAGGATACATAAACAACCTTTTCTGGCGCGAGCCGAATAACCTGGGGTATGACCACCACAGCACCCGCCCGTGCCGGGTCGAGTAATACTTTGGTAAAGCCCTGCCTGGCCCAGGGTTGCCGGGTAACATCCGATTCCAGGTTCTCATGGTAGAACATGGCGTTCAGACAACCATTATCAAGGGCATTTTGTTGCGCCTTTTCTACCAAAGCAGGAACCCCTTCCACCCCAACAACCTGCGCCGCGCGTTTTGCCAGCGGCAGGGTAAAATTCCCCATGCCACAAAACAGGTCCAAAACCCGGTCCTGTGGTGTAACAGCCAGCCACTCGCAAGCCCGAGCCACCATCTGCTGATTAACCTGGTCATTCACCTGGATAAAATCTCGCGGGCTAAAGCTTAAGCGTAGACCGTCCGACAGATACCAGGGTGTATCACCGCTGATTCTTGTTAATACGTCACTTTCCGGTGCCAGAAATAGCGTCACCTCGTGTAAATGCGAAAATTGTTCCAGTTTTTCCTGGTCTTGCGAATTTAACGGGCGGGTGTGGCGCAGCACCATAACCGGGCCACTTTCAGCATCCACCAGTTCCACATGGCCAAGATAGCGAGCCCCCTGCAATTGTTGTAAACAAGCCTGCAGTGGTTTTAATAATGCTTCAAGGCGACGCACCAAAACCGGGCATTGCTGTATGGTTACCAGGTCATTACTGGCACTTTTGCGAAAGCCCATCTGTAAAGACTGCGTTTTGGGAATAAAATTCAGACTAAGCCGTGCACGGCGCCGGTATGCCCAGGGTGTACCTGTAATTACATCATCAACAGGGCGTTTTAACATGCGGGCCAGAGAGCGGGATTTACTTTGCTGCTGCAGGGTAACTGAAGCATGTTGTTGTTGGCAGCCGCCACATACGCCAAAATGGGGGCAGACGGGTGAGACCCGTTCCGGGCTGTCATTCAGCCTGCGTAACAGTTTTCCTTTGGAATACTGGCGCTTATCTTCAGTAATGGTGACATCAACACGTTCACCCGGCAGTGCGCCAGGAATAAATAATGCTTTACCGTTGTGGCGTGCCACGCCTTGCCCAAAGGTGTCCAGGTCGTCAATAGTAACGGTGAGTGATTGACGCGTCGCCACGCGTCTTTTTGCAGAGTAGAATTGCGCCATGTGCTCGTTTTTACTTAATAATTACTGCGACATATTGTCCCATACTGGAACGTCATGACCAACTACAGCCTCAGAGCCCGAATGATGGTACTGATCCTGGCACCCACGGTGTTGATCGGTTTGTTGTTGAGTATCTTTTTCGTTGTACATCGCTATACCGATTTACAACGCCAACTGGAAGATGCCGGAGCCAGTATCATTGAACCACTGGCTGTCTCCAGTGAATACGGCATGGATCTGGATAACCGTGAATCGATACGCCAGTTAGTCAGTGTGTTGCATCGCCGCCATTCTGATATTGTACGCGCCATCGCGGTGTATGATGACAAGAACAACCTGTTTGTTACATCTAATTACCATCTTTCGCCGGATAATTTACGCCTCGCCTCCGGCCAGCCGGTTCCCCGGAAGCTCACTATCACACAGCAGGACAGCAACAGCCTGATACTCCGTACTCCCATCATTTCTGAAGACTACCAACCGGATGAATCCCCGGTTGCGGGGGCAAAACAGCCACATAATACACTGGGTTACGTTGCTCTTGAGTTGGATTTGCGCTCAGTACGCTTACAGCAGTACAAAGAAATTTTCATGGCATCACTCATGCTTATTCTCTGTGTGGCTATCGCACTTGGGTTTGCCTGGCGCTTAATGAAAGATGTCACCCGCCCAATTCGCAATATGGTCAATACGGTAGACCAGATACGCCGCGGGCAACTCGATACGCGCGTCGAAGGTTTTATGCTTGGCGAACTTGATATGCTGAAAAATGGTATCAACGCCATGGCCATGTCGATAACGGCGTACCACGAAGAAATGCAGCATAACGTTGACCAGGCGACATCGGATTTACGAGAAACCCTGGAGCAGATGGAAATCCAGAACGTCGAACTGGATCTCGCCAAAAAACGCGCTCAGGAAGCCGCCCGTATCAAATCCGAGTTCCTGGCAAATATGTCCCATGAATTGCGTACACCACTTAATGGTGTTATTGGCTTTACCCGGCTGACACTCAAAACGGAACTGAACGACACACAACGTGATCACCTGCAAACCATTGAGCGCTCAGCTAATAACTTGCTGGCAATCATCAATGACGTTCTGGATTTTTCCAAACTGGAAGCGGGCAAATTGATTCTGGAAAGTATCCCCTTTTTGCTCCATAACACGATGGATGATGTGGTTACTCTGTTGGCTCATTCCGCCCATGACAAAGGCCTGGAGCTGACACTCAGTATAAAAAATGATGTGCCGGATAGTGTCATTGGCGACCCGCTACGCCTGCAGCAAATCATCACCAATCTGGTGGGGAACGCTATTAAATTCACGGAACAGGGCAACATTGATATTGTGGTGGAGTGCCGTTCACACGCCAACCAAAAAGCACAAATCGAAATTCGCATTCATGACACAGGGATTGGTATTCCGGAACGCGACCAGTCACGGTTATTCCAGGCCTTCCGCCAGGCTGATGCCAGCATTTCGCGCCGCCATGGTGGCACTGGCCTGGGTCTGGTTATCACGCAGAAGCTGGTTAATTCGATGGGTGGCGATATCTCGTTCCACAGCCAGCCAGGCCAGGGTTCAACCTTCTGGTTCACGATTAATATTGACCTGAACCCCAATGCCATCAGAGATATGCATATCACCGAGTTTCTGGCAGGCAAGCATATCGCCTATATTGAGCCTAACCATACTGCGGCGCAAAGCACGCTGGAGTGGCTGGAATCCACACCGGCACAAGTCTCATGGCGTGCCAAACTGGATGATTTAAAAGCAGAGAGAATCGATGTGCTGATCATGGGTGTGTCAGTGACCTCCCACGAACCATTATCAATGGAACAGGACTTGTTTGCCCGGGCGTTACAACGCTGTACCAGCCTGATTATCGCTCTGCCCTGTTATGCGCAAATTGATGCGGAAGGCCTGAAAAAAGGCGGTGCCGCAGCCTGTATTCTGAAACCTATTACGCCAACCCGCCTGCTGCCACTGCTGGCTGAATGCTGTGGTAACCACCCTGAGCGCCATGATGATATTCACCCATACAGCCCGCTGCCAATAACGGTGATGGCTGTCGATGACAATCCGGCTAACCTGAAACTGATTGGCGTATTACTGGAGGATTTAGTGCAGCAAGTGGTGCTGTGCAACAGTGGCCGTCAGGCTGTGGAAAAAGCCCGCAGTGGTCATTACGACATTATTCTGATGGATATCCAGATGCCGGATATGGATGGCATTCATGCCTGTGAGTTAATTCGCCAGATGCCTCATTTGCACAAAACGCCAGTGGTGGCGGTTACCGCTCACGCAATTGCCGGGCAGAAAGAGAAAATGCTGCGTGCCGGTATGAATGACTACCTGGCAAAACCAATTGAAGAAGACAAATTACGCAGCCTGTTATTGCGTTACCACTCATCGTCTCATGGCATGTTGCCCGCTACTACGGCATTCCAGCAACAGGATATCCCATTACCAGCCAATGACGTCTCTCTGGACTGGCAACTGGCAATACGCCAGGCAGCAAATAAGGTGGATCTGGCGCGTGACATGCTGCAGATGTTGATAGATTTCTTACCGGAAGTACGCAATACCGTAGAAGAGCAACTGGTAGGGGAAGCACCTGGAGACTTGCTGGACAACATTCACAAACTGCATGGTAGCTGTGGGTATAGTGGTGTGCCCCGGCTGAAAAACCTCTGTTTCCTGATAGAGCAGGCACTGCGGAACGAGACGCCAGCCAGTGACCTTGAGCCGGAATTACTCGAATTACTGGATGAAATGGATAATGTCGCCAAAGCCGCGAAAAAAATCCTTGGATAACACAGTAACTGCCCGTTGCAGCCAACGGGCAGAAAGCAGCATCAGCAAAAGCGGTTACTGCGCGAGTTTTTGGCCCACCTTGAGAATAGCCGCAATATTACGTGCCGTATGTTCCAGGTTTTCGCCTGCATCATTCAGAGCCTCTTCCAGGGTGCACACGCGGCTCAGTACACTGAATACAGCATTCAGACCATGCTGGTAAACGACAGAGACATCACTGGAAAGGCTACCGCCAATCCCGATAACGGGCTTATTAAACCGTTCCGCAATACTGGCAACACCCACCGGCACTTTGCCGTGAATACTCTGGCTGTCGATACGCCCTTCTCCGGTAATGACCAGGTCAGCATCCTTGATGATATCTGCCAGCGACAATGCTTCTGTTACTATCTCGATTCCCGGGCGTAAGCGTGCCTGGCAAAAAGCATACAACGCCGCGCCCATCCCACCGGCTGCACCCGCACCCGGCAGATTCAGAACATCTTTATCCAGCGTTTTCGCGATGATACCGGCATAGTGCTCCAGTGCCTTGTCCAGTTGCCCGACCATTTCAGCACAAGCCCCTTTTTGTGGGCCAAACACCGCAGAAGCGCCCTGCGGGCCGGTCAGTGGGTTGGTTACATCGCATGCCGCGTCAATCTGGCATTTTGCCAGCCGCGGGTCCAGGCCGCTGATATCAATCCGGTCCAGTTTCTGTAATGCCGCTCCCCCGGCGGGAAGCAGCTGGCCCTGGCTGTCCAGTAAACGGGCACCCAACGCCTGAACCATTCCTGCACCACCATCGTTGGTTGCACTACCGCCCAGGCCAATAATGATGTGCTTCACGCCCTTCTCAAGGGCATGGCGAATCAACTCCCCGGTCCCCCAGGATGTTGTCAGCAATGGGTTACGCTGCCCGGCTGGCAGTAGCTCAAGGCCGCTGGCTGCCGCCATTTCAATAAACGCCACATTGCCATCGCCGGAAATACCATAAAAACTGTCACAAGGTTCACCCAGAGGGCCTGACACACTGACTTCAATGATGCTCCCCTGTGTTGCCGCCACCATCGCATCAACGGTTCCTTCTCCGCCGTCGGCGACCGGTACGCACACATACTCAGCTTCAGGGTAGACTTCCTGAAAACCTGACCGGATATGCCCGGCAACCTCTTGCGCACTCAGGCTCTCTTTAAATGAATCAGGTGCAATCACTATTTTCATATGCCATCCCTCTGCTTAACGGTGACCTCTTGGTTACGTACTGACTGGCAGTGCCAGGCCTGCAACTAACACAAGCCTGGCCGCATGCCGGTAAAACTACCGGTTAACGCACCATGCACGGGCGTTTGTTATCAAACGTCCAGTCGGGGATAAGATACTGCATAGCCATGGCATCATCACGTGCGCCAAGTCCATGTTTTTGATACAGCTCATGGGCTTTCATGACCTGGTCCATATCCAGCTCAACGCCCAGACCTGGTTTGGCCGGCACCTGAACCATACCGCCTTTAATCTGCAGTGGTTCGCGAGTCAGACGCTGGTTGCCTTCCTGCCAGATCCAGTGGGTATCAATAGCGGTTACCTTACCCGGTGCGGCGGCTGCCACATGGGTAAACATAGCCAGAGAAACATCAAAATGGTTATTGGAATGCGAACCCCATGTCAGCCCAAAATCATGGCACATTTGAGCAACACGCACTGAACCCTGCATTGTCCAAAAATGCGGGTCCGCCAGCGGGATATCCACAGACTGGAGCGATAAAGTATGGCCCATCTGGCGCCAGTCTGTAGCAATCATGTTGGTTGCGGTTGGCAGACCGGTAGCACGGCGGAACTCAGCCATCACTTCACGGCCTGAGAAACCTTGTTCCGCACCGCAAGGATCTTCTGCGTATGCCAGCACACCTTTAAGTTGTTTGCCCAACGCAATCGCTTCATTCAGAGACCAGGCACCATTCGGATCCAGGGTAACCCGCGCTTTGGGGAAACGTTTTGCCAGTGCAGTAACCGCTTCGGCTTCTTCTTCGCCAGCAAGTACACCGCCTTTCAGTTTAAAATCATTAAAGCCGTACTTTTCATAAGCAGCTTCAGCCAGGCGCACCACGCTGTCTGGAGTCATGGCTTTATCATGGCGCAAGCGGTACCAGTCGCATTTTTCATCCGCCTGGTTTTGGTAAGGCAGAGGTGTCTGTGTACGGTCACCAACGAAAAACAGGTAGCCCAGCATTTCAACTTCACTACGTTGTTGCCCATCGCCCAGCAATGTTGCAACGTTAACACCCAGGTGTTGGCCCAGCAGATCCAGCAGTGCCGCTTCGATACCGGTCACAACATGAATCGTGGTACGTAAATCAAACGTTTGTAACCCGCGGCCACCTGCATCGCGGTCTGCAAATGTTTGGCGAACCAGGCTAAGCACATTTTTATATTCGCCCAGTGCTTTTCCCTTAACCAGCTCAGCGGCATCTTCCAGCGTTTTACGGATTTTTTCGCCGCCGGGAATTTCGCCCACACCGGTATGGCCGGCGTTATCTTTAATAATGACGATATTGCGGGTGAAGAAAGGGGCGTGAGCGCCACTCAGATTCATCAGCATGCTGTCGTGGCCTGCAACGGGAATAACCTGCATGCTGGTTACGACAGGAGTAGAAGTTACGTTACTCATTAGCTTGTCCTTGTGTTCATATAATCACGACCAAAAGCGGGGCGTTTACGGTCAAATGTCCAGCCTGGCACCAAATACTGCATTGCGCTGGCATCATTCCGTGCGCCTGCCGGCAATGTTTTATACAGTTCATGGGCTGCCTGAACCTGTTCCCAGTCCAGTTCCACACCAAGCCCGGGGGTATCCGGCACAGTGATTTGCCCATTAACAATTTCCAGTGGTTTTTTCGTCAGCCGCTGGTTACCTTCCTGCCAAATCCAGTGGGTATCCAGTGCGGTGGGCCGCCCGGGGGCTGCCGCGCCAACATGGCTGAACATCGCCAGTGAAATGTCAAAATGGTTATTTGAATGGCAACCCCAGGTAAGCCCCCAGTCATCACACAGTTGCGCCACACGAATGGCACCACTGAGCGTCCAGAAGTGTGGGTCTGCCAGCGGGATATCCACCGCATTCAGCATTACGGAATGCCCCATTTCACGCCAGTTGGTGGCAATCATGTTGGTTGCCACAGGCAACCCGGTGGCGCGCCGGAATTCAGCCATCACTTCGCGGCCAGAAAAGCCCTGTTCAGCGCCACAAGGATCTTCGGCATATGTCAGCACACCCTTCATGCCTTTGCACAATGCGATGGCTTCATCCAGCAACCAGGCCCCATTCGGGTCTACCGTGATGCGGGCATCGGGGAATTGTTTCTTGAGCTGCACGGCGGCATCAAGTTCCTGTTCACCAGGCAACACGCCACCTTTCAGTTTGAAATCTTTAAAGCCATAGCGGTCTTGCGCAGCCTGAGCCTCGCGAACAATAGCCTCTGAATTGAGCGCTTCCTGGTGGCGCAGGCGGTACCAGTCGTGAGATCCAGGGCTGCTTGCCAGATAGGGCAAATCCGTTTTCTGCCGGTCTCCGATATAAAACAGATATCCCAGAACCGTCACGGCATCGCGCTGGCGGCCTGGCCCTAACAGCTCACATACTGGAACATTGAGAACCTGCCCCAGTAAATCCAGGCAAGCGGCTTCCAGAGCGGCGACAGCATTAACCCGTAATTCAAAGGTCCATGCGCCTTTACCAAAGGTGTCAAAATCCGCAGACTGATTACCTTTGTGCACCTGTTGCACCAGGCGGTTAAGGCGGGCAACTTCCTGCCCGACAACCTGGGGAATGGCGTCATTCAACGTGCGATAAATGACGTCGCCGCCAGGTGCTTCCCCAACACCGGTATGCCCGGCGTTATCGGTAAGCACAACGATGTTGCGTGTGAAGCAGGCATTATGTGCGCCACCAATATTGAGCAGCATACTGTCGTAACCAGCCACGGGGATAACCTTCATCCCCGTGATAACCGGACTAGATTGTGTGTGCATGTTTCTCCTCCTGTCCTTTAACGGGTTTGAGCTCAATACGCTTGATATCACCAACAATGACCAGGAAGCTCAGCACCGCAACCAGAGCATGAATACCGACATAAATCAGCGCTCCGTGGAAAGACCCCGTCATCCCGATGATGTAACCAATGGCAATCGGCGTCACAATGCCGGAGAGGTTACCAAACATGTTGAACAGCCCACCGCTCAGGCCACTGATCTCTTTTGGCGCGGTATCGGCCATCACCGCCCAGCCTAATGCCCCAAGTCCTTTGCCGAAGAAAGCCATCGCCATAAAGCCAACCACCATCCACTCTGCATCAACGTAATTGCACAGCACCATGGTCATGGACAACAACATGCCGCATACAATAGGCACTTTACGGGCAATATTGAGGGAACCGGTGCGACGCATCAGCCAGTCGGAGATAATTCCCCCCAGCACGCCGCCAACGAATCCACAAACAGCAGGTACAGACGCGATAACCCCGGCTTTAAGGATTGACATTCCACGCGCCTGGACCAGGTAAACCGGGAACCAGGTAATAAAGAAATAAGTCAGGGCATTAATGCAATACTGGCCGAGATAAACCCCCATCAGCATGCGTGATGACAGTAATTGCTTGATTTGAGCCCATTTTTCAGACATCGGCACCTGGTGCTTAACCCCTTTCTGATCCATATTGATCAGGGCCCCACCTTGCTCGATATATTCCAGCTCTTTTTTATTTACCCCGGGGTGGTCGTTTGGTTCGTGGATCATTTTGAGCCACAGGAAGCTGATGAGGATCCCAAGCCCGCCCATAAAGAAGAACACATGAGACCAACCCACAGCATGGGTCAGCCAGCCCATAATGGGCGCGAAAATAACGGTAGCGAAGTACTGTGCTGAGTTGAATATAGATACTGCCGTTCCCCTTTCCTGTGCGGGAAACCAGGCTGCAACAATTCGGCTGTTACCAGGAAAAGAAGGCGCTTCGGCCAGGCCGACCAGAAACCGCAACATAAACAGCGCAGCGACAATGCCAAACCCACTGAATATATCGACGAACCCTTGCAATAAGGTAAACAATGACCAGGTGAAAATAGACCAGAAATAAACCCGTTTGGAGCCAAAACGGTCGAGTAACCAACCGCCTGGGATTTGCCCAATCACATAGGCCCATGAGAAGGCCGAGAAGATGTACCCCATACCAACGGGGTCAAGACCAATGTCTTTCGCCATAGCAGAACCGGCAATAGACAGCGTTGCGCGGTCACCATAGTTGAATGAGGTGACGATAAACAGCATCACCACAATCCAGTATCGGGCGTTGGTGCGCTTTTGTGCGTTATCCGCCACCTGGCTGACTGTGTTCATGTTGTGCTCCTGAATCTCTACGTTGAGCGACTCCCATTCTGAACAACAGAACCTGTAGGGTACTTCAGAATGATGAATAAAGGCCGCAGCGTTATTTGTTATCTGGCGCCCTGAGGGCTTTTACGTCTGCGGAATATGTACTGGCTTAAGCAGTATAAAAACGCGCAATGCACCGCTCACCGTGCAACCGCACAAGATTAAGGAAACGAGGAGTAAGAAATTTAAGCATCAGACCAAAGTGCTGCGTACTTCTTCACGAATTGCCTGATTAGCTACCAAAGATAGCGAGTTTGGCAGTGAATTGTTTTGAGACGTGAGCGGCATCACTTGACAGCCATGCCGCAGAGGAAAGACACACTAAAGAAAGGGAAATTGCAGTAACATCAGGTGATTAAATCAATTTACCCCACCGCTCAACCCAGGCATTGGTCACTTGCTCAGGTTCCGGGTTTTCTGCTGCATCCACCAGCAACACATCACCAACCCGCTGCGCGGCCACTTCCTGAAGCAGAGCATCAAACTGCTTACCACCACCGCAAAAGTGTTCATAGCCACTGTCGCCAAGGGCTACCAGACCATAACGGTGTTGCGGGAAATACCCGGCATCCTTAATAGCGTGAAAGAGAGCGCGAATGTTATCGGGCAAATCTCCCTGGCCGGTGGTGGAAGTAATGACCAGGGAATAATGGCCCTGGTAACGCGCCCAGTCAGCGATTTCAGGGTCTTCAAAAATGGTGACATGATGCCCCTGCTGCGTTAGTAACGCCTCTGCTTCTTCGGCAACTAACAGCGCGTTTCCATACACGGTGCCAACAAAAATACCGACTTCTGCCATCCTGTTAACCTCTTGTTGTTTCGCAATCACACCCATCCTGGCTGCCACCAGAGACAAACTCAACCCTTTCATTCTCTTTCAGGATCCCTTGCCAGCCAAAATGTGACAATGCCTGCATCCAGCTTTCATCCAACCCGGCATTTATCACCAGGGGTTCGCCGGTAAAAGGGTGTGTCAGTGCCAGTTGGCTTGCATGTAACATAAGGCGGTTACACCCAAAGTGCTCAGCGGCACCACGGTTCTGGCGTAAATCGCCATGTTTTGTATCGCCAATAATGGGGTGGCGCAAATGCACCATATGGCGGCGTAACTGGTGTTTACGCCCGGTCTGGGGTAACAGTTCCACCAGGCTGTAACGCGCGGTGTCATAGCGGCCAATAGCCACCGGCATTTCCACTGTTGCCAGGCCACGGTATTGTGTTACGGCTGGCTGGGCCACTTTATCTTGCCGGGAAAACTTATCCGCGATTTTATCCAGCTCTTCCACCAACGGGTAATCCAGTACGTCAGCGCCTTCCAGCCAGCCCCGGGTAATCGCATGGTAACGTTTTTGAATTTCATGCTGTTCAAATTGCCGGGAAAGCCTGCGCCCTGCTTCGCTACTCAGCCCAAGCAGCAATACGCCCGATGTTGGCCTGTCCAGTCGATGTACGGTAAAGACATGCTGGCCGATTTGATCACGCACAGTCTGCATGACCACGACTTTTTCGTCCCGGTCCAGCCAACTGCGGTGCACTAACCAGCCTGAGGGTTTATTGACTGCAACCAGCCAGTCATCCTGATAGAGAATTTCCAGTGTCACGATTTATCACCTGAAAATAAGGCGTCCAGTTCTACCAGCACCGCCAGTACGGATTCCCGGCCAGTATGGCCTGGGGCAAGCGCCTGTTCATAATAAGGCGCGACGGCGAAGTTCTCGGGTAATGCATGTGGGCCATCCAGTAACGCATGCATCCGGGGAATAAGCACCCATTGCAACCATTCATAAGGTTGTAAGGTATCAAGAAAGAATGGCTGTGAACTTTCGAAAGCACTGGCATGAGGCGGTTCGGCCTGCCACTGCCCACAATCACGCAACTGCTGTTCAAGCATGTGCAGATGGCGGCGCACCGCCTGGTGGTGGTTCATGGGTTTCTCCGGGCAAAATCAACAGGCGCAAGCATACCATTGCTGGCTGTAATGAGAAAAATAGCGGGTGGGAAACAATAATAAAAAAAGGGAGCACTGTTAAACAGTGCTCCCGGTTCGTTTAGCAGCTATCCGGCTACTCATTGTGCTCCCTGCTCATCCTTGACAACTTTTCCTGATTAACAATCCGTGTTAGTGCTTCCTGCACGCGTCTTCCCGATGCTACAAGCGCCCCCCGACGCATCTGTCCTTAAGTCATCCTGACCCACCTGACTCCTGTCGGGCTCTCATTCTCCATCCTGGAGGTGTCCTTTTGCGCAACCTTGCGCTATCCTCTTTGCTTCATCCTGAAGCCTTCCCTGTTGCACCTTCTGGTGTGTCCTGTTTGAAGAGACATCATCCTGATATCTGCTTCATTATCAACTCCCTGTCGATGGCATTAGAATCGCTGATTCAGCAGGCAGTTACAAGATGCCGTCAGATAAACCCTACGTAAAGTTTCATTTGCCAATGTATAGTTCACCTTTAACAGCATGATAATAAAAACTTTTTAAAAACAACCATCTAAAAGGTAATGCATTTTCTCTGGCAGTTTTCCTACAACTTTGTAAGAGATATCTCACAAAGAAGTAAGCCAAAAGGACTACAAAGTCCGCGGGCTGGCGTCCTGAAGGAACTGTACAAGTGAGGGAGCGAGAACCTGGCGCACCTTACGCCCCAGTGTTTCGAGCACCACTTCACCACTCAGGTTACACACAGCGACCACCTGAGACTCACTTTCAACAGTGCCAATAAAAACCGTTGGGGAAAGTTTTAAACGCCGTTGGGTGACCAGGTGACCAATCACATTCTCCTGCACGCGGGTGAAGTCTTCTTCACTCCATACTTGCAGTAGTGTTAGCTGTAACCCCCCAAACGTTGCCAGCATATCGCCGGCAAATTGCGTGGTGTAAAACTGGTGAACCGCTGGCTGCAAGGTGATCCCCATGGCTCGCTCAACAGCGCCCAGGTCCTCAGACAGGCTAAAAGGCTGAGGTTGCCAGTACACCACATCCTCTTTAGTTTGGGTAATACAGGGCGATGCCACGCCGAACAGTTCATCACTCGCCGGGTGGGTTCCACACAGTTGTTCCCACGCCTGACTGTATCGTGTGGTAAAATCCTGCAAAGCATTCTGGACAGCGTTATCCACTCTTTTCTCCGAAGAAGTCACTGCAAACCGGCGGCCTGGCGAGAAGTAGCCAGATACCGTTGACGACCAAAGCGGACACCATACAGGATGGTAGCGTAGCTTGCTAACTTCCGGCCGCAAAATTTACACGAACAAAATAAACACCACCTTCTCGGCATCCTGTTTAAAGGTAAAGTATGACTGTTTACGATAACCACAAGGCACTCAGTGGCCTTACACTGGGTAAAACCACGGATTACCGGGATCGCTACGACGCTAATTTATTGCAACCCGTACCCCGCAGCCTGAACCGCGACCCACTGGGGCTGCATGCTGACAGCCTGCCGTTTCACGGTTGCGACATTTGGACATTGTACGAGCTCTCCTGGCTTAACAGTAAAGGGCTGCCTCAGGTTGCTGTTGGGCATGTTGAACTGGAAGCGCGCAGCGTTAACCTGATTGAATCGAAGAGCTTTAAACTGTATCTCAACAGTTTCAACCAGACCCATTTTGAAAGCTGGGACGACGTGCGCCAGACACTGATTCGTGACCTGAGCCAGTGTGCAAAGGGCCAGGTTGCCGTCACACTGTATAGCGTTGGTGACCTGGAAGGGCAACCTATCGCCGCTTTTAACGGTGAGTGTATCGATAACCAGGATATCACTATTGATGATTATCAGTTTGATGACACATTACTCGAAGGTGCCGCAAGCGCAGGCCCGGTCATCGAAGAAACACTCATCAGCCATTTACTGAAATCAAACTGCCTGATTACTCACCAGCCGGACTGGGGTTCAGTACAAATCGCCTATCAGGGCAGGCGTATTGATCGCGAAAAACTGCTGCGTTACCTGGTCTCTTTTCGCCATCATAATGAGTTCCATGAACAGTGTGTTGAACGCATATTCAATGATATTCAGCGTTATTGCCAACCTAAAGCACTGAGTGTTTATGCCCGCTATACACGCCGTGGTGGTCTGGATATCAACCCGTGGCGCAGCAATTATGCCTTCACCCCTGCTACAGGCCGCCTGCCCCGCCAATAGCCTTTGTTGCTCATGGAAGAGCAATGCTTTGAATCACTTTTCGCTATGCGAACCAACACGCGAATCAACACAATAATGCAAACTGTTGCACTCGGGTGGGTTGTTAAAACACACAAGCCAGGGCTATTGTAATCAAAGGGAGCTGTGCCTTTAGCCCCATAAGGAGTCTACTTGATTACACATATCAGCCCACTTGGTTCAATGGATTTGTTGTCGCAACTGGAAGTCGACATGCTTAAGCGCACGGCCAGTAGCGATCTTTATCAACTGTTTCGTAACTGTTCACTTGCCGTTCTGAACTCCGGTAGCCAGACAGACAGCAGCAAAGAGCTGTTATCCCGCTTTCAGAATTTCGACATCAACGTACTGCGCCGGGAACGTGGCGTTAAACTTGAGCTGATTAACCCGCCTGAAGATGCCTTTGTCGATGGGCATATCATTCGCTCACTGCAGGCCAACTTGTTTGCCGTGTTGCGCGATATTCTGTTCGTTAACGGGCAAATTAATCTTGCCAGCCGTGTACAGCACCTGGATCTGGAAGCCTCGGCACATATCACTAACCTGGTGTTTTCGATTTTGCGCAATGCCCGGGCATTGCATGTTGGTGAAGCCCCGAACCTGGTTGTTTGCTGGGGTGGTCATTCAATTAATGAAACTGAATATCTGTATGGCCGCAGCGTAGGTAACCAGCTCGGCTTGCGGGAATTGAATATCTGTACTGGCTGCGGGCCTGGTGCAATGGAAGCCCCAATGAAAGGTGCGGCGGTTGGGCACGCTCAGCAACGCTACAAAGATGGCCGGTTCATTGGTATGACTGAGCCTTCAATTATTGCCGCTGAGCCACCAAACCCGCTGGTTAATGAACTGATAATCATGCCGGATATTGAAAAACGCCTTGAAGCATTTGTGCGTATTGCCCATGGCATCATCATTTTCCCGGGAGGCGTCGGTACTGCAGAAGAACTGTTATACCTGCTCGGCATTTTGATGAATCCGGAAAACCAGAACCAGGTGCTGCCGTTGATTCTCACCGGGCCGAAAGGCAGTGCGGATTACTTCCGGGTGCTGGATGAATTTATTGTTAACACGCTGGGTGAAGAAGCCCGCAAACATTACACCATCATTGTTGATGATGCGGCTGAAGTGGCGCGCCAAATGAAAAAAGCGATGCCTCTGGTGAAAGAGAATCGCCGTGAAAGCGGAGATGCTTACAGCTTTAACTGGTCATTACGTATTGCACCAGACCTGCAACTTCCCTTCGAACCCACCCATGAGAATATGGCAAACCTTAACCTGCATACGGAACAGCCAGCAGAAAAACTGGCCGCGGACCTGCGCCGGGCTTTCTCAGGAATTGTGGCGGGTAACGTGAAAGAGGTGGGCATCAAAGCGATTGAAACCTATGGCCCGTATAAAATCCATGGTGACAGCCAGATAATGAAACGGATGGATGACTTACTACAGGGCTTTGTAGCCCAGCATCGTATGAAGCTCCCCGGGTCGACCTACATTCCTTGCTACGAAATTTGTAGTTGATAACCAGGTTAATGCGTAACCATTCATACAGGGCAGTCTTCACTGCCCTTTTTTATTGCGGTTAAATTTGGAAACTGCCGCGCATTGTTTTCCCCCAGCCTGGTAGCCAAAGCCATAAAATGGTAGGGTTCATTTATAGTAACTTGCTGAAAAATACTGCTATGTCATCACACTTACTGATAATTGACGCACTGAATCTTATCCGCCGCATTCATGCTGTATCCGGTTCCCCTTGCCGGGATACCTGCATACATGCGCTCAGGCAGTTACTCAACCACTCCAGCCCCACTCATGCTGTTGCGGTATTCGATGACGAGAACCGGCACCACGGCTGGCGCTATCGCCTGTTTCCGTCATATAAAGCAGGCCGCTCAGCAGTACCGGAAGATTTACAAAATGAGATGCCACTGATTCGCAAGGCCTTCACTGAACAGGGCGTTGCCTGCTGGTCACTGGAAAACTGCGAAGCAGATGACCTGGCAGCAACGCTGGCTGCAAAAGTTGCTGCCGCCGGGCAGTTAGCCACCATAGTTTCCACTGATAAAGGCTACTGCCAGCTCCTGTCGCCCACTATTCGGATTCGTGACTATTTCCAAAAACGCTGGCTGGATGCCCCATTTATTGCAGAAGAGTTTGGTGTAACCCCGGAAGCATTACCCCATTACTGGGGCCTGACGGGGGTTAGCAGCAGTAAAATCCCAGGGGTGCCAGGCATTGGCCCCAAAACGGCCAGCCAGTTAATCAGCCAGTACCAGACTCTGGAAAACCTCTGGCAACACCTGGATGACGTTCCAGAAAAGTGGAAGAAGAAGCTCGCAGGGCAATATGACACTGCCCTGCTTAGCAGAAAACTGGTTACGCTGGAAACCGGGATGGTGTTATCCGGCAACCTGCAGCAACTGCGCCTTAATAAGCCATAACGGGTTACTGGCGTTGTAAACCAGTAACCACAGGCACGCTTAACGCTCGTCTCGCCGCCCACCTACAGCCGCCCACCAGCGGCGCACATGCACGGTGACTTCCTCCCGGTCATGGTACAACTGCCGCGCCTGGATTGTGGCGTTAATTCCCTGTTCATCCAGTGCATTACGAATAGACGCCAGGTTTTGCGACACCTCTTCATAGCGCTTTTTCATTGGCAGTTTGAGGTTAAAAATGGTCTCCCGGCACCAGCCATTTACCAGCCACTGCACCATCAGTGCCGTTACTTTGGCGGGTTTTTCCACCATGTCGCACACCATCCATGAAATGTTGTTGCGATTAGGGCGGAAACGGAAACCATCTTCCCGTAACCAGGTCACCTGCCCGGTATCCATCAGGCTTTGTGCCATAGGCCCGTTATCAACGGAGGAAACCCACATGTTGCGTTTCACCAGTTGGTATGTCCAACCACCCGGGCAGGCTCCCAGGTCCACGGCATACATACCATTCGCCAGGCGTTCATCCCATTCATCTTCAGGAATAAACACATGAAAAGCTTCTTCAAGCTTAAGGGTTGAGCGGCTTGGTGCGTCGGAGGGAAACTTAAGGCGGGGTATCCCCATATAAAATGGCGAATTATTAGTGCTCAGGGAATAACCCACATAGCAACAACCCGGGGCGATAAAAAAGACATGAACCACCGGGCGGCGGTTGTTTTCAACTTTTGATAACACCCCGGCAGAACGCAACGCACCACGCAACGGTACCGTAAATTTACGGCAGAACTTCATCAGCTCTTTACTTTCGTTGGTATCGGCAACCTCGACACGCAAATCGCCGCCTTTATCAACCTGGCCGGTAAGTGCGGCAACAACCGGTGTGATACGGTCCTCGGGCGGTAAATCTTTAAGCAATTCGCCGGTGATAAACATTTGCCGGGCAAAAATCAGCGACATAAATGGCAGGTTTTTTATCAGTTTTTCTGCATCGCCATCCTGGTAGCATTCAAATAAAACCCAGGCAGAATGCTCTTTTACCCGGGCAAAACCGTACACTTCTAATTGCGCCGCTTTATCAGTTATTTCTGCGGCACACTCTTTTTCAAAACCCTGCCGGCAGTAAAGTACTACCTTATTCATGCGTTACACCTTTGCGTTTCAATCGAATTGCGCCAATCAGCATCAATACCCAACCGGCTAAAAAACTCACTCCACCAACGGGGGTGACAAACACCCACAAACGGAGTTGGGACAACGCCAGGCAGTACAAACTGCCGCTGAACAAAACTGTCCCTAATGCCAGAAAAACACTACTCCAGTAAAACCAGATACTGATCCGGCGTTGCATTGCCACCGCCAGCCCTAAAATTGCCAGCGTATGGAATGCCTGATACTGGAGCCCGGTATGTATCCATCCCAGTTCAGCAACCCCAATAGACTTACTGAGAACATGTGCGCCGAATGCGCCAAAGGCGACATAAACAAAACCGCTCACCGCGGCAAAAATCAGCATAAAACGGCTGGTCATGGTATTACCTTAAATTGTGCCCTGCCCAGGCAGCACAGATTAATGATCATAACGAAAACGGAATTTTTCTTGTTCACTGGCCGCTTTCGCAAGGATCCACTGCCGGAAGGCTGCGATTTTTCCCAGCTCTGCCTGGCTGTCATGACAAACCAGATAGAACGCGTTTTTACTCACCAGCACATCATTGAAAGGACAGACCAGGCGGCCTGCTTCAATCTCAGATTGCGCCATAACATTATTGGCTAACGCAATCCCTTGCCCGTGGATAGCAGCCTGCAACACCATCGAGCTGTGGCTAAATATCGGTCCTTGTTGCACATTAATATGCGCCAGCCCCAGTTGCCGGGTGTAGGCCTGCCAGTCACGGCGCGACGCATCATGCAAAAGCGTATGCTGAATTAAATCCTCAGGGGATTTTAACGGTTTATCTCCGGTTAACAACAACGGCGAACAAACAGGAAGCAAATACTCAGCATAAAGCTTTTCAACACGCAGCCCCGGCCAGTTTCCCCGGCCATAAAAAATAGCCACATCGACATCATCCGCCAGCTTATCTTCCTGCCTGTCCACCGCCTGAATACGTACATCAATGCCCGGGTAATCAGCGTTAAAGCTTGATAAACGCGGTACCAGCCACTGTATCGCAAAACTTGGCAGTAAACTGACTGTTAATGCCCCTTTCGCACTGCGCGCCTGTAGTTTGCGCGTTGCCTCAGTTAACTGGGAGAATATTTCTTTGATATCGAGAAAATAGCTTTGCCCTTCTTCTGTAAGCAGAAGGGAACGGTTACGCCGCCGGAATAATTTAAGCCCCAGAAAATCTTCCAGGGACTTTATCTGGTGGCTGACCGCCGCCTGAGTAACGAATAATTCTTCAGCCGCTTTCGTAAAACTCAACTGGCGCGCTGCAGCATCGAATACACGTAATGCGTTGAGAGGTGGAAGTCGCTTTGACATCTTTGCCTGGCTTTTATGTTAACCAATAATAACAAACAGGAAACAGAGTTTAACCTATTAGTTTTTTTTATCTGAGCCATTATAAATTGTCCGTTGAGGTTGCACCAGCAAATACCTATAGTGGCGTCACTTCCTGAGCCGGAACGAAAAGCTATTCTGAAATGAAGGTTTTAGAGGGGCTTTTGGCTTACGGTTGTGATGTTGTGTTGTTGTGTTTGCATTGGTCTGCTATTCAGACCCCGGCGGCAAAGGCTGCCTTTTTCACTTCCTGTACATTTACCCTGTCTGTCCATAGTGATTTGTATAGCACCGCAATTTGCGGTGCTTTTTTTTGCGTTAAGATCAGCGAAAATCAGTTATCCAGCGCTGTCATTTCTTTTACATCTGAACGGTTTATCTGTTGTTGAGCCCCACTGGCATCTTCATATTTAATCATGCCAGTTTCATCATCGGTTGAAGGTTTACCCTGAGTGACAATCGTTCTGCCATCATTGGTGTGCATCACATAGTTGGTTCCGGAGCAGGCTGAAAGTGCCAGTGTCATCATCCCCGCACACAGCATTGCATAAACCTTTGTCATTCTCGCCTCCTTCAGTATGAGATGCTGCTTTATAACGCAGCTGCACTATTGAAAATAAAATTGCTAACACTATTCAGCATAACAAACTCCCTGACGGCCATTTTCATTCCTGGAGGAATCTGAATCCCTGTCATGGCTTGTAGAACGCTTCAAAATACGCCACGATCTACGCCATGAAATGAGGAAAAGCATGAAATCATTTAATCCCAGCCAGTTTCGCGCCCAATTCCCTGCACTGAATGATGGCCCGATTTATCTCGATAGCGCGGCAACTGCCCTGAAACCCGGCGCAGTCATTGATGCGACTACAGCATTCTACAAAAGCAGCGGAGGCAACGTTCACCGTAGCCAGTCGGTACAGGCACAGCAACTGACGGAGCAATACGAAAATACCCGTACTCTGGTCGCTCAATATCTGAATGCCCCGGACCCAAACACGATTATCTGGACCCGGGGCACGACAGAAGCCATCAATCTGGTAGCCCAGGGGTTTGCCCGCTCTCGCCTGCAGGCCGGAGATGAAATTATCGTCAGTGAAGCAGAGCACCACGCAAACCTGGTGCCCTGGCTTATGGTGGCTGAACAGACTGGTGCCAGGGTGGTGAAATGGCCGGTGAATAGTGAAGGTCTGCCAGATATTCAGCAATTACCCGGCTTAATGACCTCTCGCAGCAAAATTTTGGCTGTTGGCCAAATGTCTAATGTGACTGGAGCCCAGCCTGACCTTGCCCGGGCGATAACACTGGCTCACCAGGCCGGTGCATTTGTTGTTGTCGATGGCGCGCAAGGTATTGTGCACAACCCACCAGACCTCACCGCACTGGGTTGTGATTTTTATGCATTCTCTGCCCACAAACTCTATGGCCCGACAGGTATTGGCGTACTGTACGGGAAAGCGGAACTGCTGGCAGATATGTCGCCGTTGCTGGGTGGCGGGAAAATGATTACTGACGTTTCCTTTGATGGCTTTACCACGCAACCAGCCCCGTGGCGTTTCGAGGCTGGCACACCCAATATGGCGGGTGTCGCAGGCCTGAATGCGGCGCTGCAATGGCTGGGGCAGGTTGATACTGCTCAGGCAGAAGCCTGGTCGGGCCAGCTAGCCGACAGCGCCGCACACCAGTTAGCACAAAGGCCCGGTGTCCGGCTGTTTCGGGCACCCCATGCCAGCCTGTTTGCTTTCACGGTTGATGGCCTGCACCACAGCGACTTAGCAACGCTGATTAGTAGCGCCGGTATCGCTTTACGCTCTGGTCAGCACTGCGCACAACCCCTGCTTGCTGCTCTGGGCGTGTCAGGTACACTACGGGTTTCATTTGCGCCTTATAATACGCCAGACGATGTTGCCGCCCTGGTTGCAGCGTTTGACCAGGCGCTGTCAATTTTGTTGGACTAAGCCATATGCCTTTAACCGGACAACACCCTTTCGGAACCCAGATAACGCCAGAATCCTTGCAACATGAATTTGCGCCGCTCACCGCCTGGGAGGAAAAGTACCGCCAGTTAATTTTGCTGGGTAAAAAGCTCCCGCCACTACCCATTGATGAACGGGAACGGGCACACGAAATCAGTGGGTGCGAAAACCGTTTATGGCTTGGGTGGGAGCAAGCCGAAAATGGGCAGTTGCACTTCTTCGGCGACAGCGAAGGGCGAATAGTGCGCGGCCTGCTGGCGATATTGTTAACGGGCATTGAAGGGAAAACCCGTGATCAACTGCAAAATAGCAGCCCACTGGCGCTATTTGAAACCTTAGGGCTCAGGGCGCAATTAAGTGCCAGCCGCAACCAGGGGCTGAATGCTCTGGAAGCGGCAGTAAAAGAAGCGGCGCACGCTCAGCCCTGAGCCAGGCGGGCAGCTTTAGCCAGCATCTTTTTCAATGCATGAGATACGGCGACAAAGCCAAAAGTTGCGGTAACCATTGTTGCCGCACCAAACCCGGAAGCACAGTCCATGCGTTTTGGCCCTTCTGCGGTACTTTTCGCGGCGCAAACGGAGCCATCCATTTGCGGGTAAACCAGGGCTTCGGTGGAGAAAACACAGTCCACACCAAGCTTTCCTTTGCTGTTTTTCACTACGCCGAAATCACTTTTCAGGCGTTCACGAACTTTGGCAGCCAGAGGATCCTGGATAGTTTTCGCCAGATCTGCCACCTGAATCTGGGTAGGATCGATTTGTCCACCCGCACCTCCCGTTGTAACCAGAGGTACTTTGTTGCGCCGGCACCAGGCTATCAGCGCAGCTTTAGGGCGCACACTGTCGATGGCATCAATCACGTAACTGAAGCCTTTATCCAGCAGTTGTGCCACGTTATCCTGAGTAACAAAGTCATCCACAACTGTCACCTGGCATTCCGGGTTGATTGCGGCGATACGTTGCGCCATAACTTCCGCTTTCGCCAGCCCGACATTCCCCTGCAATGCATGTATCTGCCGGTTTGTGTTGGTGACACAAACATCATCCATGTCAATCAGCGTAATAGCACCCACGCCTGTACGCGCCAGCGCTTCTGCAACCCATGAACCCACGCCACCAATGCCGACAACGCAAATATGTGCATCAGCAAAACACTGCAGAGCCTCACGCCCATAAAGCCTTGCAGTACCGCCAAAGCGTTGCAGCCAGGCATCCGTCAGTACGACAGCCATGAAAAACCTCAGATATTCTACAAATAAAACGGGCTGGATAATCCAGCCCGCAAGGAAGAGAGTCAGCCACTAAATATACCGGTTCCTGGCGCTGTTTTCAGCACCCAAACGCGGCCATAATGGTTAAACCAGCCCGCACGATGCCCGGCAGCATCGCCAATCCCCTGATAAATATCGAAATGCTGGCCTTTAATTGCCCCGCCAACATCAAGAGCAACCATAACTCGCAATTCATACTGGCCTGCGAATTTGCCGTTGTCATCCAGAACAGGGACTTCAGCCAGAATCGTGCTGCCTGCCGGTACAATCGAGCGGTCAGAAGCCACGGATGCTCTGCCAACCAGCGGCACCGCACTGGCACCTTTTACCGGAGCCAGTTTTTCTGGTTTAAAGAAAACAAAGGAAGGGTTCTGCTCAAGCAGTTCACGCACTTCTGCTTCACTGTGTTGCTGACCCCATTCACGAATAGCCTGCATAGACATATCTTCGCGTTTCACTTCCCCCCGGTCGATGAGTACCTTACCGATACTCACGTAGGCATGGCCATTTTTACCGGCATACCCAAAGAATGTCAGCGGCTCTCCATCACCGAAGTCAACATAACCGCTACCCTGGACATCCATAATGAAATTGTCCATCAGGGAGTTGCTCCAGGCGAGCACATAGTTATCGCTCAGTGCACCCGAGTATATCTGGGCGCGAGAAGGTAACCGGCCGCGTTTTGGTGGCATACGGTAAATCGGATACTGGAAAGCGCCCTGGCGAGTATGGCGAGCCTGAATAACCGGTGTGTAATAACCGGTGAACTGCACGTTGCCATAATTATCAACACCCTGCATTTGCCAGGCGTCAATACCGAACTGGCGTAGTGTGCGGGTATCGCCACCCGAGCGTAACCAGCGCTCTACCGCATCATAGACTGCACTCTGAGAACCGTACAACCGGGGCGATGCCCCCTGAATAAGCCCCACCTGCTTTGCAAAATCACCAGCATTGATTGGTGCGCCTATGGCATCAGGCTGGTTTACCAGTGAAAAAGGCTGAGTGAGTTCACCGTCTTTATATTGCTGACCACGATCCGTCGGTTTTGAGGAACAGGCAGCCAGCATGGTCGCCAGACAGCCTGCAATTAACACCTTCCCCCAATGAGATTTCATGATTTTCCCTTCGTTATAACTGCGTTCGCTTCGCGAAGATAACAAACCCCGGGCCTGAATAAAATCAGCAGGCTCGCGCCAACCTGTAATATGCGCAAAAACCCGGCATGTAGCTGAATATTTCACCACAACTGGCACGAATCAGCATGTTGATTTAAAAAAAGGTTGCATCACAACATGATGAGTGTATAGTGCGCTTCCACAGACGCGGGGTGGAGCAGCCTGGTAGCTCGTCGGGCTCATAACCCGAAGGTCGTCGGTTCAAATCCGGCCCCCGCAACCAATTTTGTAGATTAAGCGTTATATGCTGTTTACAAAATGAAAAAGTGAAGAAGAAAGACGGACGCGGGGTGGAGCAGCCTGGTAGCTCGTCGGGCTCATAACCCGAAGGTCGTCGGTTCAAATCCGGCCCCCGCAACCAATAAATTAACGCCCTGATGGGTGTTTTTTTGTTTCTGGCGCCAGAAAAAATCTGACTACGCCTCACTACCTGCAACGCCCCCAACCTGAAAAATCCCCGGCAGCCTTTTTCACAAGCAGCAACCCGCTATTTTTTACTGACAACAACAGAGAAGAACCCCCCGACGCGCTCTTCTCTGCTGGTGATATACCCGGGTATTAGCTGCGACGTGCCAGTTTGGAGCTGTCTGCGAAATAAGCCTGTATTCCGGAGAAAATAGACTCAGCCACTTCCTGCTGGAAGCTGGCGGTTTTGAGCTTACGCTCTTCTTCCACATTACTGATAAATGCGGTTTCCACCAGTATAGAAGGGATCTCAGGTGCTTTAAGGACGGCAAACCCGGCCTGATCTACCCGGTTTTTATGCAGCCGGTTCACTCGTTCTAATTTATTGAGCACTTCTTTGCCAAACTTCAGGCTGTCAGTGATAGTCAGTGACTGCACCATATCGAACATAGTGTGGTCCAGATAACGGTCGCCACTTTTACTGACACCACCAATTAAGTCGGCGGCGTTTTGCGTCTGCGCCAGGTATTTCGCGGCGGTACTCGTCGCCCCTTTCGTTGATAATGCAAATACGGAAGAACCGCGGGCCTCACGGCTGGTAAATGCATCCGCATGTATCGAGACAAACAAATCGGCCCGTTGTTTCTGGGCTTTCGCCACCCTGACTTTCAGCGGAATAAAGACATCTTCATTGCGTGTCATGTAGGCCTTCATGTTGGCCTGCTTATCAATCAATGACCGCAAACGGCGCGCGATTTTCAACACCACATCTTTTTCGCGTGTTTTATATTTGCCAATAGCCCCCGGATCTTCGCCACCGTGCCCGGGATCTATCATGATAACAATTGGACGATCACGGCCGGCTTTGCCCGGTTGTGGCCCCTGCGGTTGCGCAGGCATTTTTTTATCTAAATCGCCATTGTTGTAATCTTCCAGCAATGCCAGCAACGGATCCTGCTCACTGGAGGCATTAACCGGGTATAGATCCATAACCAGGCGTTCTTTAAATTCAGCAACAGGCGCCAGCGCAAATAAATGAGGGGTGACATTTTGCTTGAGTTCAAACACCAGGCGCACAGTATGGGGATCAAACTGGCCGACACGGGCGGAACGGATATAAGGATCATTAGCGTTGATAAGATTACCCAGCCCTTTCAGAACCGAGTTTAACTGCACACCTTCTATATCCAGAACAAGGCGGGATGGGTTGCTCAACGCAAACTGCTTATATTTAAGCTGGTGACTGGATTCAACTGTCACACGCGTATAACTTGATGCGGGCCAGACGCGAATCGCGATAACGTGGCTTGCGGCAGCAAAACTCAACGGGCTGACGCTCAGGAGCCACATCGCGCCAGCACCTTTAAGTAAATTTCGACGGCTAAACAATGAATGAGAATCTGACATGCTTCTCCTGAGCATTTTAAAACGCTGCGTTGCCAGGCCGGAAATGTGCCACAACGGTAAATATTAAATCGAAACTTTAACGAAAGGTTGTGCACCTGTCATCAATAAAAGGGTAAACAAACCTCAACAAGTCAGGCCTTACTCCAAAGACCCGCTATTTTACAGGGTTAAATTTGGACTTGCACCCAGGCCCATAAAAGAATAAAAATACACTTATTTCGAATAATCATGCATTGAGGGTGTTGCCGTGGTAAAGGAGCGTAGAATCGAGTTGGTGCAGGGATTCCGCCATTCTGTCCCCTATATTAACGCACACAGAGGGAAAACCTTTGTCATCATGCTGGGCGGTGAAGCCATTGAGCATGAGAATTTCTCCAGTATTGTCAATGATATTGGTTTACTGCACAGCCTTGGTATCCGCCTGGTTGTCGTTTACGGTGCGCGCCCACAAATTGATGCAAACCTTGCCGAGCACCATCACGAACCGGTTTATCATAAAAATACCCGTGTGACAGACAGTAAAACACTGGAGCTGGTGAAACAGGCAGCAGGCCTGTTGCAACTGGATATCACCGCTCGCCTGTCGATGAGCCTGAATAATACACCACTGCAGGGCGCACATATTAATGTGGTCAGCGGTAACTTTATCATCGCTCAGCCCCTCGGTGTGGACGATGGCATTGATTATTGCCACAGCGGCCGTATTCGCCGAATTGATGAAGAAGCCATTCACCGCCAGTTGGATAGTGGTGCAATTGTTTTGATGGGCCCGGTTGCTGTCTCTGTTACTGGTGAAAGCTTTAACCTGACATCAGAAGAAATCGCTACGCAACTGGCAATCAAACTGAAAGCAGAAAAAATGATTGGCTTTTGCTCATCGCAAGGTGTGACAGACGAAGACGGGAATATTATTTCTGAACTCTTCCCGAATGAAGCACAGCAGCGCGTAGATGCGCTCGAAGCAGAAGGTGATTATTATTCAGGTACTGTACGTTTCCTGCGCGGGGCAGTAAAAGCCTGCCGCAGCGGGGTACGCCGCAGCCACCTGATAAGCTACCAGGAAGATGGCGCATTGCTGCAGGAACTGTTCTCCCGCGATGGTATCGGTACCCAGATTGTGATGGAAAGTGCGGAACAAATTCGCCGCGCAACTATCAACGATATTGGTGGGATCCTTGAGCTGATTCACCCGCTGGAACAACAAGGCATTCTGGTTCGCCGTTCTCGTGAGCAGTTGGAAATGGAAATTGATAAATTCACCATTATTCAGCGAGATAACCTGACAATAGCCTGCGCCGCGCTCTACCCGTTCCCGGAAGAGAAAATTGGCGAAATGGCCTGTGTCGCCGTGCACCCTGACTACCGCAGTTCTGCCCGGGGAGAAATACTGCTGGAACGGATTGCCAGCCAGGCAAAACAAATTGGGCTGGATAAACTGTTTGTTCTGACAACCCGCAGTATTCACTGGTTCCAGGAGCGTGGGTTTACGCCTGTTGATATCGATTCATTGCCCGAAAGCAAAAAGAAAATGTACAACTACCAGCGGCGTTCTAAAGTGCTGATGGCTGACCTTACCTGAGTAGTTTGTCGCATTGCTTACCGGTGGCGAGCCTGCCACCGGTACTGTTCCTGTTTCCCGCACTAACCAGCCTGAAAGGCCTCCGGCAAACCACTGCGCCTTGTTGTGCGGTTTTTCACTGCCTGTAGCAAAACCGGCATATCGGCAAATACAGAAAGTTGTTTTTTTGCCCGGGTAACCGCGGTATAGACCAGTTCACGTGAAATTACCGGGTTCCAGCCTGGCGGCAAGATAAGTGCTGCATGGTCAAACTCCGACCCTTGTGATTTATGCACCGTCATGGCCCAGGCGGTTTCATGAGGTGGTAAACGCCCGGGTAGTACAGACTTAAGCGAGCCATCAGGCATAGAAAACCATACCCGTAAACCCAGCGGTGTGTTCAGCGTAATACCAATGTCACCATTAAATAGCCCCAGACCACTGTCATTACGATTGATCATAACCGGGCGGCCATGATACCAGCGCGATTCCCGGGCCGGGCGCTGGAGCAGATTTTTGCTAAAAAACGCCTGTTCGATTCGGTTATTCAGGCCCGTAACACCAAACGGCCCTTCCCGTAATGCACACAGAACCTGGCTGGTTGCAAATGCCAGCAAAATACTCTGTGGCTCACTGCCTTGTTTCAGGGATGAAAGAAATGGCTGATGAGCAGTGACAATCTGTTCCAGCATACTGGCGTAATCGTCCGTCGTCGCCATCGGGAATAGCCCGATATCATTAAACCGCCCGTCAAATGCAGCCTTTACAGCCGCAACCTGGTTACCATTCACCGCGCGGGCAAGAAAGCCAATACCCGAATCTTTCCCAAAACGGTAGCTTTCCTGCAACAGGCAAATGGCATCACGCAAGGTATCCACCCCGGCGGCCTGCCCTGCCGGAACCGTGCACTGGCACAGGCGGGACAGCTCAGAGGCACGTTGCGGGCTGAAACCCTCACCAACAAAATGGCAAATATCCCCGAGAACGGCACCCGCCTCAACTGAAGCGAGCTGGTCGCGGTCACCCAGAAAAATAACCCGCGCATGTGCCGGTAAAGCTGCCAGTAACCGCGACATCATAGGCAAATCGACCATGGATGCTTCATCGACCACCAGCACATCGAGGTGCAGTGGGTTACCCTGGTGATAACGGACCGCCTGGCTCCCCGGTACGGCCCCCAATAAACGGTGTAATGTACTGGCTTCATCGGGCAATGCCGCCTTCAACGATGCATCCATATTCAACCGCTGTAACGCAGCCCCCAAAGATTCGGTAAGACGCGCCGCCGCTTTACCTGTTGGCGCAGCCAGCCGAATGCGCGGCAGAGATGGCCCGGAAAGTTGCACCAGGGCTGCCAGTAGCTTTGCCACTGTGGTTGTTTTACCCGTTCCAGGCCCACCGGATATCACCGCAATGCGCCGGGTAAGGGCAACTGCCGCCGCCACTTTTTGCCAGTCTGGCCCGTTCTGGCTTCCGGGGAATAAAGTATTCAGCACGCCGGCAAGAAGGGCCTCATCAACGACCAGAGGCTGATTAGTATCACGGAAAAACTGCGCCACACGCTGCTCATTACGCCACAGGCGGTCGAGGTATAAACGCCCTGCTGACAGTTTTATAGGAGTGACATCGTCTTCATTACTGACTGCATCACTGCACAACAGTTTTTTCTGCCAGTCTTCAACCTGGCCAACACCGGCAAATAGCGGTTCACCAATTAAACTGACCGCAGGCCCAGAAAAGCTCCGTTCCGGGCTCAGGCGTTCGAGTGGTACGCAAACGTGCCCTTCGCCGGTATCACGGCTCAGAATGGCGGCAGCCAGCATAACTGCCGGGTCACCAGCAGCAACCATTTGAGCAAACTGGACATCGAGATAGCGAAAGTGCCCCTCAGCAGCTGCCTGCTCTAATAACGCCAGCAAGGGTGCTGTCATTTCACTGCCTCCATATCCCGCCCGGCAAACAGTGCATCCATTGCGGATACCAGTTGTTCATCTGGCCTGGTGGTAAAAATGCCATTGCCTGGCAAACCGGGTTCCACACCACGCAGAAAGAGGTAAATAACCCCACCAAAATGGCGCTGATATTCGTAATCAGGCACCCGATGGCGCAGGTACCGGTGCAGGGCCAGCGTGTACAACTGGTACTGGAGATCATAGCGATGTTCACACATCGCCTGGGCCATGGCATCAGGGGTATATGCCTCGCTGGTACTGCCTAACCAGTTGGATTTGTAATCCAGCAAATAGTAGCGGCCCTGCCAGCGGAATGTCAGGTCAATGAAGCCCTTCAGCATGCCGCGCACCTGCTGAAAATCCAGAGCAGGAGAACGTGCCGACAGAGGGTCATGCTGGCGAATCAACGCATCAAGTTCACCTGGAGCCAAAAGCGTATCTACAGGCAAGTAGAACTCCATTTCAACCCGTTTATCTTGCGCAGATAACACATTCAGGCTTAAGCCACCTTCAGCCAGTGGAGCGCAAAGCAAAGCCTCAAGCCAGGGTAATAAAACAGGCAGCCACTCAGCGCCATACCCTGCGGAGAGTAATTGCTGCTCCAGCCATTCGGCATCTACTGGCTGGGTGAAGTCCAGTTGTTCAAACAGGCTGTGAAGAAAAGTACCAGGTACTGCTCCACGCGGGAACGTATGGATGGTAAGTGCTTGCTCACCAGGGGAAGAGACTGCCCCTATGGCGTCAATATCCAGCCGGGGTAGCAAAGCCTGCCCGGCCGATGAACCATGCTGCTGTAGCCCTGAATAGCTGGTGACGCGCCAGAAATCGGTGAATGTTCTTGTTACTTCCCGGGCAGCCAGATTCTCGGTTGGCAATACCGGGGGTGACCACGGGGATTCATCGCTAAGGTCGATATCTTTTAAGGCGATATCGCCCCGACATAGCAGCTCCAGGGACTGCCTGAGCTCCCCGGCGTCACAAGGTTGTGCCTGCTGAATCAGCCTTCCGGGCGCACTCAGGTGGAAATCTGATGCGCCTTTTTTGGCCCGGTTACCACGAAACAGGGGGCCAACCCCCAGGCTGCAGTGCCATATCGCCCGAGTGACAGCAACGTAGAGCAGGCGCAAATCTTCGGCCAGCCGTTCAGCTTCTGCCAGCTCAAGGCTGGTTTTTTCTTTGTGTAAATCCAGTACAGCGTCGAATGTCTGGCGGTCGTGATATAACCCTTCGGCCTGAGCGCGATAATTGGCAATAAATGGCAACCACACCAGCGAGTACTCGAGTCCTTTTGACTTATGAATTGTCACTATCTGAACGAGGTGCCTGTCACTTTCCAGACGAAGTTGCTGGCTGCTTGCGTTGTCATCCGGTTCAGCAATACGTTGTGATAGCCAGCGCACCAGCGCATGCTCGCTGTCGGCCGTAGCCGCCGCTTCCTGCAATAACTCACTGACATGCATAATATCGGTCAGGCGGCGTTCACCATCCAGGCTTGCGAGAATATTTTCCGCCAGGTGCCTGTAAGCCAGCAGAGAGCGCAACATGGGCATAACCCCACGCTTTAACCAGCGTTGGCGGTAACCAACAAACTCATCAACCAGATTGTCCCAGGCCGTTTCATTCTGAGATAACTGCTCAAGGGTTGTTGCATCCAGCCCCAACAGGCTGGTTGCCAGCGCACTGCGCATGGCTGCTTCGTTTTCCGGGTTAAGCACGGCCTGCAGGACACGCAAAATATCCTGCGCCTCCTGGGTACTGAAAACGCTGTCGCGGTTAGAGAGGTAAACCGACTGAATCCCCAATAAACTCAGTGCTTCTCGTATTAATGCTGCTTCCTGACGGCTGCGCACCAGCACCGTTATATCTGCTGCGGTGACCGGGCGCGTTTTGTCCTCACGCTCCAGCACCGCGTTACCGGCCACACCAGCCACAAGCCAGTCACGAATCTGGCAGGCGCACTGGCGTGCCATGGTTTGCTGGTACTCCACCACACCACAACCTTCGCCGGGCATTAACCAAACGGACATCGCAGGCTGAGGCTCCCCATTGAGTACAAAACGCACTCCCTGGTTGCGCGGTGCCGCGTTAACGGGCAGAAAAGGGATCTCCTCAAACATGAACGGATTTTCGAGGTGGCTGAACAGCTGATTCACACTATTAACCATCGCCGGAGATGAGCGCCAGTTAGTCTCAAGCGTATAGTGAGCACTAACTTCCCCGCGAGCTTTCATGTAGGTAAAAATATCCGCGCCACGAAACGCGTAGATGGCCTGTTTCGGGTCGCCAATCAGTAACAGTGCTGTTTCAGCCTGCCCCAGCCAGATATGGCGGAAAATACGGTATTGCTGTGGGTCTGTATCCTGAAACTCATCAATCATGGCAACCGGGAAGCGCCCACGGATAGCCGCCGCCAGATTGTCACCTTCCGGTTGTGCCAGGGCCTGGTCAAGGCGGCTTAGCATATCGTCAAACCCCAGTTCACCCCGGTAACGTTTTTCCTGCGTGATGGTGTAACGAATGTCTACCAGTGCCCGGGCAATAACCAAATCGCGAATGGTCAGTGGCTGAGAAAGAAAAACATCAATGGCGGAAAATAGCGCGTGCTCAGGCGGATTACCTTCTGCTTTAGTACGCTCATAAAGAAATGACTGGGAGAAGCGAGCCAGAGCATCCGGGTAAGTGTAATTTTCTGTTGGGCTTGCCGCCCAGGCCTCAACAGCATCAAACCAGATACCCTGGTTTTTACGGTTATATTTGCGCCTGTCGATGGCGGAATTTTCAATGATATCCGGAAGATCGCCAGAAGAACTTTGCCACTGAGCTTTCAGAGTATCAATGGCATTAATGATCGCATCGTGGCGGGTCTGGAGGGTTTCATCGTCATTTACAGGTTGCTTCAGCACCGGTGCGTCGCCAGACAGGTAACGCCCAATTTCACGCAACAGAGCCTGAGGCCCCGGCCACATCTCACTGACAGCCTGAGCAACTGGCTTATTCAGCGGGTAACAATAGCGCCGCCAAAAGTCAGCACAGGCTCGCTGGCGCAATTCTGTTTCATCTTCAATCAGTTGTTGTTCAAACGGCATACCTGATTCGAATGCATTCAGGCTCAGCATTCTCTGGCAAAAACCATGAATGGTGAAAATGGCGGCTTCATCCATCTGCCGTTCAGCAAGGAGTAATATTCGTGCTGCCTGTTTTGTGTCACTGATTTCAGCGAGCAATTGCTGGTACAACGGGTTGCTGCTGCCTTGCCGGACACAGGCGATACGCAGCTCATGAATGTTGCTGCGTATACGCCCACGTAACTCTTCCGTGGCCGCTTCGGTAAATGTCACCACCAGAATAGATTCCACCGGTAGTGGCCGCACAAAAGCCGCGTCGCCCCCCAGGCCCAGCAACAGGCGCAAATAAAGGGCAGCGATGGTATAGGTTTTTCCGGTACCGGCTGACGCCTCAATTAAGCGTGCCCCTGCCAGGGGTAAACGCAGCGGGTCAAGGGCAGTTGGCTTATTATGATGCTCCGGCATCACTCAGCCCCCGACTGAGGCAATGTCTTTTGCAATGCTTCAACACTGCCCCACTGTTTCCAGCCCTCAGGTGCGGCAAAATCGGCCTTCCCTTGTTGAGTGCCACTTACCTCGGAAATAACCGCCATACCATCGTGTTCGATAACTGCCTGCCGGAAGAAATCCGCAACTTTGGCAGGTGTTAAACTGCGCACAGCGCGGATAACCGCATCATCACTATCAAACGCCATATTTGCCCGGTCGAAATCCATGCTGACTTTCGCCACTTCGTCGCCGAGAGTCTGAGGTGCCTGCTGTATCTGGCTAATGACCGCCTGCTGCACCTGAGCAAACTCAGGTTCAGGCATTTCACGCAGCCGTTTCTCTGTCCCGGCAAAGAATGCGTTATAGCGTTGCCACAGTTGAGCTGGTTGCCGGGTATTACTTTGCAACAGGAAACCTAACCCCCACTGGCGGCCCACACTCATCGGGAATGCAAACACGGCATAACCCAGTTGCTCCTGGGTGCGAAGCTGGTTGTAGAACCAGGGCTGAATAATCTGGCCCAACACTTCGCTGTATGCCGAACTGGTGTTTTCATCAAACCCGGAAGGTACAAACACGGCCGCCAGAGCTGAATCACTGCCGGATATGGTTTTTTCAAACACAATTCGCCGCGGCTGGTTAACGACCACAGACCGGTTACGGGTCCATTCCGTGCCTTTTGTTCCCAGCAACTGTTGAACCTGCAATGCCAGGTTATGTGCTGCATCAGGTGTGAGGTTGCCTACCACCAAAAACTCAGGGCGGCTGCCAGTTTTCAACTGCTCACGATAATCCAGGATATCCTGCACAGTAATAGAAGGTAAAAGTTCCCGCCGCGCCTGCCGCTCGAAATACGGCACCTGCGACATCATTTGTACTGGCATAATAGCCAGTTCATAGGCTTTACCTTTTTCCGCCGATGCCAGCATTTGCTTATACCAGGATTTGGCCTGTTCAAGCTGGCCCTGCGTTGGCTGGTAACTGAAATACCCTTTCAACAAATCAAGATAAAGTGGCGCCAGCCGCTGGGTGTACCCATTCGCGCTGACCATCAGCCCGCTATTGGCATTGGTAGAAAAATGGATACCACCTACCGCAGCCTGCTGGCTCAACTGGTCCAGGGCCAGGCCTGCCATATAGTCATTAAGTGCAAACATGACCTGATTTTTTACCGTATCCATGGCATGCGGGTTGCGCAGTACTAATGTCACACTGGCTTTTGGCTCGCTGGCAAAATAGCGGCTGGGTTGATACACCACACGCAACCCGGGGTCATTGACAATCAGCTCAGGTTTGGTCCACTTTTTATCCTGCTTAATCAATGAAAAATCATCAGGAATATAGGGATTGAGCTCCGGTAAAGTGAACGAGAGCGACTGCCCAAACTTATCCCATTCAGAAAATTTTTCCGCACTAATTTTATCGACCTGATACGGTGCCTGTACAAAGTATGCCTGCTTGTTATGAGGTTCATCCGGGCTGACATACCAAATACGGGCATGTTGAGGGGTCATCTCAGCCAGGCGGGAAGCGATCGCCTGCGGGTCGTATTGATCTGCAATATTACCGGCATCCAAAACATGGCTGACCGGCACACGAATCATGGTATCGGCTAACCACTGCACATAATCCATATCGCGGGTAATAGAGGGAAAGCGGAAGTCCAAATCAAGGACATGCGCCATTTCGTCGAAATATTGCTTACTGATGCCTTGTGATTTCAGGGTGTTGATATAACGGAAAACAGCAGCCACAACTTCATCGCGGTGAGCAAGGCCTTTATCGGTCAGAGAAACGGAAATGGCGAAAACGCCACTATTACCGGCAACAACCGGGTCAGAATCAGCACGGATGCTGTCTGCCAGACCCTGAGTTTGCAGCCAGTCAGACAACGTGTTTTTACTGCGGCTGCTAATCAGGTAGCCAATAAGCTCATCCGTTTTACTGCGAAATTTATCGCTATTATTGGCAATGCGGAATTCCACCCGCACCACTTTGCGTGGTAACGCCGGCACATAGTGAATAACTATGCCGGTCTGTGCATCCGTGACAACAGGTTCAGTTACCTCTGGGCGCTGAATATGCCTGTCGGGAACTCGCCCGTAGGTTTGCACTGCCAGTTCAGCTAAGTCTGCCAGCGGTTTGTTACTGTAAATAACCGCTTTCATGATATTTGCTGAGTAGTACTCATCGTGAAAATGGTGCAGTGCATCCAGCAATTTACTGCCGGGTTTATCACGCAGTGTTTCCAGGTTCCCACCAGAAAAACGTGCCGCAGGGTGTGCCGGATTAATGGTTTCAGCACTGACCTGCGCCATGCGCATGCCATCACGTTCCCGGGCAAGGGTCAGTTCGGCATTAACTGCATTGCGCTCACGTTCTGCATATTCCGGTGCCAATAACGGCTGGGCGATGGCATCTGCCAGGCGGTCAACCGCTCCAGCCAGCGCATCATTTTCCACTTCCAGGTAGAACGCTGTGCGGTAAGGGGCGGTGCTGGCATTATGGCTGCCACCATGCAGTTTGAGGTATTCGGCAAGGCAATCCGGCTGCGGATATTTTTTGGACCCCATCAGGGTCATGTGTTCAAGGTAGTGAGCCAACCCCAGGTGGTTATCCGGGTCCTGCAAAGAGCCCACCGGAACAACAAGTGCAGACAGCGATTTAACTGCCTGTGGGTCGGAGACTAATAGTACCGTCATGTGGTTATCAAGCTGTATTGCCTGATACAGACGGGGGTCGCTCGCACTTTTATGGATAGTCTGCTGGATGGGTTGCCAGCCGGTACCGGCCTGGCTTAAAGGGGCCCAAAAGAGCACAACGTAAACAAACAGCGCATAAAACCAGGTACTGCTCTTAGGCATTCACAAACCTCACCTTTAACAACTTTGCTATTCATCATCTGGTACTGTTCAGTGCCGATGCCTGCCTCCACCTTTTGAGGTGCTGCAGACTGTTCTTTTATCTCATTTCGACTGGTTGTACCTGAACAGGGGTAACAAAAAACGCTCTGCTTCACGCAGTATTGCCTGGTAATACTCTGGTTCAAGGGTACGCCACAAGCGTTGTAACCACATATCAGCCCCTTCACCAGCCACCATTTGGTTCCCTTCCCATACCTGGGTCAGCTTACGTCGGGCATTTTTTTGCGTATCTTCATCCCATAAAATGGCACTATTTTCGGCATCGTAACAGGCTTTTATCCATGCACCACCACTGTGCGGCAGTAAAACCAGTGGCTGAGACAACCCTTCCTGATACCCTTCAATAAGTTGAGCAAGGTACTTTTCAGCAAGATCCTTTTCCAATGGAGGGAACAGCCAACCAGAGTCATTACGCCCATATAAACGGCTGGCTCCCGTTCCACCGCCAACACAATAGACAAGGTGTTCAATCCAAAGTTGCATACCATGTGCAACACTGAGTACCGATGGCCGCCAGCGTAACAGCCCATCAGGCTGGACATGCTGTAACCACCCGGTCAACTTAACACCTGCTAAAGAGATATTCACTTCCTGCGCTGTATCAGATGTGCGCTGTGACAACACCTGGCTGGCAATTTCCTGCATTTCGTCTTGTTGCTGTGCCCAAAAAATCTCACCAAAAGGCCCGTAAGGCAAAGCCCCGGCGGCCCGGAACCGGCGATATAACCGGGCGGGATCCTCTCCGTTTACCAGTGTATTGAGCAATTGCTGATTGACCTGGAAACGATCAAGGCTATCGAGTTCAAAGGGCTCAGTATCAGGAATTTCTGTTTCATCCAAATGACTACTAATCCTCAACCGCATCTGGAAAAACGCCCTCACAGGATGGCGCCAGAAGCGTTGTAACGCCTCAAGCGCCAACTCATCAGTAGGCAACTCTGGTAACGGCTGGCGAATAAAATGCGGCTGGGGTTGCCCTACGCCAGAGGCCGCAGGCAACCATTCATGAGCAAAACTCTGTTGTGTGGCACCAGGGATAAAATTGCTGGCATCGAAAGGTGTTCGTGGGTAAACCTGCAATAAATGCTCGCGTACATGACGTGCGCTGGTGTCAATATCCTGTTGTTCATCGCCAGGCAAATAGTGGCTTTGGGCGACATAGTCAATCAGTTCCTCTACCAGAACTGATGGGTAACGTGGGGTGTTGTCCTGCACCGAGCGGCCTACATAACTGATATAGAGCTTTTCCCTGGCAGAAATAAGTGCTTCAAGGAACAAATACCGGTCGTCATCACGCCGGCTGCGATCCCCCCTGCGTGGTTTCTCGCTCATGAGATCGAACCCCAGAGGTGAGAGTGTTCTGGGGTAAACACCGTCATTCATGCCGAGCAGGCACACAACTTTAAAAGGAATAGAACGCATAGGCATCAGCGTGCAAAAATTAACTGGCCCGGCAAGAAAACGTTGGCTGATACGCTCCTGGTCCAAACGGCCAGTCAGTTCATCACATAATAAACTGAGTGGCACAGGCTGCTGATACTGGGCCTCCAGCGCCTGGTCTATGATGGACTGCCACTGCTTTTCAACCAATGCCAGCGCGGCCTCTGCATCCGGGTCTGGTGCAAAAAAATCCGCCAGTAGTTCATGGCAAACAGGTGACCACGCCAGTGGAGTACGGGAGGTATTGAGCGTGTCACGCCAGTTTTTCAGGCGCGACAGCAATGTTGCCAGTTGGCCGGCAAGTTCCGCAACCAGGCCACTGGATTCATCATACGGCAGGATATCCCGCCACTCACCTTCAGCACTGTCCATCGCATAGCCCAGTAACATGCGCGTCAGGCCGAATTGCCAGGTATGTTGCCCGGTTACTGGCAGTCCAAGGTCATGGACATTATCGTCGTCCAGCCCCCAACGAATACCTGATTCATTCACCCACTGGCGTAAATACCCTAACCCGTCTTCATCAATACCAAACCTGGCCGCCACTGCCGGCACTTCAAGTAATGCCAGTACATCTTCAGAAGTAAAACGGCTGACTGGCAGTGCCAGTAGTGCGAGGAAAGCCTGCATTGCGGGGTGAGCCTGGCTGGCCCGGCGGTCGGAAATAGCGAACGGAACATAACGTTCCCCCTGCGCACTGCCAAATACTGCCTGAATATAGGGGCTGTAACTGTCGATGTCCGCAACCATCACGATGATGTCGCGTGCTGAGAGTTCAGGCTGGTTCGCCAGCAATGCCAGCAAATAGTCGTGCAACACTTCAACTTCCCGCTGTGGACTGTGGCACAGATGGAAAGTCAGACTGGTGTCACCCGGTGCCAGGCTTTGTTTGCAGGTGCTGTGCTCAAAGCGTTCAAGGCTCAACCCTTCTTCCGTGGTATTGCTGAGGGTTAACACGTCATCCTGCAGGCGGTGCAACAGTGTGTCGCGCTCGCCATCAACGAACACATCCAGGTCATTAATATGTTCAAGGTCTGCCAACAACCAGGTGTAATCGCGGCCCAGTTTGCCCCATGAAGCCAGTAAAGCGTTAGGAAGTTCCTGTTCGCCGTTATCATCAAACAGTGAACCCAGCGCGGTTTCATCTCTGAACAAGGGGCGTGATTCATCTGACTGGTGCCGTTTGCGTGGGCGGGTAACTAAACGGGCAAGCCAGGCCTGGTCTTTAATATCTCCCCAGTAATAACGGCACGGGTTAGTAAACAATAAGTGGACGTCAATATGCCGCCCCAATGCTTCCAGCGCCTGCAGATAAACGGGTGGCAGAGCGGAAATCCCACAAATAAAGACACGCGAAGGCAAGCCTGCCGGGGGCTGGTCACTGGTTTCAAGGGTACGGATAAACCGGGTGTATAACCCGGCTCGGTGCCATCCAGGCTGGCCCAGTTCAGCAGTATGTGCAACCAGCGCCCGCCATAACGGCGCCTGCCACACCTGGGCATCGCCTAATTCACCGAGTAACTGTCCGGCCTCCCAGGCCGTCAGCCATTCAGGCCGATACACCAGGTACTGGTCGTAAAGGTCAGCTACCCGAGAAGCAAGTTGGAAACACTTACGCTGGTCGATGTCATCGTCAAGGTAATGGCGCAGAGCCTCAAATTCAGGCTCAGTTATCATGGCTGGTAACAGTGACATGAGTTTCCAGGTCATTCCCGGTTTGCTGAAGGCACTCTCCTGCGGAATGCCCGGCAGAACCGTAACAAACATTTCCCAGATAAAACGTGCCGGTAATGGGAATGACATGTTAGCGGCAATTCCGAATTTCTGCGCCAGAGTCATTTGCAACCATTGCGCCATCCCGGTGCTTTGCACCAATACCACTTCTTCAGCAAAGGGATCGGGTAATGGCTGTTGCTCAATAATAAACGCCATGATCTCTTCCAGAACATCCAGGCGATTTGAGTGATAGACCCTTAACATAAAAACTCCTGACTACCGTGCCAGTGGACAATGTAAACGAGATAGCTCGCCCTGTCTGCCTCCCGGGCTTACCAACTGAACCTGAAGGGTAAAACATGCTCCCTCTTCCCGCCGTGAACGACTTAAAAGCCAGCCTTCAGGTAAATCAGGGGCAACTACATTAACTTGCTGGCTGGCAAAACGCCCGACCATTAAGAATTCGCGCTGCGCCTGTATACCCTGCGACAATGCATGCTGCAATGCCACCAGTGCCGCCAACATCAATGCGGACATAACTACGCCAGCCAGGGTTTCGACCAGGCTGAAGCCTTGCTGGTTACGCACTACGGCAATGCGCATGCTTTACTCTCAGATAATGGACAAAAATCGATCCACCCCCGTGGCAGCCAGGTAATACCGGTGTCTGTTAGTGTTCCCCAGCGCCATAAGACCAGATGCGGCTTTGCATTATGTTCCTCTGCGGGCGTTTCCGGGCTTGCCGCCAGTAATACACGGTTTTGAGAAATCTGGCGCATACAGGCACGCCCTGAACTATTTGCCGGTGTCTGGCAAAGCCAGTCAGTTGCCGGAGACCATTGCTGCTGAGTTCCCCATGCCAGCAACGTAAACGCCATATTCCATTGTGCCAGGGCCGTTCGCTCCTGGTGGATACGGCGAAAACGCATTTCATACTGCTGTGCCTGCCCGGCCAGGACTAACAGCCCTAACAAAAACAGCATGAGGACAACCACCAGCGATGATGCGCCACCTTGCTTTTTCATGGCAGATTATACCCCACCACACTGTGCAGCACAGACAGGCGAACCTGAGGGTAACGGCGTAAGTACCCTGCCAGCGAGACTTCAAAAACTGCCGGGTTCTGTGTTGATGATGCGACAGTAAAATGAGTCACGGCCACCCATTCCGGGTCAGTAATACGCTCCCAGGTACCTTGCTGGCAACCCAGGGAACCCCGGCTGGTTTGCAGGCTTTCGCCCTGAATGCGAAACCCAAATTGAGCGGGTTGCGCGGCAGGTAAAACAGGCCATTTACCCGAGCTGTCGCTGTCCCACTGTACAACCAGACACCCCGGTTGCAGGTATACGGGCGAACCTGCACATTCACCATTACAGTAACCAGCACGTTGAATATGCTTACTCACCGTAAATGCCAGTTGCCAGAGCTCGTCATCCAGTTGCATACGCTGTGTTTCCCGGCTTACCTGAAGAGTGAGAAAGGGCAGGATCTTCAGCACAGAAGGCAATAAAACCGCGCTAATGGCGAGGGCAATCATCAGTTCCATAAGAGTGAAACCACGCTGCCTGGCTATTCGCATGATGTGTCTCCAGGCAAACATACGCGAATTCTCCCCCACGCGGAGACAATAAGCTGCCCTTCACCTGCCGGGCTGCGCACAGTTATACGGCCAGTGCGGGCAGTGTTACGGGCACCGTAAAACCCCAGCCCGTCAGTCATGCTCACCAACTGAATTTCAGGTGTTACCGGGGTATAAACCTGACGGGGTGATGAGGCACACCCGCCATGAATATGTTCAGTTGTACTGATACACCACAAGCTATTTTCATGATGGATATACAAACGCACGTCCTGATTGTTCCAGTTGGCATCATCGCGCCATGCCATTAAAAATGCGCGTAACAGATTGATGCTTTGCACCAAACGCTGTTGCTGTTGCCAGCGCATCCACTGGGTATGCCCACCGGCAGACAACCCCGCGACAATCACCATAACAACCAACATTTCCAAGAGTGTAAAACCCGCACTGTTTCGTTTTTTCATGGCGGCAATGTGCCAGAGCGCTGCAGAAGAAGTGAAGACAGATATAACGGTTCAGGAAGGCCGGCCGACAAAAACTTAACAAGGAATGTAAACGTTACACGGCATTGCGAGCGGTACCGAAAAAGTATGCCGTTCATACCGTTAACGTCAAAGATGGCAGGCAAAAAAAAAGCCCGCATCGCAGGATGCAGGCCTGGGTTACTGGCAAACAAGAGCTCTTGTTTGCTGTGAGCTGTTAGACGAGCCGCACTTAGATAGCCACTGGTGCTTTAATTGCCGGGTGCGGGTCGTAGCCTTCGATTTCGAAGTCATCAAACTGGTAGTCAAATACCGACGCAGGTTTACGCTTGATAACCAGCTTAGGTAGCGGACGAGGTTCACGGGTCAGTTGCAGATTTGCCTGTTCAAGATGATTCATATACAGGTGAGTATCGCCGCCAGTCCAGACAAAGTCGCCGGGGATCAAATCACACTGTTGCGCCACCATATGCACCAGCAGAGCATAGCTGGCAATATTGAACGGCAGGCCAAGGAACACATCGCAAGAGCGCTGGTACAACTGGCAGGACAGCTTGCCATCGGCAACATAGAACTGGAAGAACGCATGGCAAGGTGCCAGTGCCATTTTGTCCAGTTCAGACACATTCCATGCGGAAACGATAATCCGGCGTGAATCAGGGTCGTTTTTTAGCTGTTCAATAACCCGGGTAATCTGGTCAATGTGCTCACCGTCCGGTGTGGGCCACGCGCGCCATTGTTTGCCATATACAGGCCCCAGGTCACCGTTTTCATCAGCCCATTCATCCCAAATTGAGACATTGTTTTCACGCAGGTAAGCGATGTTGGTATCCCCTTTCAGGAACCACAACAGTTCATGGATGATTGAGCGCAAATGGCAGCGTTTTGTCGTCACCAGCGGGAAGCCTTCCTGCAGATTAAAACGCATTTGGTGACCAAAGATTGAACGCGTACCGGTACCAGTACGGTCATTCTTAAACGTGCCTTCATCCAGCACTTTTTTCATCAAATCAAGATACTGTTTCATGTTTTCTCACGATAACTGCGGCTGGCTTTTGCGGCGATATGCCCAGACCATCATCGCCACGCCAGCCAGGATCATTGGGATGGAGAGAATTTGCCCCATGCTGATGTACTGAACCCAGGCACCAGTAAACTGCGCATCAGGCTGGCGGAAGAATTCGACAATAATACGAAACGCGCCATAGCCTATCAGGAATAACCCGGATACAGCCCCAGCAGGGCGAGGTTTACGAATAAACACATTCAGAATAATAAACAGTACGATCCCTTCGAGGAACAGTTCATACAGTTGAGATGGGTGGCGGGGCAGCATGCCGTATTTATCAAACAGGGCCTGCCATTGCGGGTGACCAGGTAACAGCGCGATATCTTCACTACGAGAGCCAGGAAACAGCATGGCAAAACGGAAATTCGGGTCAACACGCCCCCACAACTCACCATTGATAAAGTTACCCAGACGCCCGGCGCCCAGGCCAAACGGAATTAATGGTGCAATAAAATCAGATACCTGGAAAAAAGTGCGTTTCGTGCGACGGGCAAACCAAAGCATCACACAAATAACGCCAATCAACCCGCCATGGAACGACATACCGCCATCCCACACTTTGAATAAATACAGCGGGTTATTAAGAAACGATGGCAGATTATAAAACAGGACATAACCAATACGGCCACCTAAAAAGACACCGAGAAAACCCGCATACAGTAAGTTTTCCACTTCATTTTTTGTCCAGCCGCTTCCCGGGCGGTTGGCCCGCCGCGTTGCCAGCCACATAGCAAAAACGAACCCGACCAGGTACATAACACCATACCAGTGGAGGGAGACAGGGCCGAGAGAGAAAATGACCGGGTCGAAGTCAGGGAAATGCAGATAGCCAGTGTTCATAGTCACCATATAAACGCTTATTTTTCTGCCAAAAAGCAGACAGTTGGTCATGCGCACACGGAGCATACGCGCCAGAAAGCGCGCATAATATCATAAAGGCGACAGCCAGCGGGTTATGAGTTGTAAAGAACTATTCAGCAGTTAAAACCGCCTAACGTCCACCGCGAATCAGCCCGCCCATGGAACGGCGCTCCATAAATGCCGCCACCTGATGGCGAATTTCCGTGGTCATTTGTAGTTCCAGTGCGCGTTTTGCCAGCTCCTGCGCCTCTGCGATTTCAATATGACGTAACAGATATTTAATACGAGGCACCGAACGGCCATTCATTGATAAATGGTGGTACCCCAGGCCAACCAGAAGCGCAACACACATCGGGTCACCGGCCATTTCGCCACATACGCATAAATCCAGGCCAACCTGTTCTGCTTGTTCGGCAATCATTTTCAGCGCGCGCAATACAGCCGGATGCAAACTGTCATACAGGCTTGCCACACGCGTATTGTTCCGGTCAACCGCCAGTAAATACTGAGTCAGGTCGTTGGTACCTACAGAGATAAAATCAACCCGCCCGGTCAGGTCCGGCAGCAGGAACACCATAGAAGGCACTTCCACCATAATGCCAATACGCGGACGGGGAATGTCGTACCCCAGCATTTCTTCTACTTCACGCCCAGCCCGCTCAATCAGACGCCTGGCTTCGTCGATTTCATCGAGGCTGGTTATCATTGGCAGCAAAATGCTCAGGTTTTCGCTGGCTACGTTAGCCCGCAACATTGCGCGCATCTGTACCAGAAAGATCTCAGGTTGATCCAGAGTGATACGGATCCCGCGCCAGCCAAGGCACGGGTTCTCTTCACTGATAGGCATATAAGGCAGTTGTTTATCAGCCCCGACATCCAGTGTTCGCAAAGTAACAGGCTTACCGTTAAACATTTGCAACATACCCTGGTACTGCGCCACCTGCTCATCTTCTGAAGGAAAACCAGCCTGTAACATGAACGGGATTTCGGTGCGGTATAACCCAATCCCGTCAATTCGGTCGCCCAGTTTATCTTCATGCTGTGGGCTAAGGCCGGCATTGAGCATCACCTGGATACGTTCGCCGCTTTTCAGTTGCGCGGGTTGCTCAACTTCACCTTCAGCCAGTTTACTCAGCTCAAGCTCTTCGGTTATCAGCCGCTGATATTCTTGCTCCAGTACCGGTTCCGGGTCGACCAGCACTTCACCACGGTAACCATCGACCACCAGGGTTCGGTTATGCAACAAGCCGGGTTGCATGTCCGCCCCCATAACCGTGGGGATACCCAGAGCGCGAACCATAATTGCAGCGTGTGAGTTGGCGGCACCATCCCGCACGACAACCCCCACCAGCCTGTCTGTGGGTAACTCTGCCAGGGTTGCCGCAGATAGCTCATCCGCCACCAGAACAAAGCGCTCAGGCCAGGTATCCGGGCTCTGAATCGTATCATCGAGATGGAAAAGAATGCGCTGGCCAAGTGTGCGTAAATCCCCGGCGCGCTCTTTCAGATAACCATCAGTGAGCTCAGCAAACTGGGCAGCAAATTTCTCAATGATTTTTTTAACAGCCCACTCAGCAACCGACCCACCGTCAACTTCATCGAATAACTCACGGCGCAGGCGGGCGTCGCTCAGCAGGTGCGAATAAAGGTCAAAAATTGCAGCCGTTTCTTTTTGCGCACCAGCAGAAAAGCGCTTGCTGTAGCGACGAAATTCATTAGCAGCCTCTTCCAGTGCTCCCGTCAGGCGCTCACGCTCAAGGCTTTTATCCAGTGCTGAAGCTTCTGAGACCTGCTCAATCAGTGGCGATGTGGTATCCATCCACCCGGGACCTATGGCCACCCCTGGCGATGCCGCCAGCGCACGAATACGGGTTTGGCGGTATTGGCCAAATAAAGAGGTCAGTTGAGATTGCGACAGAATGGCGGCCATTTGCGTGGCCAGGGTAACTAAAAAAGATTCTTCACTTTCATCAAACTGGCGAAGTTCTCTTTGCTGTACCACCAGTACGCCCAATAGCTGCCGGCGCTGGATAATAGGTACACCCAGAAAGGCTTTGAAGCGTTCTTCTTTAACCGCAGGAATATACTTAAAACTGGGGTGTTTTTGTGCATCAGCCAGGTTAATAGGCTCAGCAAGGCGCCCGACCAGACCAACCAGGCCTTCGTCGTACGCCAGTGTGATGGTTCGCCCACGTGGTTTTTTCAGCCCACGGGTTGCCATTAAGTAGTAACAACGCCTGTCCTGGTCTGCCAGATATACCGAGCAAACTTCAGTGTGCATCGCCTGACAGATGTCAGTAACCAGAATATCCAGCGCCTCGTTTAAACGAGGCGCACTGGCGACCTTCTCTACTATTTCTCGCAACCGCGTTAACATATATCGCCTGTATTAACCTCTTTTACGCCGATAGTTAGCATTAGCAGCCGTATTACGTTGCGGCGCGATATCCTGCAATGCCATAACAACGCTGGCGAACTCTTTCATTACGCGCCGGTAGACATCCCGTTTGAAGGAAACAACCTGGCGAACCGGATACCAGTAACTTACCCAGCGCCAGCCATCAAACTCTGGCGTACTGCTGGTTTGCATATTGATATCAGTATCATTGCTCATCAACTGTAAAAGAAACCACTTCTGTTTCTGGCCTATACAGACGGGTTTTGTATCCCAACGCACCAAACGTTTCGGTAATTTGTAACGTAACCAGTTTCGGGTCGAGGCAAGAATCCGGACATCTTTACGCTGTAATCCGACTTCTTCAAAAAGCTCACGGTACATCGCCTGCTCAGGCGACTCACCGGGGTTTATACCTCCCTGAGGGAATTGCCAGGAGTGCTGACCAAAACGTCTGGCCCACATTACCTGTCCCTGGCGATTACAGATCACAATACCTACATTCGGGCGGTAGCCATCATCATCGATCACTGGACTACCTCAAAATAAACCTGGATGCGTTTGATTGTTTCATACTCCTGTATGGCGGTAAACCACTGTATGTGGGCAAGTACAAACGAATAACAATTGAATAACTCACAGAACACGCCACAGTTATAAACACCCACACAGCAATAACAGCGGTTTTATTCACTTTTTCTGTGGATATCATTGTGAAGAAGTACCGTATTACTCAGGGAAAACTAGTGACAGACTGCGTAGCCCTCGCATTAAGCGAGAAATTAACTTCATAAATATCATTATATTAAAAAAGAAATCACCACAACCGAGCTCTGAAAGGTGATATTCATCACATTAAGGATCGGCTTACTGATGAAAGATCAACCAGCGTCGATTTTATCCACAGATTATGCCAGTATCTTAGGCACAATTTGTCTGAAAATTGGATTTTATTCGCAAGTCAAGGCTGTAAATCAAACCAGTAGTTGCCACTTTTCCCGGTTATCCCATTTTTCTGTGGATAACCCGGTGTAAGATCCTGTTTATTCCCAGTGACCAGAATTGGAAAACCTTCAGAGCGCTAAATAATCCTGTGGATGAATAATTAAAAATAGCTTAAAAATCATAAAACTGTAATTTCTTTTAGCACAACGGTAAACTGAGTGGATAACCCTGCACTTACGCGTTCAATTTTTAATCACTCAGGTGAATATTGTTATGGCTGTCCTTCGTCCTCTGCCTCACCCCCCTTCAAGCGAACTGGAACTGGTTAACCAGGCGCAACAATTGGCGGGTATGGCATTAGGCGAACTGGCAACACTGGCCGGAATGAGCACCCCACCAAATTTGAAGCGTGACAAAGGCTGGACCGGGGTTTTGCTCGAACGCTGGTTAGGCGCCAGCGCCGGGAGTAAGCCTGAACAGGATTTTGCCAACCTGGGGATTGAGCTGAAAACCATTCCAATAGATGCTCAGGGGCGACCACTGGAAACCACATTTGTGTGTGTTGCCCCACTCACCGGTAATACAGGTGTGGTTTGGGAAACCAGCCACGTGCGCCATAAACTGCACCGCGTGTTGTGGGTTCCTGTTGAAGGTGAGCGCAGTATTCCACCAGGTGAACGCCGCGTCGGCACACCATTATTGTGGTCGCCTTCTGAAGAAGAAGATGACCAGTTACGCCGTGACTGGGAAGAGTTGATGGATATGATTGTGCTGGGCCAGGTTGAGCGCATAACCGCACGCCACGGCGAAGTACTGCAAATTCGCCCCAAAGCCGCTAACAGCAAAGCACTGACCGAAGCCATTGGGGAAAACGGGCAGCCCATAATGACACTACCCCGCGGCTTCTATTTAAAGAAAAATTTCACGGGCGCTATTCTCGCGCGCCACTTCATGTTGTAGTTCACAACAGCCAGCATGTGTCAGACCTGCCAGCCAGAAATATCGCCAGCCGATCCACTCAGAAACAACGCACCCGGAGCCCTTGTAGCGGGCAGCCCTGCAACTCATTCAGGTTTGGGTATATAATATTCCCTTTCTTTTATTTCAGGGTTTTTTGATGTTATTTGCGTGGATAACCGACCCCAATGCATGGCTGGCGCTGGGAACACTGACGCTGCTGGAAATTGTTCTGGGTATCGATAATATTATTTTTCTCTCTCTGGTGGTTGCCAAACTTCCCAAAGCACAACAAAACAAAGCTCGCCGTCTCGGTTTGATGGGTGCGATGGTAATGCGTTTACTGTTACTGGCCTCAATTGCCTGGGTAACGCGCTTAACGAATCCACTTTTCTCTCTGGCGGGCCATGCAATTTCATTGCGTGATTTAATTCTGATGGCTGGCGGGCTATTCCTTATCTGGAAAGCCAGTAAAGAAATTCATGAAACAATAGAAGGTGATGAAGAGAATTTACGTACCAATGTGCACTCTTTTTTCGGTGCCATTGTTCAAATCATGCTGCTCGATATTATCTTCAGTCTGGATTCGGTGATTACCGCGGTAGGTTTGTCTGACCACCTGTTCATAATGATGGCGGCCGTAGTGATTGCCGTCGGTATTATGATGTTCGCGGCCAGGCCGATTGGTGAGTTCGTCAGCCGTCATCCTTCAGTAAAAATGCTGGCACTTTCTTTTTTGATCCTGGTGGGTTTCACCCTCATTTTGGAAAGCGTCGGCATCCATATACCTAAGGGCTACATTTATTTCGCAATGTTCTTCTCAATTGCCGTAGAAAGCCTGAATTTGTTACGAAATAAAAAAAACTCGCATTAATTTTACTGTGCGCGTGACCAACGCGCACTTATTTACATTTTTTCAGAATATACTGCTTCCTGAATTCCGCCCAATTCGCTATTACTAGTATAACTTCGCAACCCTGAGAGGAAAATAATGATGAATAAATGGGCTGTAGCCATTTCCGCCGTGGGTCTGGTTTTTACTGTTTCTGGTTGTAGCAGCGATTACGTTATGGCAACCAAAGATGGCCGAATGATCCTTACTGATGGTAAGCCTCAGGTTGATAACGACACTGGCATGATCAGCTATGAAGACCAGAAAGGGAATAAGTTACAAATCAACCGCAACGAAGTTTCACAAATTATCAAACGCTAAACCTCAACCCGGCTGGCTCTGTGCCAGCCTGTAATTTTTTACTTCCCCTTTGCCGCCCGCTCTGCCATTTTGATAGCCCCCAGCAATTAAATTGTGGTGGGCTTGCAGAATACGTCACGATAAATCTGGCCCCATGAGGCCTCGCAGTCTGCACGCCAACCCGCCTGTACAATTGAATGGCAGGAAACTGTTGTCGGGAAGCGACTCGTTGTAAACAACAAAAAGAAGGAAACCGGCTATGCATTATCACCGTATTCCCCACAGCTCACTTGAAGTCAGCGCCCTGGGCCTTGGGACAATGACATTTGGTGAGCAAAACAGCGAAGCTGAGGCCCATCTTCAGCTCGACTACGCCGTAAACCAGGGCATTAACCTGATAGATGTCGCAGAAATGTACCCCGTGCCCCCCCGCCCGGAAACTCAGGGGCTGACCGAAACCTACGTGGGCAACTGGTTACATAAACGTGGTAACCGGGAAAAACTGGTTATTGCTTCAAAAGTGAGTGGCCCTTCACGCAATAGTGACAGTGGAATCCGGCCAGAGCAGTGCCTTGACCGCAAAAATATCCGTGCGGCGCTGGATGCCAGCCTGAAACGTCTGCAAACCGACTACCTTGACCTGTATCAGGTTCACTGGCCACAACGTGCCACCAACTGTTTCGGTAAGCTGGGTTATACCTGGACTGAAAACAAGCCTGCGGTGACGTTGCTGGAAACGCTGGAAGCCTTAACGGAATTGCAACGCGCCGGGAAGATTCGTTATATCGGTGTTTCCAACGAAACCGCCTGGGGCGTGATGCGCTATCTCAATCTGGCAGAAAAACACGACCTGCCGCGTATTGTGACCATTCAGAACCCGTACAGTTTGCTTAACCGCAGTTTCGAGGTAGGCCTGGCAGAGGTGAGCCAGTATGAAGGTGTAGAGTTGCTGGCGTATTCGTGCCTCGCGTTTGGTACGCTGACAGGTAAATACCTTAATGGAGCCCGCCCGGCGGGTGCCAGAAACACATTATTCAGCCGTTTTACCCGTTACAGTAGTGAACAGGCAGAACAGGCCGTAGCCGCTTATGTCGACGTGGCAAAACGCCATAATCTGGACCCGGCACAGATGGCGCTGGCATTTGTTCGCCAGCAGGCGTTTGTTGCCAGCACCTTGCTGGGGGCAACCAGTATTGAACAGTTAGCAACAAATATTGGCAGCTATAACCTGACACTGTCTGAAGATGTGCTGGCAGAGCTGGAAGCGGTACACAAGCGCTATACCTACCCGGCACCATAACCACTGCGTTGCCTGTTTTCACAGGCAACGTTACCCCTGGCCCGTTAAGGCGCTGTGCGCTGGCGGGCTTTTTTATCCTGGCCGCGCTTCCACACCCACAGGCCACTGATAGCCACAGCAAACAACACACCAAACCCAACACCAATGCCAATCACCGGTACACCCACTTTCACCGCCAGTGAGTAGAGGCCAAGCATCAGCAACATGGCGATGTTTTCACCCAGGTTTTGGACTGCAATAGCATTGCCTGCTCCCACAGTATGTTTACCTCTGTCCTGTAACAGAGCATTCAGTGGCACAACAAAAAAGCCGCCCAACATACCAATCACCATCAACAGGATATAAGCAGGCAACAGGCTGTGTTGTACGGCAAAAAAGGCCACACCGACACCAATCAGCACCCCGGCAGGCATGCACCGGGCAACCGTTTTAAGCGTTACCAGGCGCGCGGCAGCTCCTGCACCAGCCACAATGCCAATCGCCACCATCGCGTTAAGATAGGTTGGCGTAGCGTTGTCCGTCAGCCCCAGCGCAACAGGCACCCACAGCACCAATAAGAAACGCAGAGTCACCCCTGCCCCCCAGAACATGCTGGTACCCACCAGTGAAAAACGGGTCTCTCCCATGTGCCAGAGTGTGCGGCAGGCCAAAGAAAAGTGCGCCACCATTTTTCCCGGATGCCAGGATAACCCGGTACGTGCAGGTTGCAGGCGGGGAATCAAAAAGTTTGCTGCAACAGCACCGCCATAAACCAGTACACACACTCCCAGTGCCGCCAGTATGTGCCAGTCGGCCAGTACTCCCCCGGCCACTGAGCCCATAAGAATGGCGGCAATAGTTGAGGACTCCATCAAACCATTAGCTTTAACTAAACGGTCACCGGTAGTCAGCTCGCCCAAAATGCCATATTTCGCTGGCGAGTATGCCGCCGCGCCAATACCAACCAGGGTATAGCCGACAAACGGGTTAAACCCGGCACAAATCACCGCTGCGCCAAACAATTTCAGGGCGTTGGCAATCATCATTACTCGCCCTTTGGCAAGGCTGTCCGCAAACTGCCCCACAAAAGGAGCAAACAAAATATAGGCGCCAACAAATACCATTTGCAGTACAGGCTGGCTCCAGTCCGGGTAGAATTGCTGTTTCAGTACTGCCAGCGTGGCAAACAGCAATGCATTATCGCCAAACGCAGACAGAAACTGCGCCACCATCACCGCCATCATGCCACGCGAATACAACCCCTGCTGCACCTCTGGCGCCTTAGCCATTAACGTTTTCTCCTTCAGCAACCATACTGGTCAGGGTAACAAAATCAGGCTTGCCACTGCCCAGCAACGGCAATTGTTTAAGGAAGCGAATATCACGGGGAACCGCCAGTTCTGGCATGCCCTGCTCACGCGCCTGGCGCAACAAACGTTCGCGAGTCAGTTCGCTGTCTGTGGTATACAGCACCAGCGCTTCACCTTTACTGGCATCATGGCGGATAACCGTGGCATGTAATTTTTCCGGGGAAACTCCCAGCGCCAGTTGCTCGACGGCCTCCAGTGAAACCATTTCCCCGGCAATCTTGGCAAAACGCTTTGCGCGCCCCTGAATAACGCAGAACCCCTGGTTATCAAACGCAACAATATCGCCAGTGTCGTACCAGCCCTCTTCAGACTCACCATGCTGGTTTTCTGCACAAGGCGTTTCCAGAAAGCCCGGTTTCTCTACCCGCAAGTAACCTTTCATGATATTAGGCCCTTTGAGCTGTAACCGCCCGCCTTCACTGATACCTGGTACGGCCAACAAGCGTGCATCCATTCCCGGAAGAATACGCCCCACAGTGCCACTTTTTGCGGCCATAGGGACATTGATTGATACCACGGGAGCACATTCCGTCACGCCATAACCTTCCAGCACACGTAACCCAAATTTCTCCTGCCATAATGCGCGGGTTGTTTCCTGGAGTTTTTCGGCCCCAGCCACGACATAGCGAACTTTGAAGAAATCGTAAGGGTTAGCAAAACGCCCATAATTGGCGAGGAATGTAGGAGTACCGAATAACACCGTGCAGTTACGGTCATACACCAGTTCAGGGACAACCCGGTAATGTAACGGGCTCGGGTAGAGAAAAACCTCGGCACCTGTCAGCAAAGGGGTTAATAACCCAACGGTTAACCCGAATGAATGGAACAAGGGTAGCGCCGACATAAAGCGATCATGCGCGGAAAAATCGGCAATAGTGCGAATTTGCTCAACGTTTGCCAGCAAGCTTTTGTGGCTGTGTACCACGCCTTTCGGGTGGCCTTCAGAACCGGAAGTAAACAAAACCAGAGCTTCGTCTTCAGGTTGCTGAGCGACCTGAGCACAGCGAGGCACCAGAAGATGTGCGAAGATCCAGACCTTATCACTGAATGTGATATCGGCTTTTAAATCCTCGAGAAATACCCATTTAACCTGAGTCAGTTGCTCCGGCAGGTGCCATAGTTTGCCTTTATCAAGAAACTGCCTGGACGTGAATACCGTTTTAATCTCTGCGGCAGTAATCGCGCTGGTCAGCCCTTTAACCCCGGCCGTGTAATTCATCATGGCCGGAATTCGCCCCCGGGAAACAGCCCCGAAAATAACTGCGGCCGAAATACCGGCATTAGGCAACATCAGGCCAATTCGCTCGCCTTTCTGGCTGTATTTTTCGAGTACCCGGCCAACAAAGAGGATCTTGGTCAGTAACTTCCGGTAGGTGTCTGGAGTGAAATTGATATCTTCAATGCAGTTTTTGCGGGAACCATAGCGGTGCTGTGCTGACAACAGCGCTTCAAACAACGTTTCGCGCGGGCGAACAGCCATACGCGCTTCCATCATGATTTGATGTAGCATTTCCCCGGCCATGCGGCGGCGGTCACGCGCTTTAGGGGCCTGTGGCATAGACAATGAGGTCGGGGGAAGGATATGCAGCGTAATTCGTGGAAACAGGCAGCGTTTGACCACCCCTTTCAGGCGGCTGAAAAATGTCAGTTCAGCACCATCAATACGCAACGGTACAACAGTCGCCTGTGTTTTGGCAGCAACAAACCCGGCACCATCATAGATTTTCATCAGTGAACCCGTTGTACTGATACGCCCCTCCGGGAATATCACTACCGGCCTGCCCTGCTCCACCAGGCGAACCAGGTGCTTTATCGACATCGGTTTTGTCGGGTCCAGCGGAACAAAATCAATAATGGGGCGCAACCAGCGCATAAACCATTGGTTACTTATGGAGGTATAAACCGCAAAAACGGGCCTGACGGGAAGGAACAACGCCAGCAATACGCCATCGAGAAAAGAGACATGATTCGGCGTAATCAGCACCCGCTCACTGGACAGTGCCGTTTTATCCCCACTGACAGTGACGCGAAACATTATTCTGAATACTGCGCGAAAAAGACCAAAAAGCATATCAACTCCCTTTGTAGTCGGAAACCTGTACAGTCAGAAATGAATACAGGGAAAGAGAGTACACGACTTGCCAGACGGGAGCGACTGAATATCTGCAGAGTAAAAAAAACCTGCGCATCCGCGCAGGCTGGTGTAATGCTTGAGTTCAGCTGAAATTGGCTGACATCACCTATCAATACCTCTGGGACTCTTATCCTGACCGGTAGACAGGTAATACACCACCTCTAAAAAGCAAGTAAATTGGGCGAATTGCAACCAGGTATGTCCTTTCCCGGTTTATGTTACAACCCTGAAAAAAGGCAAAAAAAAACCTGCGCATCCGCGCAGGCTGGTGTAATTCATGTGTTCAGCTGAAATTGGCTGACATCACCTATCAATACCTCTGGGACAATCAATGTATCAGCAGGCTCCTTTACACCGCCACCCGGGAATCGCAACAGGCTTTCGCAAAGTGTAAGCAAAAATTTGCCCTGACACGCTTTCCGTTCATCCCACATAAACCGATTACACTATTTTGCTTTTTTTTGTGAGATGGCCTGGCAGAGCAGCAGGCATTTACTTGATGTGATGGGGTTTTTCCGCAACACTAAAGAAAGTGTAATCGCTTCCCCTAAAATAAGGTCTGCTATGGCGACAATAAAGGATGTGGCCCGGCTGGCAGGTGTTTCTGTCGCCACTGTTTCGCGCGTCATCAATGACTCCCCAAAGGCCAGCGAGGCATCACGCCTGGCGGTGACAAGTGCTATGCAGGAACTGAACTACCACCCCAATGCAAATGCACGGGCGCTGGCACAACAGAATACTGAAACGATTGGTCTGGTCGTTGGTGATGTTTCTGATCCTTTTTTTGGGGCGATGGTAAAAGCAGTAGAACAAGTGGCTTACCACACGGGCAATTTCTTGCTGATAGGCAATGGCTACCATATTGAGAAAAAAGAGCACCAGGCCATTGAGCAACTGATACGCCACCGTTGTGCCGCACTGGTGGTTCACGCCAAGATGATCCCGGACAATGAACTGGTTCCATTGATGCGGCAAATCCCCGGAATGGTGTTAATCAACCGTACGCTACCTGGTTATGAAAAACGCTGTGTGGCACTGGACGACCGCTATGGTGCATTTATTGCCACCCGGCACCTGATTCAGCAAGGGCATACAGAGATTGGTTACTTGTGCTCCAACCACCAGATATCTGATGCCACTGACCGCCTGCAAGGTTATTACGATGCCCTGAAAGCTCATGATATCCCCACCCAGGACAGGCTGGTGGCTTTTGCCGAGCCAGATGAAAGTGGCGGCGAGCAGGCAATGACCGAGTTGCTGGGCAGAGGGCGCAATTTTACTGCCGTTGCCTGTTATAACGACTCAATGGCAGCAGGTGCGATGGGGGTTTTAAGCGATAATGGCATCGAAGTGCCACGGGAAATTTCACTGATTGGCTTTGATGATATTCTCATTTCCAGGTACATGCGCCCGCAATTAACCACAGTACGTTACCCTATCGTCACCATGGCGACACAGGCCGCAGAGTTAGCGCTTGCCCTTGCGGAAAACAGGCCCATTCCGGAAATTACGCATATGTTCAGCCCGACTTTGGTACGCCGCCATTCAGTCACGGCGCCTGCGGACTCTCATAACGACTGATGGTAGAGATGAACGGGTTTGTCTGGCGCATCCAGCCCGTCACCAATGTAGTGCCAGCCAAAGCGCTCGTAGTACTCTTTACAGGCCGAATACAGATACAGGTCACTAAACCCTTGTTTGCGGGCGTACTGCATTACATGGTGCTGTAGCGACTCCCCCAGCCCTTGCCCACGCCATGGGGTATCGACATACAGGGCTGCCAGCCAGGGCCATAAATCCTGGCGGCTTATCAAATCACACCGCCATAACCCTACCGTCCCACAAAGTTGCCCCTGTTCACTGGCAACAAAAGTAACGGGCAAAGCGCCAGGCAGCTGGCTGTGCTGAACTACGCTGGCATAAAAACCAGCATAATCTGCCCCACCGAAAGCTTCGGTGAGCCAGCGGGTAACCTGTGGTGCAAAATGCGCAGCCTGGTACAGAGGCTGGATTATCATTGCAGTTTCCCCTGGAAAATGGGAACAGATTCAAACAGGTAACCATCGAAATCTGGTGCGTCTGCATCAGAGAACTCCAGCATACTGTGTTTGAGATTTTCTAAATGCTGCCACATTGCCTGCCATGCGCCCATCACATCACGGCGGCGGAGTGCGGCCAAAATGGTCTGGTGATCCCCCATCCATTTAAGCCGGTAAGCACGCGTTTCAATATGCCCGCGCATGTGCTGCCATAACGGGCTGGCATCCATATGGCGCCAGATACTTTCCACAGTCTCCAGTAGCATCTGGTTTTGTGAAGACCCCGCCAGCACCAGGTGAAAAACCTTATTGTTATCCTGGCTGGTATCATTCAGCGCAATAGCACGCTGCTCTTGCTCCAGAATGCGTTTGAGGTTATCGATGTCGGCTTTCGTCGCCATTTTCGCCGCAAAGGCAGCAATATTGCTCTCGAGTAACTGCCTGGCCTGCAGCATTTCAAACGGACCAATTTCACTATTAAAAAAGCGCTCTTCTTCCTCTTCATTTTCCGCCGGAATACGCATCACATACACACCGGATCCCTGGCGAATATCCACCACACCCTGCAGTTCAAGCATAAGCAGCGCTTCCCTGACGATAGTGCGACTGACCCCATATTTTTCAGCAATCATGCGCTCAGTGGGCAAACGGGATCCCACAGGATGCAGCCCCTGAATAATATGATTTCTGAGATCGTCGCCTATCTCCTGATACTGTTTTTTTTCTGGCGGAACGGCCATCTTTTCCACGATGTCACCTGCGAGCATTACAATCAGCATAAAGCCGCCGGGAAAAACGCCACACGCCTGTTCCCGGCGGAAATTTATGCTAGCTTACCAAACTCATTGCCTGATCGAGAACTTTCGCACCGTTAAGCGTGCCATAGGCCACAGGATCGATAACGGCTATCGGGATCTGGTGTGCATCCGTCAACTTTTTGTTTTCAGCCAATTTAAACCGCACTTGCGGCCCCAGCAGCACCGCCTGAATATCAGCACCAAAGCTTTCCAGTTCATCACGCAGGCCCTGTTCCGCAATTGCGTAAATTTCAACCGTCATGCCACGCTGCTCGGCTTCCTTACGCATTTTGGTCACCACCAGTGAAGTGGACATCCCGGCAGAACAACACAGTACAATACGTTTCATGGTTATCCCCTATTTCCATTCATCATCAAGTGACAAAGCCAACACCCTTGAATCGCGAATCTGGCGAAACCAGTGTGCTGATTTTTTCAGGCGACGGTCACGGTTATTTTCAAGGTCGATTTCGACCAGCCCATAGCGGTTTTTGAATGCGTTCATTGGCGAAACATTGTCAGTAAAAGCCCACACCATATAGCCAAGGCAATTTGCGCCAACTTCACGGGCACGCAATGCCTGAAAGAGATGTTCGCTATAGAATTCAATGCGGTAGTCATCTTCAATTACACCATCGCTGTTACGAAAACGCCCTTCATTTTCAATGCCCATACCATTTTCTGCGATGAACCACGGTATGTTGCGGTAGTCCGTTTTCAGGCGCATAGCCATGTCATAAATGATTTGTGGGTAGATTTCCCAACCCCGGGATGTATTCATTCGCCGTCCGGGCAGTGCAAAAGGCTCGTAATAGCAGGCAGGGTGAAAGGGCGTTTCCGGGTTCCAGGCATGAGAAGGCGCCTGAACCCGATGGGGGTAATACAGATTGATACCCAGTTCATCAACGCAGTTATCCCGCATCACAGCAAGATCGTTTTCGCTGTAATGCCAGGCAACTTCATGGCGGGCGAGTGTATCCAGCAGCAATTCGGGATAGCAACCATGCACCATTGGGTCAAGAAACACCCTGTTGTAGAACAAATCATACATCTGTGCAGCTTTTTGATCATGAGCCGCACTGGAACGCGGATAGGTGACTTCCGGATTCAGGATGCAGCCAATCGTACCCGGATACCCTTTTTCCCTGAATAACTGGATAACTTTCGCTGTTGCAAGGTTCTTGTGGTGATTCCATTGCATCCAGGTGCCCGTATTTTGCTCATGAGGCCAGCGCAGAGCATCCAGATATACCCGGGTTTGCACCACAACCGGCTCATTAAACGTATACCAACGGCGTACCTTTGCATGGAAACGTTCAAATACTTTCCCGGCGTAACGCACAAACAGCTCAACAACCTCGCTGGACGCCCAGCCTCGGGCGTTGTCAAATAACTCAGCCGGCAGCTCATAATGTTCCAGGCAGAGCATGGGCTCAATACCTGCAAGAGTCAGCTCATCAAGCACATTATCAATGTATGTCGCATAGTCTTCATCGACCACAGCATTACGGTAATCGGTGAAAAAACGGGACCAGTTAATTGAGGTCCGAAAATGTGTCAACCCGGCCTGTTTCATCAGGGCGACATCTTCTTTGTACCGTTGATAGAAGTTCGTGGCGACAGCAGGACCATAGCCGTTATGCCATACATGGCGTTCGCGTTTGTACCATGCGTCCATCCATGAATCCTGCCCGGGCTGCTTGCCCTGCCAACCTTCCGTCTGCCAGGCTGAAGCGGCAGCGCCTAAAATAAAATCATCAGGAATAGTTTTCGTTATTGATGCCATGATTTCCCTCACGCATTAGTGGGTGTAGCACTTTGCTGGCGTTGTGCCTGCTCTGCACGGTACGAAGCGATTTTTACAAAGGGTAAATAGATCAGTACCGAAACCAGGATGCACACCAGTTGAGTTACCACTGCGCCCATAGAACCTGCTGTTGAAAGCCAGGCATTGATCAACGGTGGCGTTGTCCAGGGCACCATAACGACGGCTTTGCCAGCAAACCCGGTTACCGTGGCAAAATAGCCAATCGTTCCTGTGACCAGCGGTGTAATAATGAAAGGCACAGCGAGAATGGGGTTGAGCATAATCGGCATACCAAATATGACGGGCTCATTAATATTGAACACACCAGGCCCAATAGAGAGCTTGGCTATTTCCTTCATCTCTTTGCGCCGGGTGGCAATCATTACCGCAAGCAACAAGCCAATTGTCAGGCCTGAGCCACCAATACTCATGTAAACATCCCAAAATGGCATGGTAATAATATTCGGCACTTCTTTGCCCTGCTCAAATGCCGACATATTGACGGTAATCGCCCCAAGCAAAAGTGGCTCGCGAATGGGCTTGATCATCTGGTTACCATGAATGCCTATCACCCAAAATAACTGGGCAACAAACATCAATAACAGTATTCCCGGTAAGCTTTGTACTACCCGCTCCAACGGCTGCTGTACCACCTGGTATACTGCATCATATAAATACATACCGGTGAGCTGATGGAAGATAAAACCCAGGGTGGCAATCAGTGATGTTGTGATAATTGCCGGGATAAGTGCAGAAAAAGAGGCAGACACATTGGGCGGTACGGTGTCAGGCATCTTAATTTTCAGGCGGTCGCGGTTTTCCAGCCAGGTATAGATTTCCACCGAAAAAATGGCGATAAACATGCCAAGAAACAAGCTGCGGGTATCAGAAAACTGCCGGGCCAGCACATCTTTCACCATATGTAACTGACCATCCACCATCATTTCCACAGTGGTTGGTGTGACACAGATAAAACAGATCACCGCCAGCAACCCCGGGAACAGGGTTTTCATGCCATTAATCCGCCCCAATTCAATACCGATTAAAAACACCGCACCGATATTGAGGAAGTTTAATGTGGCGTAATTCAGTGCACTGGTAATCGGTTTCAGGGTTGAAAGGAAAGAGAACATCTCAAAACTGGCTAATCCATTTTTGGAATCCAGCACCATATTCGAGATAAGCACAGAGAATGCACCGACTATAATCACTGGCATCAGTGTAATGAATGCAGCTTTGATTGCCATGATATAGCGGTAGCTATTGAATCGGGTGGCAAAACTCCCAAGGGAGTCGATAAGCTTTTCCTGTAAGGCCATGAGTTAATACCTCATATCGCAATTATTGTTATGTCAACGTGGGTACAGCAACCTCTATTTGGCATACCAAAAAGTAGTATCAGAGAGGTTAATAAACTGTGACGAAATTCTCACAAGACAAATTTGGTATTCCAGTAAGATGTGTTTTGTGAATTTTGGCATACCAAATAAGGTGAATTATGTTCGACTTTGAAAATTGCGTAATGGGGTTACTGGTTCATGCAGGAGAAGCGCGTTCATGTGCCATGCAGGCGATGCAACTGGCCCGTGAGAAACAATGGGACGAAGCACGCAAAGCACTGGCTGACGCGGATGCTGCAGCCAGAGAAGCGCACAAAGTACAAACCGCGTTAATCAGCGAAGATGAAGGTAGTGGGAAAGTTGCCGTGCCGTTGATCCTGGTTCATGCCCAGGATCATCTGATGACAGCCATGCTATGCAGGGATCTGGCAGAAGAAGTTATTCTCCTGCGTGAAGAGATTTGGCATACGAAGCAAGGCTAACCAGCCTTGCCTGTTCCTGCTGTATTAACATTGCTCAAGTTGCAGCAATTCATCAATGGTCTGGCGTCGGCGAATCAGGCGCGGGACGCCCTGCTCGAATAACACTTCCGGCAGTAATGGGCGGCTGTTGTAATTAGATGACATAGAAGCGCCATATGCCCCGGTATCATGCAGTACCAGGTAGTCACCAACATGCACTTCAGGTAACTGGCGTGGCTCGACCATGCCACCTTCCAGTTGGGTAAAGACATCGCCAGATTCACACAACGGGCCTGCGACAACGGTATCCCGGGTGGAGGCCATATCAACACTGCGCCCCGCTCCGGGCAACACAGAGATATGGTGATAACTGCCGTACATGGCCGGGCGCATCAGGTCATTAAAACCGGCGTCCACCAGCACAAAGTGGCGGCTGCCCATATCTTTCACGCCGCGTACCTGGGTAACCAGCACACCCGCTTCAGCCACCAGAAAACGGCCAGGTTCAATTTCCAGTTTTACCGGATGCCCTAAATGTGCAGCAATTTTCTCGCGTGCTGCATTCCACAGGCCAAAATAATGCGCAGTGTTAATCGCTTCTTCATCGTAATGATAGGGAATAGACAAACCGCCACCAGCTGAAATGGCTTCAAGATCCTGACCGAACTGCACCACCTGGTTGACCATGGCGTCGCACACTTGTTCCAGATGGCCGTAGTCGACACCCGATCCAATATGCATATGCAGCCCCACCAGTTTCAGTTGATAACGCTGAATCACGCGCAATGCTTCTGGTAAATCTGCATACCAAATACCGTGCTTGCTGTTTTCCCCACCGGTGTTGGTTTTCTGGCTGTGCCCATGACCAAACCCCGGGTTAATACGCAGCCAGACACGGTGACCAGGAGAACTCTGGCCGACCTGTTCCAGCATATCCACCGAACCGGCATTAACAGGAATGTGCAGTTCGCGCACCCGCTCAAGCGTTGCCTCATCAATCACGTCTGCCGTAAAGACCATATCATCACTATGTGTAAGTGGGTCAAACCCCGCGACCATAGCACGCTCAATTTCCCCCAGAGAAACGGCATCTACCCGAACCCCATGTTCACGCATCAGGCGAAGAATATGGGTGTTTGAACAGGCCTTTTGGGCAAAGCGAATTACATCAAACTGGGCGAGTTGCGCAATCTGCCGGGTGATAACGTCAGCATCGTAAGCCCATACCGGGCACCCGAACTTTTCCACCAGTGGTAATAAATGAGTGGTATTTAACGCAGTTTCAGTGGTGTTCAGCGGACGTGGCATAACGGATTCTCCCGGCTCGGTAAAAGGCAATAACGCCATTACGCCATACTCAGCAAAAAATAAAAAATATCGCTTTTTGTTAACTCCATGCAAAAATGATATGGATTTTGGAGGGGAACAATATGCCAGCAATCAATTTACGCCAGATAGAGATCTTCCATGCGGTAATGACAACCGGCAACCTGACAGAGGCTGCCGGGCTCCTGAACACGTCTCAGCCTACGGTAAGCCGTGAACTGGCGCGTTTTGAAAAAATTGCTGGCCTGCAATTATTTACCCGGGTTCGTGGGCGGTTGCACCCCACAGCGCAGGGCCTGCGGTTGTTTGAAGAAGTTCAGCGCTCCTGGTATGGGCTTGACCGTATTATTGATGCAGCCGAGAGTTTGCGTGAATTTCGCCAGGGAGAACTGTCGCTGGTGTGTTTGCCGGTTTTTTCCCAGTCACTGCTACCCGCTTTAATTCAACCTTTTCTGGCGCGTTACCCTGAGTTAAGCCTGACCATTGTTCCCCAGGAATCACCCGTGCTGGAAGAGTGGCTGTCTGCCCAGCGTCATGACCTGGGCTTAACAGAAACCACCAGCACACCGGCAGGTACATCACGCCAGACGCTGGCAACACTCAATGAAGTATGCGTACTACCCGCCGGCCACCCACTGGGAAACAAACCTTGCCTGGAGCCATCTGATTTTAGTGGTGAAAACTTTATTAGTTTGTCTCGCCAGGACAGCTATCGCCAGTTGCTGGATGCATTATTTCAGGAGCATAAAGTTAAACGCCGCATGGTGGTGGAAACCCACAGTGCGGCGTCAATTTGTGCCATGGTGAAAGCGGGCGTGGGGGTTTCGGTCGTGAATCCTTTTACCGCTCTGGATTATGCCGGGCGCGATATCATCGTCCGGCCTTTTAGTGTGGACGTCCCGTTCACAGTGAGCCTGATTCGCCCACTGCACCGCCCTGCTTCCGCCCTGGTTGATGCCTTCAGTGCGCATATGTCCCAGGCCATAACCACTGTCACGCAGCCACTTGCATCCTTACTTAAGCAGGGCAATCCGCCAGCATAAACGCCAGGGCATCTTCAACATGAATCGCAGTGGTATCAAAGACAGGCAGGGGAACATCTTCCTGCTTGATCAGTAAACCAATTTCCGTACAGCCGAGAATAATCCCTTGCGCCCCGCGGGCAATCAGGCCTTCGATGGCGTCCAGAAAAGCGGTTTTCGCCTCTGGAGTGATTTGGCCCATACACAGTTCATCAAAGATTATCCGGTTGATATTCTGGCGTTGTTCTGCGGGCGGTACCAGGCACTCCAGGCCAAAGTTTTGTGCCAGGCGGCCTGTCAGGAAATCCTGCTCCATGGTATAGCGGGTACCCAACAACCCCAGGCGTTGAATTCCGGCCTGAGCAATGTTGCGCCCTGTAGCATCGGCAATGTGTAAAAATGGCAACGAGCAGGCCGCTTCAATTTGGTCTGCAACCCGGTGCATGGTATTGGTACACAATACAATGCCCTGCGCACCAGCCGCCTGCAGGCCCTGCGCTGCACAGGCAAGTATTTCCCCGGCTTTTGCCCACTGCCCTGAAGCCTGGCAAGCCTCAATTTCATAAAAATCAACGCTATGTAATACAATTTTGGCGGAGTGCAGACCACCCAGTCGCGCTTTAATACCTTCATTAAGTAACTGATAATAAGGCAGAGTGGACTCCCAGCTCATACCGCCAATCAGGCCCAGTGTTTTCATCCTTCACCTCCTGTAAATACTCACAGACTACCCTGTTCAGATAAGTAATAAAACGTGATCCCACTTCCAAATCCCTGGGTCATCGTTTCTTTTCTCAGTTGAGTGCTATAAAATAATTGAAACAATGTTTCACTATCATGGAATCCACACATGTTTACGTTTATCAAAGAAACCGAACTTGAAGATCTGGGCGCAGGTGTTTCCCGCCGTATTCTGGCGCATGATGGCAATATGATGGCAGTTGAAGTGCATTTTGAAACAGGCGCTGTCGGCCCAATGCATAATCACCCCCACGAACAATTAACCTATGTTCTGGCTGGCGAGTTTGAATTCACCATTGGTGATGAAACCCATGTGGTTACCGCTGGTGATACGCTCTACAAACAGCCTAATATCATGCATGGCTGTGTATGCCTGAAAGCCGGTAAATTGTTGGATACCTTTACGCCAATGCGGCAAGATTTTCTGAAGTAAGCGGTTCGCCAGGCCGGGCGACAGAATACCGCCAGGCCTGTGCACAAGCAGATTAAATACCGGATTCTTTCACCGGGTCCGGGTTCCAACCCATTATACGCGCCTTTTGTTGTTGCACCGCTTGTTTACCAAACGTCCACATACAGAAAGCACACGCCCCAAATAAAGCCGCAATCACCGCCACAAAGAGCCTTGAAATACCATCTTTCTTGATGGGTAAAGAAGGCGACATCTGATAACGGAAAGGAGAGAAATCAATCTCCTTAATTTTTACTGCTTCCAGTTGTTCAAGGACATGTTGCTGATTAAGCAAATCAGCATTAAGTTCTGCAACATCATGAATCGACTTCTCTATATTGAGTTTTTCCGCCAGGCCATGAGACCCCAGAGCGATGCTGAAATCCGGGTCATCATTCACTACCTGGCCACTGCTATAGACCGGTTCTTTGATACCTGCGGCATTTGCGACAGCCAGGGAATAATTCAGGCGCTGAATCGCAACATTGTGTGCATTTTCCAGCCGCGTGCGTTCCAGGTTCAGTTGGCGTTGTTTATAGCGAACATTAAGCGTCAGGTCGTCCTGAATGGTTTTTACTTCCTCCGCCACCACCTGCTTCATTACGTATTCGATATACCCGGTGAGTACCTGTTGTGCATCCTGCGCATCGGGTGCGGTAAACTTCAGCGTCCAGGATTCATAAGGGCTGTTTTCAGGGTGCTTTGCATCTACATCAGATGCAGCGGTTATCTTGCCAGAGACCTGAACCACCGCGCGGTGTAAGTCATCAGCAGTATATTTCGCCCCATCTAATTGAGACAAAATAAACGGTGACTGGGACAAGTAACTCGCTTTCAGCGTCTGGGAGTCAAACTTTTTCAAAAAGGATTTGAACAACTTTTGCGGGTCAACATGGCGCTCAACGCCCAACACGTTGAGGGGGATTAACTGGCTCCTCAGAGCTTCAAGCTGAAAACTTTCGGCTGGTGTGACAACTGCCTCGCTGGTCCATTTCTGGGGCAACAGAAAAGTTATCGCCACCCCAATGAGTGCACACAGAAGTGTGAACATAATTAACTGTTTTTTAACCTGTCCAAGTAAGGAAAGCAAAGCAATTAAGTCGATTTCATTCTCTGGACGTGATAAAGCGAGTGATTCATTCCCATTAAAAAAATCAGTTTTCCCCTGATTTTTCAAAGCACTTTGCACTGTCATCGTATCCCTCTAAGGTCTTTGCTACTGGTGTACATGCATCCTGCAAGACCGATTTATAATGTTATACAAAACAAAATTTTAACAAAATTATTCTGTCAGATTTCTGACCGTTAACACTTTACCGCACTCAATCGGCTGAAAATAGGAAAATTCCCCTTCCACTACTAAAAATGGTAGAACCTGACACCTTCCTCTGCTCCCTGTCCGTACAGGCAAAAACCTCTGTCACATCAAATTTTCAAAACATCGTTTCGACTTTGATCACATTTCCATTAAACAGCGAATGACGGCGAATAAAATAACAATAGAATAAAATAAAACGCTGTTTTACAAACATGAAATAGCGGTTCATTTAAACCTGTATGCACTGTCTTTCCTGTTACAGGACAAAGAATTGAAATTGTTTTGCACAGTGCTGGCCCATGCCAGCACTCACCGCTACAGCACACCACAGGTGCGCTGTGCAGCAGTAAGCAGCCGTTTCTCTAATTGTTTGCCAGGTAGGTATATTATGAATGAAAACAAGCTTCTGGGTCTGGCCTGGATATCGCCCTATATTATAGGGCTGATAGTCTTTACGGCCTTCCCATTTGTTTCATCGTTTTTTTTAAGCTTTACCGATTATGATTTAATGAACCCGCCCACATTTAACGGCATTGAGAATTATCGTTACATGTTTTTGGAAGACGGACTCTTCTGGAAATCAATGGGTGTCACCTTTGCCTATGTATTTATTACTATTCCGTTAAAATTAGCCTTCGCACTGGGTATTGCGTTTGTTCTTAATTTTAAATTACGCGGAATTGGATTTTTCCGTACGGCTTACTATATACCGTCCATTCTGGGCAGTTCTGTTGCCATTGCGGTTTTGTGGCGCGCACTGTTTGCGATTGACGGCCTGCTCAATAGCTTTATCGGCTTTTTTGGTATGGATGCCATCAACTGGCTGGGCGAGCCTTCACTGGCGCTGATGTCAGTTACCTTGTTGCGCGTGTGGCAATTTGGTTCAGCGATGGTTATTTTCCTGGCTGCACTACAAAATGTTCCGCAATCTCAGTATGAAGCAGCCATGATTGACGGTGCATCTAAATGGCAGATGTTTATGAAAGTGACGGTGCCACTGATTACGCCAGTTATTTTCTTTAACTTCATTATGCAGACCACACAGGCATTCCAGGAGTTTACCGGCCCTTACGTTATTACTGGCGGTGGGCCAACTTATTACACCTACTTATTCTCACTCTATATCTACGATACCGCGTTTAAATACTTCGACATGGGCTATGGCGCCGCACTGGCCTGGGTATTGTTCCTGGTCGTCGCGCTATTCGCATCTATCGCATTCAAGTCTTCAAAATACTGGGTGTTCTACTCTGCCGATAAGGGAGGCAAAAATGGCTGATATACAGCATAGCCCGATGTCGTCGCAAAAACTCTCTAATGCTGAACGGGAAGTTCAGCGTACTCTGCGACGGGAAAAAATAAACGCGTGGATCCGTTATGTGATTCTGCTGTTTGTCGGTTTATTAATGCTTTATCCACTGGCCTGGATGTTTTCGGCCTCCTTTAAACCGAACCATGAAATCTTTACCACGCTGGGTTTATGGCCTTCAAATCCGACATCCGACGGGTTTATCAATGGCTGGAAAACCGGTACGGAATACACCTTTGGTCATTACATGCTCAATACCTTTAAGTATGTGATTCCCAAAGTATTGCTGACCATTATCTCTTCTACTGTGGTTGCCTACGGCTTTGCCCGTTTCGAGATCCCCTGGAAGAAATTCTGGTTCGCCACATTGATTGCCACCATGTTGCTGCCAAGCACTGTTCTGCTGATCCCGCAGTACCTGATGTTCCGTGAAATGGGCATGCTGAATAGCTATTTGCCACTGTATTTGCCACTGGCATTCGCAACTCAGGGGTTCTTTGTCTTCATGCTGATTCAGTTCCTGCGTGGTGTCCCGCGCGATATGGAAGAAGCGGCCCAGATTGATGGCTGTAACTCCTTCCAGGTGCTGTGGTACGTGGTGGTGCCGATTCTTAAACCCGCCATTATCTCCGTCGCGCTGTTCCAGTTTATGTGGTCAATGAACGACTTTATCGGCCCGCTGATTTATGTCTACAGCGTGGATAAATACCCCATTGCACTGGCGCTGAAAATGTCTATCGATGTCACCGAAGGCGCACCGTGGAATGAAATTTTGGCAATGGCGAGTATCTCCATTCTGCCGTCAATTATTGTTTTCTTCCTGGCTCAACGCTACTTCGTTCAGGGCGTTACCAGCAGTGGAATTAAAGGTTAACGAGGGAATATCATGGCTGAAGTTATTTTTAATAAACTCGAAAAAGTCTACTCCAACGGCTTCAAAGCGGTACATGGTATCGACCTGAAAATCGCAGACGGAGAGTTCATGGTCATCGTCGGCCCGTCAGGTTGTGCTAAATCGACAACCTTGCGCATGCTTGCGGGGCTGGAAACCATCAGTGGCGGTGAAATTCGCATTGGTGAAAAAGTGGTGAATAACCTGGCACCTAAATCGCGCGGAATCGCGATGGTGTTCCAGAACTACGCGCTCTACCCACATATGACGGTGCGTGAAAACCTGGCGTTTGGCCTGAAGTTAAGCAAGTTGCCAAAAGAACAGATTAATGCGCACGTCGACGAAGCGGCCAAAATTCTTGAGCTTGAAGACCTTCTTGACCGGTTGCCACGCCAGTTATCTGGCGGCCAGGCTCAGCGCGTTGCCGTTGGCCGTGCCATCGTGAAAAAACCCGATGTTTTCTTGTTTGACGAACCACTGTCCAACCTTGACGCCAAGTTACGCGCCTCCATGCGTATCCGTATTTCTGACTTGCATAAGCAACTGAAGAAAAGCGGTAAACCTGCGACCACTGTCTACGTGACACACGACCAGACAGAAGCGATGACCATGGGTGACCGTATTTGTGTCATGAAGCTCGGCCACATCATGCAGGTAGATACACCAGATAACCTGTACCACTACCCGAAAAACATGTTTGTCGCAGGCTTTATTGGTGCGCCAGAAATGAATATCAAACCATCAAAACTGCTGGTGCAGAATGACCGGCTGCATATTCGTGTCGGCGAAGACTTACTTGAGCTCAACGACACACAGCAAAAGAAACTTGCCGACCATAAAAACCAGGATGTGTTCTTCGGTATCCGCCCTGAATTTGTCTCCATTGCCGATGAACCCTTTGCTGGCAGCCACACAACCGGCCAAATGGTGCGCGTAGAAAACATGGGGCATGAATTCTTCGTCTACCTGAAGGTGGGTGACTTCGAACTCACTGCCCGTATCCCTTCCGATGAAGCTAAACCGATTATTGAAAAAGGGCTGCATCGCCAGGTGTATTTCAAATTCGATATGAATAAATGCCATATCTTTGACGCAAAAACAGAACAAAACCTCTCTCTCTGACAGGAGTCATGATAATGAAAAAAATGTTATTGGGTGCCCTGATTACGACCACACTGGCAATAACCACCGGCCAGGCTTTTGCTGAGCAGGTGAATTTACGTATGTCCTGGTGGGGCGGTAACAGCCGCCATCAGGCAACGCTTAAGGCACTCGACGAGTTTCATAAACTACACCCGGATATCAATGTTAAAGCGGAATACACTGGCTGGGACGGCCATTTATCCCGGCTGACTACTCAGATTGCCGGGCGCACCGAGCCCGATGTCATGCAAACAAACTGGAACTGGCTGCCTATTTTTTCTAAAGATGGCACTGGTTTTTATGACCTCAACCAACAGAAAGATGTACTGGATCTGACCCAGTTCTCTGCAAAAGAACTGCAATCCACCACCGTTAACGGCAAGCTCAACGGGATCCCGACATCGGTGACAGCACGCGTTTTCTATTTTAATGACCAGACCTGGCAAAAAGCGGGTATCGCTTTCCCGAAAACCTGGGATGAGCTGATGGCTGCCGGGAAAACATTTGAAACCAAACTGGGTAAACAATATTACCCGGTAGTACTGGAACACCAGGATGTTCTGGCACTGCTTAACTCTTATATGGTGCAAAAATACAATATTGCTGCCATTGATGAGAAAACCAAGAAATTCGCTTACACCAAAGAACAGTGGGTAGAGTTTTTTGGGATGTATAAGAAGCTTATCGATAGCCATGTAATGCCAGACACCAAGTACTATGCCTCTTTTGGCAAGAGCAACATGTACGAAATGCGCCCATGGATCCAGGGTGAATGGGGTGGCACCTATATGTGGAACTCCACTATCAATAAATATTCCGACAACCTTCAGCCACCGGCCAAACTGGAACTGGGTAGCTACCCTATGCTCGAAGGTGCAACTGATGCAGGACTGTTCTTTAAACCCGCACAAATGTTCTCAATTGGTAAATCCAGTAAACATCCAAAAGAATCAGCCATGCTGATTAACTTCCTGCTGAACAGCAAAGAAGGTGTGGAAGCTCTGGGGCTGGAACGCGGTGTTCCGCTAAGCCATGCAGCAGTAGAGATCCTCACAGCAGACGGTTCAATCAAAGACACCGATCCGGCTGTTGCAGGGCTGAAACTGGCTCAATCACTGCCAACCAAACTTTCTGTCTCGCCTTACTTTGATGACCCGCAGATTGTGGCGCAGTTTGGCACCACTCTGCAGTACATCGATTATGGGCAAAAAACAGTTGCAGAAGCAGCAGCGGATTTTGAGCGCCAGTCGGACCGCATTTTGCGTCGCGCCATGCGTTAATCACATGCCTGGTTGGTGTTTGCCAATGGTTATCCACTCACTACTGCCTGTTACCGGGCGGGAGTCAGGATAACTGAACACCGAATTACCCTGCCTCACATGGGGCAGGGTATTTTTTTATTTGTAAGGAGATATCATGGCTAAAGGAAGAAAAGTTCATCTTTCGTTTCGCCGCCACATTGACCGTGAAACAGGCCACGAGGTTGTACGCTTAACGCCCCCTCATGTTATTTGTCATCGCAATTATTTTTACCAAAAATGTTTTACCCGGGATGGGCAAAAAATTATCTTTGGCGGCGCATTCGAAGGCCACTGGAACTACTATCTACTGGATCTCAATCGCGAAATTGCCACCCAACTGACTGAAGGCAATGGCGACAATACTTTTGGCGGTTTTTTATCCCATGATGACCGCCACCTGTGGTATGTCAAAAATAAACGCGAACTGCGTAAAGTCTGCCTTGAAACCTGGGAAGAACAGTGTGTCTACGAGGTTGACTCCGAGTGGGTTGGTTATGGTACCTGGGTTGCCAATAGCGACTGTAGCCAGCTTGTGGGTATTGAGATCCGCAAGTCTGACTGGCGTCCATTGACTGACTGGCAAAAATTCCGCGACTTCTGGTACACCCGCCCGGAATGCCGGTTAATTCGGGTCGATTTACATACTGGTGAGCGCCATGTGGTATTGCAGGAAAAAAACTGGCTTGGTCACCCAATCTGGCGCCCAGATGACGACCAGACCATCGCATTTTGCCATGAAGGGCCACGCGACCTGGTCAGTGCTCGTATGTGGCTGACGGACCCACAAGGGAAAAAGGTGCGCAAGGTGTGCCAGCCGCAACCCGGTGAGAGTATGACTCATGAGTTTTGGGTGCCCGATGGAAGTGCGCTCTATTATGTCACGCACCATGAAGATGATGCCCACCGCTATTTATGCAGCGCAGACCCGGAAACCCTCGAAAACCGCAGGCTGAGAACGATTCCTCCCTGCTCCCATTTAATGAGCAGCCATGACGGGCGCTGGGTTGTGGGAGACGGTTCACCGCATAAGACTGGTGCTCCAGAGCTCAACGATCCTTTTATCTGGGTGTTCGATCTGCATAAGGGCAGCCAGAAAGCTATTTGCCGCCATGATTCGTCATGGAAGGTACTGGAAGGCAACCGCCAGGTCACTCACCCACATCCCTCGTTTTCACCAGATAACCAGTGGGTTTTATTTACTTCAGATGCTGAAGGAATGCCAGCGCTGTGGCTGGCACATGTATAGTACCGTTAACCTTACCGCCTCCTTATGGAGGTGGTTCATGGCTAATAAAAAACCTCTGCACGGCTTCCCGGGCAGAGGTTTTTTAGAGGTGGGATACGAATTAACGAGCCAGCCAGCCACCGTCAACAGCAACGGTATAACCGTTGATGTAATCTGACGCATCTGATGCCAGGAATACTACCGGCCCCATCAGATCACTTGGCAGGCCCCAACGCCCGGCAGGGATACGGTCGAGGATTTCAGCACTACGCTGTTCATCGCTACGCAGTTGCTGGGTATTGTTAGTGGCCATATAACCCGGCGCGATAGCATTCACGTTGATATTGTGTTTGGCCCATTCGTTCGCCATCAGGCGAGTGATACCCATTACACCGCTTTTTGATGCAGTGTAAGACGGCACGCGGATCCCGCCCTGGAAAGAGAGCATGGAGGCGATGTTGATAATCTTGCCGCCTTTACCCTGCGCAATAAATTGTTTCGCAACCGCCTGAGACATAAAGAAGACAGTTTTGATGTTCAGGTTCATCACGTCATCCCAGTCTTTTTCGCTAAATTCAATAGCGTCCTGGCGGCGAATCAGGCCTGCATTGTTGACCAGAATATCGATATGGCCAAATTCAGCAACCGCACGCTCCAGTAAAGCCGGGATACCTTCAATCTGGCGCAGGTCGGCAGTCAAACTCAGGAAACGACGCCCCAGAGCAGCCACACGCGCGATAGTTTCAGTTGGTTCAACAATATTGATACCAACGATATCGCAGCCAGCTTCTGCCAGACCAATCGCCATGCCCTGACCAAGCCCAGTGTCACACCCGGTAACCAGGGCGACTTTACCTTCTAAGGAGAATGAATTCAGAATCATAAGTAAGTTTCCTTTTAGAGCGCATGTTGCGAACGGGCGTATCACGCGACAGCAAATATGAATAGTTCAGTTAAACAGTGCATTACCTTAAACGGTTCGTTTCAGGCGCATGCGGTAACGGCTATCTGATAAAGCTGAAAACCCGTATTCCCTTAACACCGTTTAGTTTGTACGCTCATCTTAGACGGCTTGAAATACCATTTCAATTCTTATTGAAACGTTGTTTCAGTTTTTAAGCATGTTATTTTCATTTTTGATATTCTGATCACGGTTAGGCTCAGCACCTGGGGTTCCAGGGGAAAATAAACACACAACAGAAGGCCAGGAAGCCATAACCGGTAACAACAATTCTGCTATTTCACTGGTAATTTGCGCCAGCAATCACATAAAATGAAACAACGTTTTGATAAATTACCAACTTGTTTTTGAACTTAACCACTTTATGGGTATACCCGCAGATTTTCGGGCTACAGCAAGAAGCTGATGTAACAGATAACCTGATGGCTGAAGGGTATAAAACTGGAATTTTGAGGAGTTAATTATGGCTAAGGGCATGCAGATTAAACTTCAGTACGAGGTGTATACGGACCCTGATACCGGTGCAGAAATTACCCGGTTAACACCACCTGAAGTCACTTGCCACCGCAACTATTTTTACCAGAAATGTTTCACCAACGATGGCAACCGCTTGCTCTTTGCTGGCGCTTTTGACGGTAACTGGAACTACTATTTACTGGATATTGGCAAAGCAGTCGCTACCCAGTTAACCGAAGGTACAGGCGACAACACCTTTGGGGGGTTCCTGTCACCTGATGATCAGTTCCTCTATTACGTTAAAAATGAACGGACCCTGTTGCAGGTCAACCTGGAGACACTGGCTGAGCGTGAAGTTTACCGCGTGCCGGAAGAGTGGGTTGGGTATGGTACCTGGGTGGCCAATAGTGACTGCACTAAACTCGTCGGTATCGAAATCGCGAAAAGTGACTGGGTACCATTGAATGACTGGAAAATTTTCCATGACTTCTTCCATAAAGGTCCACACTGCCGCCTGCTGCGCGTTGATTTAGCGACTGGCGAAAGCGCAGTAATTCATGAAGAGAAGATCTGGCTGGGTCACCCTATTTATCGCCCGTTTAATGATCAAACCGTGGCATTCTGCCATGAAGGCCCTCATGACCTGGTTGATGCCCGCATGTGGATGGTTAATGAAGACGGCAGCAATGTGCGTAAAGTAAAAGAACATGCGCCAGGCGAAAGCTGCACACATGAATTTTGGGTGCCGAATGGGTCTGCTCTGGTTTATGTTTCCTACCTGAAAGGCAAACAGGGCCGTACCATTTTCAGCTACAACCCGGATACAGGAGCCAATGTTGCACTGATGCAGATGCCGGCATGTTCTCACCTGATGAGTAACTTTGATGGCACCCTGATGGTGGGTGATGGCTCAGGTACACCAGTTGATGTAAAAGATACCAGCGGCTACACCATTGAAAACGATCCCTATTTATATGTATTCGATGTAGCGAAAAAGGCCTGCTTCCGGGTTGCTCGCCATGATACATCCTGGGACACCTTCGAAAACAGCCGCCAGGTCACGCACCCTCACCCGTCTTTTACCCCAGACGACAAAGCCGTGCTGTTCAGTTCAGATAAAGATGGCAAACCTGCACTGTATATCGCGAAACTCCCGCAACAACGCGAGTATTTGCCTGCGTAATAATGTTTGCGTAACTGTTGTGTTCTGAAATCTGTACTGGCCTTGCCCCCATATTTATGGGGGCTTAGATTGATGAACAAGAAGGAAAAAGCGTGGTTTTTCCTTCTTTTTAGTTAGCAGCCGAAAATCAATAAATTGATTTTCCTGTTTTTTTATTGGGTGACACCCTCTCGTTCTGTGCGGACATGAGGTTTGTCATCAGACTCTGCCCCCATATTTATGGGGGCTTTTTTATGTTCGCAGCCCACAAGCCGCGGTAAGTTGGATTCAATCCACCACCAGTTGAACGGGCAGAAGTCAGAAGCAGCATAAGAAAACAGACAGACAAATACTCACACAAACTCACAGCCATACTCAGCAAAAACATCAGCTAAATATTTATGCATTTAAAGGTTTTCATTAAATAAACAACAAAAAAAAGCACTCCCTGCGGAATGCTTACCTGAATACCCGGTATTACAATGTGGCGTCAAGAAAGTAAAGTCAGATGCTCTGTATCCTCAGTCTGCATTACAAGTTTATTAGTAATACCGGCATGACAGTCAATAGATTTAAAATGCGTACCTATCAGGAAAAAGGGTAATAACGCAACCTGGCATTTCCAACAAAGGAAATGTTTATTTCATGCATAATAGCACCACCTGTATTTCACGGTGCATTATGCATTTCAAAAAGAGAATATAGCAGCAGATAATTTATTACCTGCTGCCTGTTATCAGAAGGAATATGCAACCCCTACGCGGTAGCGAGTCTGGCGTTCATCCGTTTTTGAGCTACCGGAAATATTGCCCAACTCAGCATATGGCGCCCAGTTTTTGTCCAGTTTGTAAGCGACTTTCAGGTTGTATTCTTCAGAGTATTTATTGTTATTAGAGCGAATATTATGCTCACTGCGTGCATACAGATAGTTCAGCTCGGCACGCCAGTCACCCAGAACATAACCCACCCAGACATCGCCACGGTTTACCTTATCATCATCTTTATCGGCATTATCTGGATAACGTGTATATTCAAAGCGATAACGTGCAGCAACATACACACCACTATCAAAGCTATATTGTGCGTGCAGGAAAGGTTTATAGGTTGATTTACTGTCATTACTGTCAAGGTTCATACCTGGTGTCAGCGCAAAGTTTTTATTTGGACGCCAGCGCCAGCTAATTTGCTCTTCATGGCCATTAGCAATGATATCGGTAAAAGGCTGGTCCTGGTGAGTGCCACCTGATTTCCATTTGGCTTCAACAGTAAAACCAAAACCATTCGCAAAGCGGTGAGAAACAGCAACACGGTCCGCGTTACGGCCATCATCACGATATTCATGACGCAAATCTACAGTAACAGCAGAAGCAGCAAAGCTCGCCCCACATAACACTGCCAAACCCAGAGCTTTTTTTAACATGTTATATCCCCTATTGAAAAGCTGTTTCATTTTTATGGAATGAGATTTTATTTTTAAATTAACCTTATTTTAGTGATCCACGTCAGAATTAATAACCAGTAAAATGAACTATTCCACCATTCGTGACACGAGTCATAATTCCCACTCAAAAAACAAACAAAAAACCTTTATGAATCACAACAAAATTTCCTGAAATCACATTTGAAACGATATTTCAATTAAAAAATCAGGATCGTTATCGCATTTTTTTAGTACAGCTTAAAATACTTAGCAGACTAATTCTTAGATTTTCATATAAGACCGGGAAGATAAAAAGAAAATCAATACAGGGCAGGGTTCAGAGCTAATATTTGGCTAATCTGGCAGATACAGGTAATGAAATAGCGTGACGTAGCATATTCACCGCATATGATGTGCCAACAAAAACCAGTTTTTTGTCAAAAAGATGGTAATAATGAAAGCTTTCGGGCTTTCACTCCAGGCATGAGGTAGGGAAAATAAAGGTATGAAGTATGAAAACAGTGTGAAGTATGAAGCGTAGCGTGATGCAGGCAGTGAAATTGCTGTAAACACGCCAGTGAAGGAGAAAACAGAGGTTATCAGCGCATTACGCTTGCAAAATAGCTGCTGGCAACGGCCACCAGAGTCTTAACGTTCTACCGCAAGCGCCACGCCCTGCCCCCCGCCAATGCACAAGGTAGCCAGCCCCTTACGCGCTTCGCGTTTTTTCATTTCATGCAGTAGAGAAACCAGAATCCGGCAGCCAGACGCGCCAATCGGGTGGCCAAGTGCCAAAGCCCCACCATTGACATTCACCTTGCGGGTATCCCACTCCAGGTGGCGGCTGACCGAGATCATTTGTGCAGCAAACGCTTCGTTGGCTTCAATAAGATCAAGTTCTTCAAGAGCCCAGCCAGCCCGCTCCAGGCAGCGCCGGGTAGCATGAACAGGCGCGATACCCATAAATGCCGGATCAACGCCCACACTGGCAAATGCCTTGATCCGCGCCAAAACAGCGACACCCAATTGTTGTGCACATTCCGCGCTCATCATCATAACAGCGGCGGCCCCGTCATTAATCGATGAAGCATTCCCCGCCGTCACGCTGCCACGCACATCAAAAGCGGGGGAAAGTGCGGCCAACAGCTCAGCACTGGACTGCCTCAGCGGTTGCTCATCGCTTTCAACCCATGGCGTTACGCTGCCTGGTGCAGCAGTAACAGGAACGATTTCATCGCGAAAACGCCCGCCATGAATAGCCGAGAGCGCTTTTTGATGCGAAGCCAAAGCCCAGTTATCCTGCTCCTGGCGACTGATACCAAACTCACGCGCCAGGTTTTCTGCTGTAACACCAATATGATAATCATTAAAAGCATCCCACAACCCGTCATGCACCAGGCTCTCCACTACCTGGCCATTACCCAGGCCACCAGAATTTGGTCCTTCCACAAGCAGGTGCGGCGCCCGGCTCATATTCTCCTGGCCCCCTGCTATTACCACATCTGCTTCACCGCACTGAATAGCCTGGGTTGCCAGGTGCAGAGCCTTCAGGCCAGAGCCACAGACATCATTGATAGTAATAGCGGAAACAGTGCAAGGCAGGCCACTCTTCAGGGCTGTTTGCCGGGCAGGATTTTGCCCGGCTCCGGCGGTGAGTACCTGCCCCATAATCACTTCATCCACTAATCCGGCAGAAACGCCACTGCGTGCCAGCAATGCCTTGACAACCAGGCTGCCCAGTTCGACGGCAGAAAGGTGAGATAAGGCGCCCTGGAAACTGCCAATGGGGGTGCGAACCGCACCAGTAATCACCACATCCCGCATAGCTGAACACTCCCTAAATAAGATCCTGTTGTATGGTAAAGCAACAACTGGAGGTTATTTTTAAAATCTATGCAAAAAGTGAACAACATCACGGTTACAAACACACCGGTTCGCTGACCCCTTCACTGCTATGTGGCAACTCAAAATCTTATCTCTGGTCAAAGAAAACCGTAATGGCTAAACCACCGCATCTGTTTTATGAAGCAGTTCGCTTTTTCTGGTGATATTCAGGCCGATGATTTTATGAGGAAAGACACCCAAACCGGCCAGATTCAGGAGGACATCATGACGCAAATCACGGACATTCAGGCTTTTCGTAAGGATCTGACAAATGCGGTACTGTGCTGGCTGGCAACGGTTGATGCCAGTGGTGCGCCAAATGTCTCGCCCAAAGAGATGTTTTCCTGGGATGGCAACCAACAGATTATCATTGCCGATATCGCCTCAGCCCGTTCTGTCGAAAATATCCTCCAGCAGAACAAGGTATGCCTGAGTTTTATTGATGTGTTTCGCCAGCGAGGTTTCAAAATTACCGGAAGTGCTCAGATAATACCGGCAGGATCCCCCAACTTTGCCGCAATTGGCCACGATGTTCTGGCTCGCATTAAAGGTGAGTTCAGGGTGCAAAATCTTATCGTTGTGACGATTGAGTCCGTTTCCCGTGTTCTTGCGCCCAGTTACTTCACCTTCCCCGAACGTAATGAAGCAGAGCATATCCGCCAGACGCTGGAGTCCTACAGTGTGAACCGGTTGCTCTATGGAAAGTAATGTATCTGTAATAAGCTGAATGGCCACCACCCGGTCGAAACTACCGGGTGGTGTTGCGCTGAAGATAGCGAGATCAGCACTTAGTGCGTGCTATTACTTAACCCGCCGCCCAGAGATTCCCACAGCGTAATACGGTTTTCGAAGTCGGTTTGTTCAAGCGCAATTAATGATTCCTGAGCGGACCATAATGTCCGTTGCGCCGTCAGCACGGTGAGGTAATCACCGCTACCAATTTGGTAACTTTTTTGCGCCAGATCCAGCGTTTTCTGCGCTGCTGCCACATAACCACGTTGAGCATCCATTTGTTCACCCAGCGTTTCACGGCGCGCCAGTGCATCCGCCACATCTTTAAACGCACTCTGAATCGTTTTCTGGTAAGTCGCCACCAGGCCTTTTTTCTCGGCCTGAGCGTAGTGCAATTGTGCCAGGTTGCTGCCCCCGGTGAAAATGGGCAGGCTAATTGATGGCGCAAAACTCCACACTTTCAGCCCATGGTTGAACAACCCGGACAGACTGTCACTCCCCACACCGGCACTGGATGTCAGCGAAATGGTGGGGAAGAAGTTGGCCCTGGCGGCACCGATATCAGCATTGGCACTCAACAGGTTATGCTCAGCTTCCTGCACATCCGGGCGGCGTAACAGGACATCGGAAGAGACCCCGGCAGGCACCAGTTCAATGCTATTGTTGGCCAGCTTGCTCAGTTCGTCAGGCAATAATGTGTCCGGCACCGGTTCACCAACCAACAAATCCAGCGCATTTTTATCCTGCATCACCAGCGTTTTGTAACTGGCGACGCTGGCACGGGCTTCCTGCCACACTTCCATCGCTTCCGAGACATCGGTTGCTGCAGCCGTGCCAACATCATGCTGTTTACGGGTGATTGCCAGTGATTTTGCTGCGCTGTCCATCGTGCTTTGCGCCAGCGCCAGATTATCTTTATCTGCTGCCAGCGTAACCCAGGCGGTCGTAGTTTCAGAGATTAAGGTCAGCCGGGTATCTTCCGCGGTGTATTTACTGGCAAGCCAGGTTTCTTTTTCCGCCCGGCTCAGGCTCTGGTTATAACCGAATAAATCCAGTTCAAAGCTCGACACCGTTCCTTCTGCACTGGCACTGGTGGAAACACCATTGGTCGTCGTCCGGCTGCGGGTCACATCAAGCCCTGCATCCAGTGAGGGGAAAAGTGACGCACGCTGTTCAATATACAGCGCCCGGGCAGCGTCGATGTCGGTAATGGCTTTTTGTAAATCACGGTTGCTGGCAAGGGCGCGTTGTACCACTTGTTTCAAACGCTGGTCATTCACAATATGCTGCCAGTCTTTCAACACCACCGGTGCCGCACCGTGCTGGCTGGCACCCGGCCAGGTGCCCGGCACCGCAGATGCCGGGCGTTCATATTTCGGGTCCAGTGAAATACACCCGGTTAACAACAATGATAAAGCGATAACTGTAATTCGCGGTAACATGGGTTACTCCTGAACGGAACGGCGGCTGGCAAACAGGTATTTCACCAACACAAAGAACAACGGCACAAAGAAAATCGCCAGTAACGTTGCGGTCAGTGTTCCGCCAATAATACCGGTCCCGATTGCTATACGGCTGTTCGCCCCGGCACCAGTCGCTATCGCCAGTGGGAATACCCCGGCAATAAAGGCAAGTGACGTCATAATGATGGGGCGTAAACGAGTGCGGGCGGCCTGAATAGCGGCGGCGCTCAATGACATACCTCGTTTCACCCCGGCTTCAGCAAACTCCACTATCAAAATGGCGTTTTTCGATGACAGCCCAATAGTGGTTAACAGCCCCACCTGGAAGTACACATCGTTATCCAGGCCACGCAGCGTGGCTGCCAGGGTTGCGCCAAGCACCCCGAGCGGGATGACCAGAATGACAGAGAAAGGCACAGACCAGCTTTCGTACAATGCCGCCAGGCACAGGAACACCACCAGAATCGAAATGGCATACAAACTGGTTGCCTGGCCACTTGCCATCTGTTGCTGTAATGACAGCCCACTCCATGCCCAGGTCGACCCTTTCGGCAGGTTATTTGCCAACTGTGCCATTTTATCCATCGCGGCACCTGAGCTATAACCCGTGCTGTTATCCCCCTGGATTTCATACGCAGCATTACCGTTATAACGCACCAGGGATTCAGGCCCGTAAGTCCAGTGAGTGGTGGCGAAGGCTGAAAATGGCGTCATGGTGTCACTGCTGTTGCGCACATACCATTTGTTCAGGTCAGACGGTTTAGAACGGAACTGCTTATCCCCTTCAATAAACACTTCTTTGACACGCCCGCGGTCAATAAAGTCGTTTACGTAGGTACCACCCCAGGCGCTGGATAACGTATCTGTCACATCACTGAGCGTCAGCCCCAGGGCCACCGCTTTGTTGTTATCAATATCCACCTGCAACTGGGGCATTTCCGGTAATTCGTTGGCACGCACGGATGACAGTTCCGGGCTCTTATTCGCTTCACTAATCAGTGTGTCACGCAGTTTTGCCAGTTCAGTACGGTCGGTACTGCCGGATGCCATCAGCTCAAAAGTAAAGCCACTGCTGTGCCCCATACCAGACACAGAAGGCGGCGTCATCGCAAAAACATGAGCATCACGCAGGCTGGACAATCCCCCCATGGCACGCAACGCAATATTCTGTGCGGTATTCGCAGCCCCCTTGCGCTGATCCCAGTTTTTCAGGGCAACAAACGCCATCCCGGTGTTTTCGCCGCTACCTGCAAAACTGAAGCCGGTAATGGTAAAGATGACATCGGTATTGGCCTTTTCCTGGTTCAGGAACCAGTTGGTTACCGCTTTGTTAACTTCATCGGTACGATGAGCACTGGCGCCCGCAGGCAGGGTGTACTGCACCATGACATCACCCTGGTCTTCCAGCGGAATAAAGCCACCGGGAAGCCTCAGCATCAGCAGTGCCATAACACCAGCCAGCACACCGTAAACCACTATCAGACGCACGGGTTTACGCAACACACCCAGTACGCGGTGGCGATATTTGCCTTCAGTAGACTGGTAAAAACGGTTAAATCCGGCAAAGAAGCCTTTGGTATGTGGGCGGCTGTGTTGCAGGACACTCCCGCACAGCGCCGGGGTCAGCGTCAACGCCACGACCACAGACAACGCCATCGCAGAAATAATGGTGACTGAGAACTGGCGGTAAATAACCCCAGTGGCACCACCAAAGAACGCCATAGGCAGAAAGACAGCAGACAACACCAGGGCAATAGCCACCAGCGCACCAGAAATTTCGCCCATGGATTTTTCTGTTGCCGCCTTCGCGGAAAGCCCCTCCTCGCGCATTATGCGCTCGACGTTTTCCACCACGACAATGGCATCATCCACCAGCAGCCCAATGGCGAGCACCATCCCAAATAGTGTCAGGGTGTTAATGGAGTAACCAAACACCGAAAGAACACCGAAGGTACCCAGCAAAACAACAGGCACAGCAATAGCCGGAATCAGCGTTGCGCGGAAGTTTTGCAAAAACAGGTACATAACGGCAACCACCAGGATGATGGCTTCAAACAGGGTTTCCACCACATCATGAATGGACAGGCGAATAAACTCAGTGCTGTCTTTCGGGTATGCCACCGCATAGCCTTCCGGCATATTACGCTGGTATTCCTGAATTTTAGCCTTCACCAGCGCTGCGGTATTCAGCGCATTCGCGCCCGGTGCCAGCATAACCGCCATACCAGCGGCCGGGTGGCCATTCAGCCGCCCCTGGGCGGTGTAATCTTCACTGCCCATTTCCACCCGGGCAATATCTTTTATTCGCACCACCGAGCCATCTGACTCGCTTTTCACAATAATATTGCGGAACTGCTCAGGTGTTTGCAGGCGAGACTGGGCACGCACAGTCGCGGTAAATTGCTGGCTGTCTGCGGAAGGCATGCTCCCTATTTTCCCGGCAGTAACCTGGACGTTCTGCGCTTCAATGGCCGTTTCAACATCAGACGGCATTAATGCGTAAGAAGCCAGTTTGGCCGGATCCAGCCAAATGCGCATGGCGTATTCGGCGCCGAACACCTGCACACTCCCCACCCCATTAAGGCGAGACAGCGGGTCCTGAAGATTACTGACCAGCCAGTCCGAGACATCAGAGCTACTGGCTTTATCGGTTTTATCATAAACCGCAGCAATCATCAGGAAGTCACTTTGGGTCTTGGTGACGGTTATCCCTTGTTCCTGGACTTCCGTTGGCAGGCGCGACTCAGCCTGTTGTACTTTATTTTGTACCTGTACCTGTGCTGTATCCGGGTTGGTTCCCTGAGCAAAGGTCACGGTAATTTTCACACTACCATCGGAACTACTGGTGGATGAAAAATAGAGCAGGTTATCCAGCCCGGTCAGTTGCTGCTCAATAACTTTGGTAACACTGTTTTCCAGTGTATCGGCAGATGCTCCGGTATAGGTTGCTTTAATTTGTACGGAAGGAGGCGCAACATCCGGGTATTGCGCAACGGGTAATGTCCGAATGGCAATGGCGCCAGCCATCATAATTAAGATGGCTATCACCCAGGCAAATACCGGGCGATTAACAAAGAAACGTGAAAACATCAGTTCGCCTCTCCGCTCAGTTTCACTTCAACTGGCTTGACGGTTTGGCCCGATGCCACTTTATCGCTGCCTTCCACGACAATCCGGTCACCAGATTTCAGGCCACTCAGCACTACCCAGTTCGTACCATCAGCTTCGCCAGTTTTGAGCGTGCGTAATTCCACTTTGTTATTGGCATCGACAACATAGGCAGTGGCTTCACCTTTCGGATCACGGCCAATCCCTTTTTGCGGAGCGAGAATGGCATTCTCAACAACGCCTTCGTCAATACTTGCGCGCACAAACATACCGGGGAGCAAAATATGCTGGGGATTAGGGAAGACAGCACGCAGCGTGACAGAGCCTGTAGAGGTATCCACCGCCACTTCGGTGAGTTCAAGGCGCCCTTTCAGCGGATAAGTGCTGCCATCTTCCAGAGTGAGAGTCACTTCCAGCGTATTGCTGTTTTGCGCCAGAGCCTCTTTGCGCAGGCGCAGCAAATCCGCACTGGAGCGCGTCAGGTCAACATACATTTTATCAAGGCTGTAAATCGTGGTCAGCGCGGTATCCTGAGAAGCACTGACCAGTGCGCCAGGTGTAACTGACGAAATACCGATTCGCCCGCTGATTGGCGCGGTGACTGTTGTCCAGTTCAGATCAATACGCGCGGCTTCTGCCGCTGCTTTTTTCTCTTCAAGCGTAGCCCTATCCACCCCACAGGTTGCCACGGCATCATCTGCATCCTGCTTTGAGACCCCGTCAACTTTTACCAGTTGGGAATAACGGCTGGCTTTTTGGCAATCACCCACCATTTGCGCCTGCGCCGTTTTTTGCGCTGCGACTGCTTCATCATAAGCCGCGCGATAGCTGGACGGGTCTATCTGGTACAAGGCCTGCCCTGCTTTGACGTCCTGGCCTTCAGTAAACAACCTTTTTTCAATAATGCCGCCAACCTGAGGGCGCACTTCAGCACTGAGCGTCGCGGTAGTACGCCCGGTCAGTTCGCTTCTCAGGGTGTAAGGCTGTTGTTGTAAAGTAACCACCCCCACTTCAGTTACTGCTGAGGGTTGACTGGCGTTATCCTTGTTATCACATCCGAACAATAAACATACGGATAAAAGGTAAATACCACGAATTTTCATAATTCCTCTAACTCACACCCAAAGGCGCAAACAGCAAAAAGGAACCCTATTGAAAATCAGATAAATCAAATCATTAAACCGGCTTTCGCCACCCCTGGTTGGCACAAAGCCAACAGAGAAAATCCCATTAAAGGAAGAAATATTATTCAGCATGGGGGTTTGCCCCGCTGTTATAAAATAGCCATTACTTTTAGTGCGCCTTTGTAGTGAAACCGCATGCCAGCAACCAGGCAAAAACTCTTCGTAGCTCAAGAAAATGGCTACTCACAAAGTCATTACCCATTTTTTATACAGGGATTGCAGGCAATAGCGTCATCACTGAGACTATTCTCATCTCACTTATTTTCACGGCGTTGCTAATTATGAGAATTTTCATTCTCATTTTGTAGCTATTTGTGCCAATTCATAAAATGTCACGTTCCGGCACTATTTCCTGACAAAGACTTCAGAATATCTCGCATTTAACTTCATACTTTCTGCCATATTGCAGTGATTGCGGATGTTAAAAAACGAAAAGAGACATTTCAGCCCATGGAGAGTGAAGTACGATATACGTATCAGCAATGGTCAACAAGCCTTACCCGGCAGACAACCGGGTAAGTGAAAAGACAGGTAAAACGAGTGAAGACTGTTGGTGGTGATCAAAAGCCAGACAGCACAATTTTGCCTTTTGCCCGGCCACTTTCCAGCGTGGCATGCGCCCGGCGCAAGTTTGCCGCATTAATCGCTCCGTAGTGTTCGCCCACCGTTGTTTTCAGTGTTCCGGCATCAATAAGATGGCTGACATGGTCGAGGATTTCATGCTGGCGAATACGGTCCGGTGTGGCAAACATGGAACGTGTGAACATCAGTTCCCAGTGCAAAGAAATTGCTTTCTTTTTTAATGGCATAACATCAAGAATGGCCGGGTCATCAATCACCCCGAAACGCCCCTGTGGCGCCAGCACATCCACGATATCAGCAAAATGCTGCTCTGTGTGGGTAAGGCTTGCTACATAGCGCACAGACTCGATCCCGGCTTCCTGTAAGCCTTCACGCAGTGGTCGGCTGTGGTCAATAACATGGTGTGCGCCAAAACTTTTTACCCACTCCGCTGTTTCCGGGCGGGAAGCCGAGCCAATCACCGTCAGGTTGGTCAGCTTTCTTGCCAGTTGGGTCAGCATGGTGCCCACGCCACCGGCGGCACCAATGATCAACAACGCGGCCTGTTCATCTTTCGCGGCATTCAGCCGGTCAAATAACAGTTCCCATGCAGTTAGTGAGGTCAAAGGTAATGCCGCGGCATCCGCCACACTCAGCGACGCCGGTTTGTGCCCGGCAATAAATTCATCCACCAGACCATATTCGGCATAAGCCCCCGGGCGGGTAATGTCACCTGCGTAATACACTTCATCACCCGGTTTAAACAGTGTAACGGCTTCACCCACTGCATCCACCACACCAACTGCATCCCAGCCAAGAATGCGCGGCTCAGCCACAGCAGCACTTTGGCGGACTTTCATATCTACCGGGTTGACAGCAATCGCCTGGATTTTTACCCGCAGATCATGGGGGCCAGGTACTGGCATGGGGAGTTCCGTTTCATATAACGCCTGTTCATCGGTAATCGGTAAACCGTGCTGGCTATAAACAATCGCTTTCACAACCTGCCTCCTGTTAGTGGCAAAGGGCAATTAATAACTCAATTAAAGTTGGTTAACGCAGTCTACGCCTGGCAGATAACCAGAAAAATTAGCTAAAATGAGCAACACTTTCACTCCAGGAGTGTAAATAGAATTCGCTGTGAGACTCTGCTTATGATTCGCCTTGAAGATGTTCATTTGTTTATTCGTTCAGCGCTGCTTGGCAGTTTTTCCGCCGCCGCTCGCGAAGCCAGCCTGCTGCCAGCCCTGGTCAGCGCGGCCATTCGCCGCCTGGAAAGGGATTTGGATACACGCCTGTTTGCCCGCTCCACCCGCAGCCTGCGCCTGACCGCTGAAGGTGAAAAATACTTGCCCTTTGCGCGGGAGATGCTCAGCGCAATGCAGGCTGGCGCTGAAAGCCTGCGTACCAGCGAACAGGATTTCCAGGGAGAATTAAAAATAGCGATGCCCTCCGATGTAGGGCGCAATGTGTTACTTCCGGTTATTACTGATTTTTGCCGGAGCCACCCGCGTATCAGCCTGCGCTTATTTTTATCCGACCACGTCAGTGATATTTTCCGCGACCCGGTGGATATCGCCATTCGCTATGGCGTGCTGAGCAACCGCGACTATGTAGCTCTGCCGCTCGCCCCGGGAAATCGCCGGGTGCTGGTTGCGTCACCTGCATACCTCAATGAACACGGCAGGCCTGAATCACTGGAAGATATCCTCAACCATCCATGCCTGGCATTTACGCTCAACAACACGTTTGTTGATAAGTGGTCATTTCCGGTAAACGGAACAATGCAAGAGCTGCCAGTGGCAGCCAGGTTGCTTTGTGATGATGCCGATGTAGCCCGGCGCTGGGCAATTGAAGGAATGGGCATCGTGTACAAATCATGGCTGGATGTTTGCCGCGATGTTGAGAACAACAGGCTCGAAGTTGTTCTGCCGGAGCAGGCAGGAGAAGCCGCGCCGTTAAACTTGATTTGCCCGCATCGTAAACAGTTCTCACCGGCAATCCGCACCCTGCACAGTAACCTGAAACAACACCTGGCGGCGATTACCGGGGCACTGGCTCATTACACCAGCTTTGGTGAATACCCCTGACACTTCCTGCCACAAAAACGCAGAGTTAAACGTGCCTGCGGGATTAAACCCAACGGCACAACCGCCAATAATCCAGCCCCGATTTTGTACTGATAACTGTTTGACTCTGCAGTATGGTTACATGATAATCAGAACGATTATCATTAACATAAACAAATAATAATTCATCTCAAAAAGGTTGTAATCATGGCTCTGCAAAACACACGTTTTAAACGGCATTTCTCTCACCTGGCGCTGGCTGTCATGCTTAGCGGCATGGCATTTTCTACTCTGGCCGCAGACACTGTGTTGCGCAAACCTGTTGGTTTTGGGGAGTACGAAATTGTTTATAACCCAAATAACAATGCGGTATATGCAGCAACAACCAAACAGCGCAGTGAACCTGGCGGCGCGGTTTATCAGCTAAATGCCAGCACACTTGATACAACCCATGTTATTGATACACCGAACAAAGCTTTTGGTGCGGCGCTGAACAGCAAAACCAATACCCTGTATTTCGGCGACACTTTTACCAGTGCTTTGATGGCTGTCGATGCCTCTACAGGTAAAGTTGCCGGTACTCTGGCCCTGGTTCCCCAGGCCGCCGCGCAGGATAAAAAACCGGGCGCAGAAAAAAACCGCCCGCCCGCACCACGTGAACTGGCAGTCAATGAAGCAACCAACACCATTTACGTTGGTGGTATTGGCCGGGCCGACAGTGTGATTTGGGTAGTGGATGGCAAAAACCTCACACTGAAACACACCATTACTCACCTGGGTAAGCTGAATACCGGGCTGGCGCTGGACAGCCAGACTAACCGCCTGTACACCACCAACGCAGATGGCGAGTTGATTATTATCGACACCACCAACAACAAAGTTCTGGAACGCCATAAAATTGTGGATGATGGCAAAGACCATATGCTGCTGAATATCAGCCTGGATACCCAGGGCCAGCGCGCCTTTATTTCTGATGGCAAAGAACCTGGCTTATTTGTGGTGGATCTGAAAACCAATAAAGTGGTTAACCATATCGCCACACCAACGTCTGTTGCCGTACTGTTTAACGCGAAGCGTGACGAAATTTATGCCACACACCGCACAGATGGTTCAGTCAGCATAATCGATGGCAAAACCCTGGCAGTGACCAAAACCATTAAGTTACCGGTTCACCCAAACAGCCTGGCGGTTTCACCGGACGGTAATACTCTGTATGTCACCGTTAAGCAGGAAGCAAGCCGCACCAAACCAGCGACTGCACCGGATGATATCGTGCGCATCGCACTGAATTAATTGATACAGGCAATGCCCGGGCGGGTATTGCCTGCATTTCATATTTCCCGAATTTGGATGTTGCGCCCAAAGGTACCGGATAGATACCTGCCGGTTCAGGCATGCTTTGTAAATATGGAAGGGAAACGGCTCACACAGTGGCGTATAAGCCGTTCAAATTAACGGTATGAAATAAAGACTAACCCAGTACCGCTGTACTCAGGCGGCAGGTACAACAACGCCGCCCTTGTTCATCAAACACCACAATTTCCCAACTTTGGCTTTGCCGCCCCAGGTGCAGTGCAGTACAGCGCCCACGAACCTTGCCCTGAGATACCGGGCGGTGGTGAGTGGCATTTAATTCAGTACCCACCGCACATTGCCCTTCCCGGGTAGTCAGAAAACAGGCCATTGACCCCAGCGTTTCAGCCAGTGCAGCGGATGCCCCACCATGCAGCAAACCGAAAGGCTGAAATGTCCGGCTGTCTACCGGCATTTCCGCCTCAAGGTAATCTTCGCCTAATTCGGTATAAACAATACCCAGTTGCGCCACCAGAGTATCTGCACTGGTAGCATTCAGTGCTTCAAGAGACAGTTGCCGCTTCCACACAGGCTATGCCCCCAGGGTTGAGCCGCCGTCCACCACAATATCCTGCAATGTGATGTGGCTGGCGAGTTCAGAGGCAAGGAACAGTACTGTGTTGGCGATCTCCTCAGGCCGGGCGATTTTCCCCAGAGGTATTCCCAACTTGAATTGCTCAGCGAAGCCTCGAATACGTTGCTGTTCGGCATCATCGCTCAGCCATAATGTGCGCTGCATATCGGTATCCGTTGAACCGGGTGAGACCAGGTTACAGCGCACACCAAATGGGGCCAACTCCAGCCCCACGGTTTGCGCCAGGCTTTTCAGCGCCGCTTTAGAAGCGCCATAGGCACTCATACCAATACGCGGTGTATGAGCAGCATCCGAGGCAACGGTCACGACAGCCCCGCCTTTCTGGTGGCGAAACTGTGCCATAGTGTGGCGGAACAGGTTGAATGCGCCGCCCACGTTAACCGCAAAGGTGCGATGCCAGGCTTCTGGGGTGAGTTCATCGGTTGCCCCCATAGTCAGAATTCCGGCAGCATTCACCAGCACATCCAGCCGCTGGATTGATGCCAGTTGACCCCGGCAGACTTCACTTACCTGCTGGTCATCCGCCACATCCATCATCACTGTTGAAAAGGCATAGTTATTCAGCGGGAATGCAAGGTCGAACCCGGTGACATTCGCACCTGCGGCAGCAAATGCCTGCGCCGTCGCGTAGCCAATACCTTTGCCCGCGCCAGTCACCCACACGGTTTTATCCTTAAACTCAGGGTTCATACCCGAACCTCGCGGGATAACAGCGCCCACCAGGCATCAATGGTGGGGTTCTTCGCCAGCATCACGAAGTCGATATCATGGTGAACTTTGCGCCAGCGTGCTGCCAGCGCCATCATCCGCACGGAATCCAGGCCGAAATCCACCAGGTTTTCATCATCCATGGGTTCATCTTCTTCATCAATCAGTGGGCGAATAACATCTCGCAGGTGCCCTTTACTGGCAGGTAATGGCACCACATCCTGGGTCATTACCACTTGCCCGGCGCAGCCAGCCACATAGTTGAGTGCCATCAGGTGTTTTTCGCGGCTGAAATCCGCCAGGGCATCGGCCACCATAAACGGCTGAATATCACGCATAAAGGCATCAGTAGCCGTCGTCATGCAGCCAATATGGGCATACACGCCAGTAATAATCAGTTGGTCGCGGCCACTTTCTTTGAGCAACTGTTCCAGCGGTGAGCGGTGAAACGCACTGTAGCGCCACTTCACTAATACGGTGTCATCTGCATCTGGGGTAAGTGCGGCCACCACTGCCTGTTGTTCTGGCGATTTGGTCAGCCCGGGCCCCCACATATCATTCAATAAAGCCCGGTCTTCAGCAGGCTGGTCTTTTGGCTGCGCGGTGTAATAGACCGGGATCCCCTGCTGCTTACAGTACTGGCGAAGAGCAGCAATATTATTCACCACCTGGTTGATCATGGAGTTATTTTCCCCCCAGAACCCCACGAAGTATTCCTGCATATCGTGAATCAGCAGTGCTGCGCGGGCAGGATCTGCTTCCCAGTTGACTTTGCTGACCGGTAACTCGCTGGCTTCAGGCAATGCATAAGCCGTTAATTTTGGAATCGCCATTTCACTACTCCTCAGGTTGCGTCGCGCTCAGCCATCCAGCGGCGAAGCGCTTTTTTATCTACTTTGCCCACAGCCGTCAGCGGCAAGGCATCCACACACACCACCCGGTCAGGTAGTTTGTAATCCGCCACGCCAAGGCCGCGCAGAAAACGCCGAATATCCACAGCGCGTAGCGGCGCAGAGGTCACCAGGTAAGCGCAGCTCTTTTCCCCCAGCAAAGGGTCGTCAATACTGACCAGACCGGCATGAATTACCGCCTCATGGCGTTGCAGTAAGTTTTCTATTTCTTCTGCCGCAATTTTCTCACCGCCACGGTTTATCTGGTCTTTCTCGCGCCCCTGAACAGTGATGTAGCCTGCGTCATCAATAGCAATCAGGTCGCCTGAGCAGTAAAAACCGTTCGGGTCGAAAGCACTGGCATTGTGTTCCGGGCTGTTGAAATACCCACGGAAGGTATAAGGGCCACGGGTCATCAAACGCCCCACCTGGCCTGCTGGCAGCGGGTTACCGTTTTCATCTGCCACCCAGACTTCGTCATCGGGGCACATGGGTTTGCCCTGGGTGTTGATAATGCGCTCTGGTGTGTCATCCAGCCGGGTGTAGTTCACCAACCCTTCAGCCATGCCAAACACCTGCTGTAACTGGCACCCTATTTCGGCCGGAATTCGTGCAGCAAGCGCTGGAGACAGGCGTGCGCCCCCCACTTGTAGTAACTGTAGTGATGCAAGTTGCTGGTGATTGCCCCATTCACTGATAGCCTGTAACCACAAGCTGACTGCCGGTGGTACCAGGGCTGTGACATTGATTTGGTGCTGTTCAATTAAGGGGAAGCACAAAGTGGCATCCGGGTCACCAGCCAGTACCACACATCCACCAGCAAGGAAGACACCCAGAGTTCCCGGCGAACTCATTGAATAGTTATGGGCTGCAGGCAGCGCGCACAGGTAACGGGTTTGTGCACTGAACCCACACACTTCGTTACTGCGGCGAATGCTGTAGTAATAGTCGTTATGCGTGCGGGGAATGAGTTTTGGCGTGCCGGTACTGCCGCCAGATAACTGGAAAAACGCCACCTGGTCTGCCGGGCCAGGGACCAGTTCAGTACCACCAGCCGGTTGTTCAATAGCTGCAGTCAGGCTCTGTGAGCCTTGCGCCCCCAACAGTAAAACTGTGCGAATGGAAGCGTGCCGGGTAACAAAATGGTCCACAGCTTCGGCATTCTGGTACAGGCTGTGCTGCTGGTCGGCAATCAACAATGTTGGCGAAATTTGTACTGCATACGCATCCACCTCATTACGCTGGTGGCTGAACAACGCATTAACCGGGACTACGCCAATTTTCAGCAACGCGAAGAAGGTAATAAAAAACTCAGCGTTATTGCCCAGATGTACCAGTGCGGTGTCGCCCGGTTTAACGCCACGGGCTAACAGGCTGGCAGCCAGGTTGCAGGCGAGCTGGTTGAGTTGCGGGTAACTGAACGACCGAGTGCCATCAACCAGTGCAACAGACGGGTTTTCACGTTGATTTTCAATAATGTCTGTCAGAGGCCGGTCCAGCCAGTAACCTTTTCCCCGGTAACGCCGGGCGAATTCATCTGGCCATGGAGTGAAAGGAATTGCCATTGGTATGTCCTTGTTAATTAATTCAGCCCGAACACATTCAGCATGGTGGTGAGCTTAACGCCGGTCTCTTGCCACTCTTTCTCAGGTGACGATGCCGGTACAATTCCCGCACCGGCAAACAAGCGCACCTGGCTGCCATTCAACGCGGCACACCGGATGGTTACAGCCCATTCGCCATTGCCCTGCTCATCACACCAGCCAACAATGCCGCCAAACAGTTCGCGGTCAAAGGGTTCCAGTTCACGTATCAGTGTTGTGGCAATCTCATGAGGGAAACCGCTCAGTGCTGGCGTCGGGTGCAGACGGCTTGCCAGTGACAACACGTTGTCGCCTGGGTTGGCCACACCCTTTATCGGGGATGCCAGGTGCCACAATGTAGGCGTAGAAATCAGTTGTGGCGTGGCAGGAATTTCCAGTTGCTGGCAGTGCGGCGCAAGTACGCTTTTCATGGCCTGTACCACCAGTGCATGTTCATACTGGTCTTTTTGCGAAGCCAGCAGTTGCTGCCCGGCGTCTTCATCCAGACCGGCATCACTGTGGCGGTGCGCTGAACCAGCAAGGGGTAAGGAAGCAAAAACTTCGCCATCTTTGCGTACCAGCAGTTCCGGGCTGGCCCCCAGCAAAACACGCCCGTCAGCCAGCGGCACATGGAAGTTGAAACTGCCCGGGTTTTGCGCAATAAGCTGCTGAAGCAGCACAGTGCTGTCCAGGGGGGATTGCGCGGTAATATCAATCAGCCGCGATAAAACAATTTTATCCACCTGTGGGGTATCGGTTAATGCTGCCGCCCGGGCAACCATCGCTTCAAACGTATCCTGTTCAGGGATTGCTTTACGGTGCACCACAGCCAGGGGATTTTTTTCAGGCGTATTCACCTGGTTTAGCCAGGCTTCACGTGAGAATTCCGACCAGGTTTCCGGGACGAATAACGCACAAGGCTTACGCGTATCAAAAGGTATCGCCCCAACCACAACAGGCCTGGTTAACCCGGCCTCATGTGCCTTGCCAAACGCAGCAGTTAACGCCTGTTGAAACGGGCTGCCTGCATCCACGCCACCGGCCAGCGGCGTGGTAATTCGGGAAAAACACCCCTGTGTCACCAGGCTGCGAAATGGCGACATAAAAAAGAAGCTATCGGATCTCAGTGTTGCAGTCATAGACTGAATCCCCACCCTTCAAAAACATCAGAGTCACTTATCCTCAATAGTTCTGGCTGCTGTGATTTTGCGTTGTACCAGAATTATCTTTGGGCTTTAACAGAAATGATAAACACTTTAATAACAATTATCATTTGCGTATTTAAGTCTGCTACCCTAAAAGCAACAGCACGGTATGTCAACCACACAAACCGCATGAACAGTGGGCTGGCGCTATTTTCGGCCAACGTGTTTCCCGTAAAATCAGCCCATTAATCGCCAGGCTATATCCGGTAAACTGTCAGAGGGCCGCCAGTGGCAACCCGTTTTCAGACTTTCCTCACGCAGGATTTATGCCTGCCCCGGCGTACCGGAGGCAGAAGAGACCGCCTCCTGGCGAAAACGGCGCAGTTGCCCCAGGGCGAGTAGCAGGATTACGCCAATAATGCACAGCACAACACCGCTGACACTGGCAGAGTGCGCTGGCGAAACAACGGCCCCCAGCCCACCCAGCACCGCCGCGCCAATGGCATCGCCAGTAACGTTTTGCGCCGTCCATAAACCATTTATCCGGCCCAGCATATGTTCCGGAGTCTGGGTTTGTAGCAAGGTGTACTGGAGCAATGCACTGATGGCGCTGAGCCAGCCAAACCCCACCAGGCACACAACACCCGGCAACCAGGCTGGCATAAGCCCGAACAGGGCAATGGCAATAAACGCCCCCAGCGTAGTCAGGAGCATCAATAAACCGGGGCGCGGGTGGTGCGCCAGGTTACCACTGGTTAGCGCCCCTGCCGCAGCGCCAAGTGGTATAGCCGCATACAACAGGCCAATATGGGAGGCAGACATCTGCCAGCCTTCTGCCAGCGAGGGGTAGAGTACCCTCACGGCACTCGCCATTGTCACCAACCCACCTAACAATGCGATGCCACCAATTAACGGGTTTTTCACCAGGTAATGCCCGGCACCGAACAGGGATTTGAGTGGGTTTTCCCGCGGCTGAGGCGGAGGGGGTAAACGAGGCAGGAACAGCAAAGGCAACAGGGTAATAAAGGTACCCAGAGCAGCCAGGCCATAGTTCCATTCCACACCGCCACTCGCCAGTAACAGCCCACCCAGCATGGGGGAAATCACCGACCCAAGGCGAACCGTCAGCATGGTTATCGCTCCGGCCTGCATCAGGTTTTCACGGCCCACCAGAGCCGGCGTTGCCGCCAGCAGGGCCGTCACACCCAGCGAAGCAAAGAAACCGTCCCAGATACCCAGCAGATAAATCACCGCCAGCGATGGCGCAGGCAATAACGTATTGATGCACAACCCAATAAACCCGACACCACAGGTGGCTCTCGCAAAAAGAATCAGCTGTTTGCGCTCGTAGCGGTCAGCCAGCACACCGCCTGTCATCAGGCCAATAAACATCGCCCCGCCGGTCAGTGTCACCGCCAGGCCTACCATCCAGGTTGACTGGGTAAGAGTCTGGATTTGTACCGGCACCGCCACCCCTAATAACCCAAGCGAGAGGATGGAGATAAACCGGGCAAAGAACACCGCGCGAAAAGCCGGGTGTGTTTTCAGCAGGCTGAGATTAAGCCACCGTGAAGACTGCTTATTCATGAAGGCTCTCCCAACAATTGACTGATTTGCGGGCCAATAGTGACAAAGGCATCCGGCGCAATAATCTCAGCATGAGCGCATGGCTGGTGATATACAGATAATGACCCGGTCCAGGGTGCCCAGGCGCTGTGCGGCTCAAGCCCGCTGGCGAGTGTCTGGTCTGCTACAAACAGAGTGGCATGCCCGTTAAAACGCTGGCTTCGCGCTGTTGCCAGTAAGCGGACGGCGTCGGCGTAGTTGGCTTCAATAGCGCTGAACAATTCGTCCCCCGCATTCTGCCCCTGCTGCGCTGCGATAAAGGCTTCACGTTCATGGGCGATTTTCTCAAGCACTTCCGGGTCGAGTTGCTGATGGTCTTTACCTGACCAGTTTTGTGTCTCTGGTGGCCAGGTGTCGAGCAACCCAAGGAAAGCCACGGTTTCGCCCCGCGCTTCCAACCGGGATGCCAGAGCATGCGCGAGGGTTCCCCCTAACGAATAACCAAGCAGGTAATAAGGCCCGTGAGGCTGACGCGCAGTCAGTACAGCAAGGTGGTGCTCACACAGTTCTTCAAGGGTTGTTGCCGACTGCATTGGCCCTTCCGGGCCTGCTGCCTGCACACCAACCACAGACCAGCATGGCGCCAGGTAGCGGGATAACACGCTGAACTGCCAGGCAAAACCAGAAGCCGGATGGAAGCAAAACAGCGCAGGCCCGTTGCCTTCCCGCAAAGTCAGTAACGGCTCAAAACCAGCTGGCTGAGATGCAGCTGAGTTGCCCTGCCCAAGCGCTTCGCTGAGTTTTTCAACTGTGGAGGCTGCCATGATTTGCCCGGGCCGTACCAATTGCCCCAGTTGGCGGCTCAGTATGGCTGCAAGGCGCATCGCCAGCAGGGAATGCCCGCCAAGGGCAAAGAAATCGGCGCTGGCATCGTTGATTTCACAGCCCAGCAATTGTGCAAATGCGCCAGCAACCAGGCTTTCAGTGCCGGGCAAAGGCGATCGCCCATGAGATGACTGGCGCAGTTGTGGGAGCGGCAGTGCTTTACGATCCAGTTTGCCGTTAGCGCTCAATGGCAACGCATCAAGCGTAATCAGGACAACCGGCACCAGGTGCGGTGGCAGTTGCTGGCGTACCTGTTCCAGTAACACGGCTTCATTTGGCACACAGCCCTCTTCCGCCACCAGGTACCCCACTAACTGGCGGGCATCGCCCCCCACATCTGCGGCCTGGTTGAAAACACAGGCATGGGAAACCGCCTGGGCAACACCCGGCAGGCTCTGTAATACTGCGTCTATTTCACCCAGCTCAATACGCTGCCCACGGATTTTCAACTGGAAGTCGCTGCGGCCCAGGTATTCGACTGCACCATTGCCCAGCCAGCGCGCCACATCCCCCGTGCGGTACATTCGTTCACCTGGTACAAACGGGTCGGCGATAAACCGGCTGGCGGTCAAATCAGGTCGGTGCATATACCCCTGAGCCAGTTGAACCCCTGTAAGGTACAGGTCTCCGGCAACGCCAACAGGAACCGGTTGCATCATGTCATCCAGGACTCGCAACCCGGTATTCCACACCGGGAAACCAATTGGCACACTGGGGGTGGTCACTGCGGCCAGTGTCTCGCCATAAGCCGGGTACCAGGAGACATCCACTGCGGCTTCTGTTGGCCCGTACAGGTTATGAAGCGCCACACCAGTCAGTTGTTCCCATTCGCGGCATAACCCCGTGGGAAGCGCCTCTCCACTGCAAAAGACCTGGCGTAATGAATCACAATCCTGGCAATGCTCTTTGGCGGACAGCGTGGCAACAAATGCCGCCAGCATGGAAGGCACAAAGTGGGTGGTTGTCACCCCATAATGGCGGAAAAACTGCAGCATCATTTCCGGGTCACGGTGGGCATCTGGCTCAGCCATAACCAGTCTTGCCCCGGCGATAAACGGCCAGAAGAACTCCCACACCGAGACATCGAAACTGCAGGGTGTTTTCTGTGCGACAACGTCATTCGCCGTCAGGACATAATGGTCCTGCATCCAGAGCAGGCGGTTAACAATTGCCGTTTGCCCCACCATAACGCCTTTCGGCCTGCCGGTAGAACCCGAAGTAAAAATAATGTACGCCGTATGTTCCGGGCGAGAGAGTGCCAGTGGCGTTGCTCCCTGAGCAGGCAGGAGCCCGTCATAACAAATAAACGCTGGCACACCACTATGCCGGAAACGTTCTTGTTGTTGGGGTGTGGTGATCAGTACCGCCGGGCGGGCATCTTCCAGCATCATATGCAGGCGTTCGTCCGGGTAGCCCGTATCCAGCGGGAGCCAGGCGGCTCCGGCTTCCACAATGGCATGCAGAGCAAGAGTCAGGAAGACGGAACGTGGTAAGGCGACGGCAACGCAATCTCCAGGCCGTACACCCTGCTGGCGTAACAGATGCGCCAGGGCAACCACCTGTTCACGCATCTCCCGGTAACTCAGGCTGATACGGGCATCAACCAACGCTGGCGCATCGGGCGTTTGGCTTGCCTGGCGTGCCAGCAGTTCACTTAATGTGGTGAGCGGAACGGGTGTTTCAGTCTGGTTAATACAGGCCAGCAGGGCTTGTTCTTCTTCGAGCAGCACCTGGCTGTCGCCACAGCGCAAATCCGGGTTGGCAGCAAACTGCCTGAGTAACAATGGCAGGCGTTGCATATGGCGGGAGAGGCTGTCAGCATGGTAGCGGCGGGCATTAGCCAGTAATTCAATGCCGAACGCACCACCTTCTTCACCCGGTAACAGCACCAGTTCCAGATCATTAACCGGGCCGGTAGCCAGGATATGAGTTTTGCCACGCAGGCCGTCCATATCAACCTGGTAATCAAAGACTTTTACGTTAAATACCGGGCCATACAGTGGTTCGTGGCTGACTACGCGCCCGGTATCCCGCAGGATCTGTTCAGTGTCGTAGCGCTGGTGGCGGCGCATTTTCTTTAACTTACCCGCCAGTGATTGCGCCAGGTCAGCCAGCGTTTGGTTAGGGTCAATCGTGACCGCCAGTGGCAACACATTCAGCACCGGCCCGGTCGAACTCAACGCGGCCGAGCCCATACGCCGCATAAAAATAAACCCGGCGGTATAATCGCGCCGCCCGGATAACCGCCCAAGCCACAGCGCAACCAGAGCCAGAACGATGTCTTCCCGGCGACAACCAGGTACTGCCTGCATCAGTTGGTTAAATACCTGTGCATCAGCCTGCTGAACCAGTTTTATAATCTCATGGCCGGATGCATTCCCCTGTAATGGCACCTCAGACAACGAGACCGCAGGCGGTAGCTGCTGTGCTTCCTGCGCCCAAAACGCGTTATCACGCCCCCGGGCATCGCTGTGCTGGTATCGCTGGTACTCTTCCACTACATCTGCAAACGGTGTAAATGGCGAAGGAGGCAGAGATTCCCCGTGCAGTAATGCACGGTAAATGGCGGTAATATGCTGAGTAATAGCAACAAAACTGAAGCCATCCACCAGCAAATGGTGGTAGCGCTGATACCAGTACCAGCGGTTGTCGCCCACGCGATAAATATGGTGGTAAACCAATGGATTATTGCTGTCCACCCGCAGATTCTGGTTTAAATCCTGCTGCATTAACGCCATCGCCGCGTTATGAGGCCCGGCTTCATGGCGCAAATCAGTCAGCCCGGGAGCAGGAAAAACCAGGGAATCATCCACTGATTGCCAGACTTCACCCTCTGTTTCATGAAAACGCAGGTGAAGGGTATCTGCCTGTGCTAACCCGTGTTCAATTGCACGGGCCAACAATGCCGCATCCAGTTCACCTTCCAGCTCCACATAATGCGCCACACTCCATTCACTTTGCAGTGACGAAAGTTTTTCTGCCATCCAGATGCCAGGCTGCGCCGCTACTAAAGGTAAATTCATACACCCTCTCCTTCACAACTCACCTGGTGATGGGGATGGAGGGACTGCCATTGTGCTTTCAGCCAGGCATCACAATCAGCCTGGGGCTGTGCGTCACAGGCAACGTGCCATCCCACAGGCAACGCACACTGCTGCGGCCACAAACAGTATTGCTGCCGGGGATTACACAAAATCAAAAATAACCCTTGCGGGTTATCGAAGGGGTTGCTGAATTCCATACCAGGCTCCTCTGCCATGAAAAACACGCTTTACTGGCTCAACAGTGGTGCCCAGAGAGTTTTTAACCCGCTGGTTAGCCCACCGCGCCAGCAAAACGCGTCATGTCCGCCGTCAAACTGACGCCACAAAACGTTGTGCTGTGTGTGTTGTAGTTGTGCATACATAGCCTGGTTGGCCCGAAAGATAAGGGGTTCACGCAAGCCCGCCTCAAGAATGATTCGTGGGCGGCCAGCCGGGAGCTGGCCACTTTTAACCTGGCGGATAAGCTCGCCATCCACAGTTTCCCCACGGTTGGGCCACCAATAGGAACCAGAAAGGCTGAGCGCACAGCCGAAGCGCTCAGGCCAGTGTAATGCGGCATATAAAGATGCCAGGCCACCAAAACTTTGCCCGGCAACCACGGTATTTTGTGGCCCGGGATGAAAGGGTTCGAGTTGCGCAATATGAGGTAATAATTCGTTTTGCACTGCCAACCAGAAATCCTGATTGCAGGGCAATTCCCGGCTGCGATGAGCAGTATCGATAGCATCAACCAGTACATATACTGCTGCGGGCAGTTGCCCGGCCAAAGTCAGTGATTGCAGAACAGGCCAGACAGGCATGCTCTGCGCCCAAAACTCGCCATCCAGCAGTATTGCCAGTGGCCGTTGGGCAGGGTTTGAAGCCTCACCGGTGGTGTAAACCCAAACCCGGCGGGTATTGTGCAAATGTTCGCTGTGCCAGTTAACACACTGTGGTTCTGTATAAGACACTTGCGTGTTTTTCCACCCCGGTTGCTCTGGCGCATCCGGGAGTTCCAGACCTGAAACTGGGTGACCACGCCCCCCTCGCCAGCTTACCGGGTTTAGTGGGTCTGCAATCGCCTGGGGCAACAACCGGCGCCAGCCTTCACGCAGCGCCATTTTATCGCTCATATCACCCTGCATTACGGCTTCACTGAAGTCGTTCTCACCAAACGAGGGAATAAGGCAATAGCTGCCACGCCAGTGTGAACTTAATGAGGTAGTCCATGACCAGGCGTCGGTGCCCGGAATACGTTGCAGAGACTGGGGAACAGCACGCTGGTGGTGGTCTGTAACCCCGGTAATGTAGAGCCATACCCGCCGAACAGGCGAAGTGGATTCATCACCGTCGGGATCACGCCACCAGAACGTCACCCGGTACTTATCTGTGCCTTCAGCCACCCACTCCGGGCTTTGTTTATGTTGCCACCACGCATGGCTCCCACAGGCCAGTTCCATTGCACAATAACCTCATCGTTAAAATGGTTTTTTAACTGTAACAGAAATCGCGCATTATAGTATTGATAATAATTTTCATTTTCAATGATATTCTGATTCTCATAAATACCATTCAGAAAAAGCAGAATACTTAAAAAGCCCATGTTTTTAATAGGAATTAACTTACCGGGGGAATCACTGGTTGAAGAGATTTTGGAACTAATGGGAGCAGCAAGGTTTTCAGTGAGGGAAGTAAACTGTGGAGATTAAACCAGAAAAACCGTAGCAAAGGTTTTTCTGGCTGTACTGTCAGTTGCAGGCCATTATTTGGTCAGTTCTGCAGTCATATGAACTCTGTTGTTCATATTTGCTTCAGTAATATGGTAAGACGCACCTTCCTGCTGTGCTTTTGCAGCAATTTTTGCTTCAGCGCTGTCCAGCGTATCCGCAGTCACACTGACAGATTGTGCAAAGCTTGCAAATGAAACCAGAGTAAGAGCAGCGGCAGCAGCGATGGTTTTAATATTTTTCATGGTCATATTCCTTCATTCATTAATTAACACAAGTGATTTTGTTGAACGATGTCTTATCGTCGATGTATATATAGTAACCATTGAAATTATATTCATAGTAACTAAAAGTGCGCTTATAATTTTCTTTCGCACAGATTAATAAAAATTATTAGGTACACAAGAAAGAAGCAATGAAGGAATATGATTTAAAATCAGTTTATTAAAGGATGTTAACCAGAGTAAAACAGAAGGTGCCGCTGGGGTAACGGCCTGATGAGCTTTCAGCAGTGAGCAAGGTACGTGCCCTGCTCACTGGTTGATGAAGATTATTCTTCTTCGCCGAAGAACCAGTACCCCTGGTTTACCAGAGCAGTCAGTTCAGCTACAAACGCCGGGTTATCCAGCCCGTTGCCCAGTTCCTGCTCACCAATAGAGGTATAACGGCACAGTGCGTCTGCAGCCTTATCATCACTGGTGTTCAGCGCTTCACTGTGAACAAAGAAATGTTCGCCAATATGCAGAACCCGCAACCCACTGAGCCGGGTCAAAACCTCACCAGAACGCAGGGCATTAACCACTTCATCAGCCTGGTAAGCAGGTTCTGGCGGAGCAATATCCAGCTCATGGCGTGGCGTAGTGGCAAAACGGCCAAACCATTGCGCAAAGTCTTCGGGCTGGTTGATCAGATCAAGCATCATATTGCGCACCCGATCCAGTTCATAATTTTCTACTCTCCCGGGGTGCTCACGGCATGTCAGATCCGGATCACTGTAATGCTCACCACCCAGATCGTTTTCCAGCGCATAATCCGCAAAACTGCTGATCAGATCGCGCCCATTAGGGCCACGAAAACCAACGGAGTAATTTAATGCTGTCTCATGGGTAAAGCCGTCATGGGGGAATCCGGGTGGGATGTAAAGAATATCGCCTGGTGCCAGGTCTTCATCAATGATTGGCTCAAATGGCTCAACATGCAGCAAAGCCGGATGCGGGCAGAACTGCTTCAGTGGCAGTTTATCCCCTACCCGCCAGCGGCGGCTGCCCATGCCCTGAATGATAAAGACATCATACTGATCGATATGCGGGCCTACGCCCCCACCCGGTACCGAGAACGAGATCATCAAATCATCAAGCCGCCAGTCCGGTAATACCCGAAACGGGCGTACTAATTCAGCCGCAGGCGCATGCCAGTGGTTTACCGCCTGTGCCAGTAAAGACCAGCCAGTTTCCCCCAGGTGGTCAAACTGTTCAAACGGCCCGTTCCACGCCTGCCATTCCCCATTCTGCAGGCTCACAATACGGCTGTCGACTTCAGCTTCCATCGCGAGGCCGGCCAGCTCATCTGGTGTAATAGGATCGACAAAATCTGGCAAAGCATTTTTTAAGATAACCGGTTTTTTCTGCCAGTAAGTTTCTAAAAACTCCGGCCAGTTAATATTGAGTTGGTAAGCCATTCATGTGTACCGCGCAAGGGAAATGGGGGCTGATTATAAAGAAGTGGGGTTGTGGGGCTCTTTGTTGTGGGTCAAACCTGCGAGCGAAAGAATGGGAATGACAGGAAGCCCAAACTCAAAGGCTTCCTGTCACTGGTTTAAAATTCCGCGTCAATATCTACAACAGAAATCAATTTGTGGTTAACAAACTCTTTGATACCCAGCCCGGTTAATTCACGGCCATAACCAGAGCGACGTACGCCACCAAATGGCAGGTCTGCTTTCACGCGAGTTGGGTGATTAATGTAAACCATCCCGGTGGATACTTTGGTAGCCAGTTCAGCACCACGAGCAGTGTCACGAGTGAAAATAGAACCACCAAGGCCAAACGGCGAATCATTGGCGATGCGCACTGCATCGTCATCATCTTTGGCACGCAGTATCATAGATACCGGGCCAAAAAACTCCATGTAATAAGCCGGATTATCGGGTGTTACCTCAGTGAGAATTGTGGGCTGAACAAACGCCCCCTGACCTGGTACTTTTGGCCCAACTTCCAGAGCCTGTGCACCATGGGAAATCGCCAGTTGGATTTTCTCTTTGACTTCATCTGCCGCCTGTTGCGAGGAAAGCGGTGCCAGCGTAGTCGCCGGGTCCAGAGGATCACCAGCCTTCAGCGCCGCCACGCCTGCAGTATAGCGTTCAAGGAACGCATCATAGACGTCATCAACAATAATCATCCGTTTGGAGGAAACACAGACCTGCCCGCCATTCCAGTGGCGGCCAAATACGGCCCATTTTGCTGTTTTGTCCAGGTCGGCATCTGCCAGCACAATAAAGGCATCAGCCCCACCTAATTCAAGGGTGGATTTTTTCAGTGCCTTCGCAGCCTGTGCAGCCACTGTTGCCCCGGCACCTTCAGAACCGGTGAGCGCCACACCCTGCACACGCGGGTCATTCAGGATTTGCTCAATATGGTGACGGGCGGCAAACAGGTTGATAAACCCACCATCAGGCAGGCCTGCATCATGCATGAGTTTTTCAAAACGAGCGGCACTTTGCGGTACATTGGAGGCATGTTTCAGAAGGATGGTATTCCCGGCTGAAAGTTGCGGAGCAATGATACGGGCAATCTGGTAGTACGGGAAATTCCAGGGTTCGATCGCCAGCAGGACACCTAACGGTTCATGAACAATTTTCGCTGTGGCTTCCTGGGGGTTAGCTACTGGTAAGATTTCCGGGGCCAGTAGTTTTTCCGCATTTTTAACGTAATATTCAAAAATCTGGGCGGACAGCTCTACTTCAGCCAGCGCTTCACTATACAGTTTGCCCATTTCCAGTGTCAGTAAGCGTGCAAATTCATCTTTCTGCTCACGCAGCAAGTTGGCTGCGTTTTGTAAGATTTCGCCACGCTGTGAAAATGAAACATTACGCCATGTAGTGAATGTATTGTGCGCTCTGGCAATAGCGTCGGTGACTTCTGCATCTGTCGCGTCGGGAAATGTCTTAATAACTTCCCCTGTCCAGGGGTTCGTTGTTGCATATGCCATGGAAATTCTCCTTATAAATAATAAGCCACATAATGTGGCACCCTTTTTTATCTCATCGAGCTTTTCCCGCCCCGCATGCCTGCCAGGGCTAAAAGTTAAATTGTCCTGCATCAGTCTGGCACAGATAACTGCACGTTACCGGGGGTACCACACATAATGTAAAAATAGTAACCAGCGTGTATCACAAGAGAAAGACAGTAGTTTTGTTGGTGTTAATCAGAATTATTGAATATTCAACAAATTCGTTTCCCTTGTTTATTATTTCTTGCCTTTAGCATCTGATTTTATTTTTAGCCCCAAGTTCACAACCAGCCTGGGAAAGCACACTTTTTATCTACCTTCCATCAACACAAAAATCAGCAACGATATGTTTTATATAGATAAAATATGAATTCACATATTACAAAATAAAATATAAATTCATATTAATATAATAAAATATTTGTAATACAAATAACACAGCCACCTTGAACCCGGAACCAAAATGGGTTGATAATAGTCTCAAGTTGATAACATTTTATTTACCTTGTGTTATTGCCGTTCTCTTTTTAGGGAGTTTTTTATGTCGAAAAGTATTGCAAACTTTATTACCGAAACACTTGATAAAGCGGGTGTTAAACGTATTTGGGGCGTTACTGGCGATTCATTAAATGGCATCAGCGACAGCCTGAGAAAATTAGGTACAATTGAGTGGCTGGGTACCCGCCACGAAGAAACAGCGGCATTTGCTGCAGGTGCTGAAGCACATGTAACTGGCGAATTGTCTGTATGTGCTGGTTCTTGTGGCCCGGGTAATATGCACTTAATCAACGGTCTATTTGACTGCCACCGTAACCGTGTTCCGGTACTGGCTATTGCCGCACATATTCCTTCCGCAGAAATTGGCACAAATTATTTCCAGGAAACTCATCCGCAAGAACTCTTTAAAGAATGCAGTGTTTATTGCGAATTAGTTTCCAACCCGGAACAAATGCCTTATTTGCTGGAAACGGCTATGCGCCAGGCCATTCTTCACCGTGATGTCAGCGTATTGGTCTTGCCGGGCGATATTGCATTAAAAGCAGTTCCTGAAGGGGTTGAGCCGAAATGGAATGTGCCTAAACCTGCCTATTACCAGCCTCAGCAGTCAGATCTTGCTGAACTGGCCGAAAAACTTAATAACAGTGCAAAAATCACCTTAATGTGTGGTGCTGGTTGTGCTGAATCCCATGAGGAAGTTGTTGCTCTGGCTGAAAAATTACAGGCTCCGATTGTTCATGCCATGCGTGGCAAAGAATATATCGAATATGACAACCCTTATGATGTGGGGATGACAGGCTTAATCGGTTTTTCATCTGGCTACCACGCCATGCGCCAGGCCGATACAGTTTTACTGCTGGGCACCAGTTTCCCATACCGTGCGTTCTACCCAGAAAATGCCAGCATACTGCAAATCGATAATAACCCGGCGTCTTTGGGCCGCCATACCCAGATAGACCTCGGTGTATTGGGTGACATCAAGTCCACACTGAAGTCTCTGCTACCAATGGTTAACAGTAACCACAGCTCTGCGCACCTGGAGCAGTGTGTGGCAAATTACACCGAAGCACGTAAAGGGCTGGATGAACTGGCTAATGGGAAAACGTCTTATAACCTGATTCACCCGCAGTATTTAGCTCGCCTGGTAAGTGAAGAAGCGGCTGATGATGCGGTATTTACTTGTGACGTGGGTACTCCGACATTATGGGCAGCACGTTACCTGAAAATGAATGGGAAACGCCGTTTAATTGGTTCGTTTAACCACGGCTCAATGGCTAACGCATTGTCACAGGCAATGGGGGCGCAATCTGTCGACAGAAAGCGCCAGGTCGTCGCACTGTGTGGTGATGGGGGCTTCTCCATGCTAATGGGTGATCTGTTGTCCCTTAATCAGTTGAAACTCCCGGTAAAAATTGTGGTGTTCAATAACCGTTCTTTGGGCTTTGTCGCCATGGAAATGAAAGCCGGTGGTTATCTTTCTGACGACACAAACCTGGAAAACCCGAGCTTTGCCGCCATTGCTGAGGCCTGCGGTGTAAAAGGTATTCATGTCGGTAAGCCAGAGGACCTGCCAGGCGCGCTGAAAGAGACCCTGGCACACCCGGGCCCGGTGGTTCTGGAAGTGGATACCGCCAAACAGGAACTGGCGATGCCGCCACAAATTAAAATGGAACAGGCGAAAGGCTTCAGCCTGTACATGATGAAAGCGCTGCTCAATGGCCGTGGGGATGAAATCATTGAGCTGAGCAAAACCAACTGGCGCAGATAACCCCTTGCCTTACTTAAAAGCCATGCTGCGGCATGGCTTTTGTTTGCTATTTTCCCGCTCTGAAAATTTATTTACCCGCAAAAAATCACAACTGCACTGTTCTTTTCCGGGCAACTATGTTGCCTTACCCATGAGTGATTAATTAATGAAGAATGCTCATATCTGATTGTTGTTTTCGACTGTTTATTTTTAAAAGCCTCCTGACTTATTATTTTCTGCACATGATGTGCACCAGTCGCCAGAAAACTACCCGTAACACACCAAATTAATTGTGATTTTACCGGGAAAATTCGCTCACCTCCGCGTAGACCAATCGCCTTACCTTTCTGGGCTGGCACTGACTAAACACTCTGAATCAGTGCTTCGGTAACAACGAAGCCAACATCTGTAGCGGAAATAATATGATGAAAACAATCGAAAACACTTTTTTTGAGGGAGAACGCCCTCTTTTTGCATCTGAAGATCTGTTGGTGCAGAACGTAAAATTCTACCCGGGCGAGTCGGCCCTGAAACAATGCCTGAATATTAAAGCCAGTAACTGTGAGTTTATGGGGAAATACCCTTTCTGGCACAATAACAATACGCAGATTGAAAATTGCCGCTTCACTGTTTATGCCCGTGCCGCTATCTGGTATTCACAGAACTTGCGCATGATTAACTGTGTTGTTGATGCCCCAAAAATGTTTCGTGAAGTCACTCATTTTTACCTGGAAAATACTCAGTTGCTCAGTGCTGCGGAATGCTGCTGGAATTGCCACCATGCTGAATTTCATAATGTAGAGATTCATGGTGGTGACTACCTGTTTATGAATGGCTCAGACATCAATATTGATGGTTTCCGTCTGCAAGGCAACTACGCGTTTCAGGATGCCCGTAATGTTGTGATTCGTAATGCCCATCTTGATTCAAAAGATGCATTCTGGAATACCGAAAATGTGACTGTTTATGATTCCGTACTGAATGGCGAATACCTGGGGTGGCATTCGAAAAACCTGCGCCTGGTTAACTGTAAAATCTCCGGCGAGCAGCCACTGTGCTATGCCACCGACCTGGTGATGGAAAACTGCACCATGACGGATACCAATCTTTGCTTTGAATACAGCACATTACAGGCAGACATCCAAAGTGAAATCATCAGTGTGAAAAACCCGCGTGGTGGCTATATCAGAGCAAACCATATTCAGGAAACCATTATTGATGAAAACTGTATCAATCCTGGAGCCTGTGAGATTGTAACCGCCACTCATGCCGGTGCCTGATTATGAACCACAACTTTGATCAGATGACTCAGCGCCGGGGCACTGATTGTACCAAATGGGATTGTGCGCCCGATGACGATATGCTGCCAATGTGGGTGGCAGATATGGACTTCATCACCGCACCTGCTGTTATTACGGCCCTGGAAAATCGTGCCCGCCAGGGGATCTTCGGTTATGTGCGGGTTCCTTCCCGTTTTTATGCGGCCATTGCCAGTTGGTTTAACCGGCGGCACAGCTTTACCATCACCCCCGGGCATTTACTTTACACCACAGGCGTAGTACCTGCTTTATCTGCCATTGTTCGGGCACTCACGCAGCCCGGTGATAAAGTCATTGTCCAGACACCTGTATATAACTGTTTTTTCTCTTCTATTCGTAACCAGGGCTGCGAAATAGTCACCAATGCGCTTCGCCGCCAGGATGATACTTACGTTATAGATTTTGCTGACCTGGAACAAAAAGCATCTGATCCGCAAGCCAAATTACTACTACTATGTAACCCGCACAATCCGGCTGGCCGGGTTTGGCAACCCGATGAATTAACACAAATAGGCGAAATTTGCTTACGCCACAACGTTATCGTTGTAGCCGATGAAATACATTGTGATTTAGTGCAACCAGGTTTCCGATATACACCTTTTGCCTCCATCAACCCGGAATTTATGCAAAACGCCATCACCTGTATGTCACCGAGCAAAGCCTTTAACCTCGCCGGTTTACAAGTTGCAGCCATTCATACAGCAAATGATGCTATGCGCCAAAAGATTGATAAGGCTCTGAATATCCATGAGGTATGTGAAATTAACCCATTTGCCGTTGAAGCCCTGATTGCCGCATATAACAATGGCGAAGCATGGTTAGACGACCTGAATAATTACCTGCACGGGAATTACCAGTATCTGAAGGCCTTTTTTGAGGAACATTTACCGGCATTCCCGGTAACACGCCTGGAAGGAACCTATCTGGTATGGGTGGACTGTTCAGCCATCGCGCATTCTGCAACTGATATTACCAGGCACCTCAAATTGCATGAAAAGCTCTGGGTGAATGAAGGGACGCTTTATGGTGAAGAAGGTGAGCATTTTATCCGGCTGAACATTGCCTGTCCAAGAGAACGCATGATAACCGGGCTCAACAAAATAAAGCATGCTTTCACTGGTGGGTGGGTTAAATAACAGACTGAATTTTTTCGTTGCCGCATGATTTCCATGGTTGCCTGCACCTGGCAGAGAAAGCAGATACACTGTCTGTGTAATTAGTTTTGGCAGACAGTGTAGCAATTGCACTCACGGATAATATTGAGAGGTACTGGTGGCACGAGAAAATCTTAATGATCTCATGGCATTTATTGCTGTAGCCCGGGAGAAAAGCTTTACGCGTGCCGCGGCTATTCTGGGCGTATCGCAATCAGCATTAAGCCACAGTATGCGCACTCTGGAATCGCGCCTGGGGATGAAATTACTGACGCGAACCACACGCAGTATTGCACTGACAGATATTGGGCAAACCATGCTTGAAGACCTGGGGCCATATATTGATGGCATTCAGGACAGGTTGCAGTCGCTAAAAGATCTCAATAGCAAAGCATCAGGCACTGTGCGTATTTCAACGTCTGATTATGCAATAGGTTCGGTTATCTGGCCGAAACTGGAACCGCTCCTGAAAGAATACCCTGACATCAACCTTGAGTTGATAGATGATTATGCATTGACCGATATTGTCTCTGGCCGCTTTGACGCAGGCACACGCCTTGGTGAGCAAATTACTAACGGCATGATCTCCGTGCGTATTGGCCCGGATGTCCGTTTTGCTGTTGTCGGTTCACCTGGCTATTTTTCCCGTAACCCTCATCCCACTCATCCCAATGATCTTATTGACCATAACTGTATCAACCTGCGGTTTCCTACTCATGGAAACCTGTATGTCTGGGAGTTTGAAAAGGAAGGCAAAAGCATTAATGTAAAGGTGAGCGGCCAGTTGGTATTCAGCCGTATCTACCAAAATCTTCAGGCAGCATTGAATGGCTATGGGCTCGCCCATGTACCAAGAGATATTGCAGAACAACATATTGCCAGAGGCGAATTAATCAGTGTGCTTGAGGACTGGTGCCCATACTGGGATGGCTACTATATTTACTACCCAGAGAACCGCAACCTTTCAAAAGCATTTCAAATAGTTGTTGATGCTTTACGGCATTATAAACACCCTTAAACAAGCGACATTGCTCTTGCTGTAAAAACTTGGGTAGGGATTACCTAAAAACTTGTTACTGCCGCCGGGCCTCTGCGGCAGGCAATATTTCAGAACCCTGGCCACCAAACTGCTTTCTCAACCCTTCAATATCCCGCTTTGGCGATAAACCAAAAAGCTGATTATATTCACGGCTGAAGTGCGACGGGCTTTCATAACCCACCTGGAAAGCCGCACTGGCTGCTTTCATTCCTTCACTGAACATCAGGCGACGGGCTTCAGTCAGCCTTAACCATTTTTGGTACTGTAAAGGGCTCATGGCTGTGAACTGGCGAAAATGCTGATACAGGCTGGACGGGCTCATTTGCACACAGGATGCCAGCTCATCAACACGCAAAGGTTGAGCATAGTGCTCTTTCAACCAGGTGATGGCACGGGAAACCCGATGCCCCTGGCTGCCGACAGATGCTATCTGCCCAAGCCGTGCCCCCTGGTCACTGCGCAGCAACCGATAATGGATTTCCCGTTCAATAAGTGGTGCCAAAACAGCAACAGATTCGGGTTCATCCAGCAAATCAATTAACCGTTTGAAAGGCTCCAGTATCGCTGTTGTTAGCATGCCTAACCCAATACCAGAGTCTGGCCCTCGGGCCTGCCCAGAGGGGAATAACACGCTATCCTGAGCCATCAACTCAGCCATAATGCGTAAATCAAGCCGAAACGCAAACCCGAGGCAGGGTTTTTCCGGGCTGGCTTCCAGCACCTGAGAATAAGCAGGAATATCCAGCGAAGTAATCAAAAAGCGGCTGGTGTTATAAGGGTAGGCTTCACCCGCAACCAGAATCTGTTTTTCACCCTGCACTGCCACCACAATACTGGTTTCAACCAGGCAAAGCGCGGGGGGCGCAGGCCTGTCTCGGTGAAACAAGCTAAGGCCATTAATCACACTCGGATAATCTTTATTACCACCAACACGATGCGCAACACTCTCTGCTATTTGGGCTCTTATCCTCTCGAATGTGGCTGTTTCACTGTTATCTGGCATCGCATTATCTTGCATGGTCTCTCCTTATTCTGGCTGTGGTAAGCAATATATTCCTTTACGACCGATGTCGATTAAAAGATCTGCCGGATGGAGGATCAGGCAAGAAATTTGCCGGTTCTGTATATCAACAACTTATTTGGTAGTGCCAGGATATTCCACTATCTCCCGTCAATAACCACCCAAATTTCGACATCAATGATCATCGATTTTAAAAGGAGTACAACGATGAGTGAAGATAATGAACTGAGCCGCAGAGAGTTTGTCGTACGCTCTGGCGCGGTGGTCGGTGCAGGTATGCTTATGAGCAGCCCTCTGGGAGTACTGGCTGCAGATGGAAAAGAAGCTACCACTAAATCGCGCGGTTATGCCGCTTTTGATACCTCAGGCAAGCTCGCACCATGGACCTTTGAACGCCGCACACCTGGCGACAACGATATTCTTATCGAAACTAAGTATGCCAGTATCTGCCATTCAGATATCCACCAAATGAAAGGCCACTGGGGTGTACAAAAATACCCTCAGGTTCCTGGACACGAAATTGTCGGTATTGTTACCGCGGTAGGTAAAAACGTGACCCGCTTTAAAGTGGGAGACCGGGCGGGTGTGGGATGCATGGTTAACAGCACGCTGCCACGTAATAAACTCGCCACTTTGGAAAATGTCGAACAATACAGCCCGGCGACGATTTTCACCTACGGTTACCCGGAAAAAGATTCACCAACCGGTATTTCTCAGGGTGGGTATTCGACAAATCTTGTGGTGCGTGACCACTTCGCAGTACATATTCCGGACAACATCAGTTTTGAGGAAGCAGCTCCGTTGCTGTGCGCAGGCATTACCACTTATTCTCCACTGATGCAGGCGAAAATAACTAAAGGCATGAAAGTCGGTGTTGCAGGCATTGGCGGCCTTGGTCATATGGCTATAAAAATTGCTGTATCCAAAGGTGCCGAAGTGTATGCCTTTACTACCTCACCTTCCAAAGTTAAAGATATTCTGGCTTTTGGTGCGAAAGAAGCCATTGTGGTTGATGACCCCAGCAAAATGGCCCCGTATCAGGGCAAACTGGACTATCTGATTTCCACTATCCCTTATCAATATGATGTCGCAACCTATGTTTCTGTCGTGAAACCTTATGGCACCTTTACTCAGGTTGGTATGCCGGTAGGTTTCCAGTTGTCGCTTAATGCGCTGAATCTGGCCGCAAGCCGGGTGAACTTTAATGCTTCGCTGATTGGCGGCATGAAAGAAACGCAGGAAGTCGTTGATTACTGCGCTGACAACAAAGTTCTGCCGCAGATCCAGATTATTAAAGCAGAACAAATCAATGAAGCATGGGAAAACGTCGTGAATAAAAAAGCACGTTATCGCTATGTAATTGATGCGGCAACACTATAAGTTCCGCAAAAACGACTAATCAGGAAAAGAAAGGCACCGAAGTGCCTTTCTGGCATAGTTTTACTAACCCGTTAATTCATAACCAGATATCAGGCAACTTCATCAACCATGTTACTGCCCTGATTCGCCGACAATGTGGACGCAAAATTCTGCAAAACAGAACTGAGCGTGGCATTGCTGCTACTTTGCCCCAGACTGGCGAGCATAGAGCTGAAAGCACTTTGCAGGTCACTGATTTCAGTGCCTGATGATGAACTGGTTGTTGAACTGGAAGAAGAAGCCAGCTCGCTAATCAGCGCATTCAGGTCGGTCTGCATCGGGTTTTCTGATGACGAATCTGCCACCACAGTTGGCGGTGGTGGCGGCGCATCTGTGTCTGTTGCTTGTGCCGCAGGTGCGGACATACTGTGCATGGCAGCCATCAAAACCTGGATAAACTGCCCGACAGCCTGTTCAGTATCTGCCGTTGATGCAGTACTGGACGTATCCGTATCTGTTGCTGTTGCTGTGGTATCTGCGCTACTGAGTGTAATACCAGACTCAGAAAGCGCATTAGCCAGTGCGCTGTAAATGCCACCACTCCCGGAATGGCGCGTGGTAGCCTTTTGCACTTCAGACACATCAGTTGTTGCCAGGACACTACTGGTACTACTGACTGAAGGAACATACGACAAGGGATAAGTCGTATACCCCGATAGTGATGAGACCATTGTCAAATCTCCAGATATGTTCATGAATGAACGGAGGAGTGCCAGAAGCAAGTCCTTTCAGGCATGTAATATTGCACCTGCCAATGCAGGCAACCAACACGAACCAGTGTGCGGGAGGATTGTTTGCATTAAGCCGGGTACAAAACCGCAAGTGAAACAGCCTGGCGGACTGGATTAGCACATGTGCGTTGCAGGAATGCATTGCACAGCCTTAAGGCAAATCACCCAGAGGTGAAATAGCCAGTTACAGCTTCTGTTTCATTGAACAAAGGACAACAAACCCAATAAAAATAAACCCAATAAAAATAAACCCAATAATAAATACGTTATGGCAGTATTTATAACCTGATAGCGATAGCCGGTTCCTTGCCACTCACAGGTACTTGTTATGATTTCCTTCTTTCCAGGCTGAAAAAACAGTCTGGCTGTATGATTTAACCAAAATTAATCACCAGCTAATCGCAGGAATAGCGATAAAGAAAGATACTGATTTACGGTTTTACCTGAGCTTAAACAGTATTTAACGCCAGACAAACACAAACCAGGCATGATTTGTGTGCAACTAAAGGAAAGGTATAAAGTAAAAAGCCGACAGGCAGGGTCTGTTTTCCCTGGAGATAATACAGCAACGAAACCGGGTCTGGCATCACCCAGACCAGGCCAAAAAACCTGCTGGTACTCAGAATAAATCAACGCAATACCCGCACCACTTATTGTGCTGGAAAGTGGCCCGGGTATTGACGAACCCGGTGATCAGTCGTGGATTTTCACACCAAGGCAGCCACGAACGAATTCAGGATTAAAGTGTTTTACTGCTTCGCCAACGTAGCCTTCATCCAGCGAACTGATTTGAGCCATTTCGCCATCCGTAAGTGAGAAATCCCAGACAGCAAAGTTCTCTTCAATACGTTCCTGGCGCGTGGATTTAGGGATAACCGTTACACCACGTTGCAGATTCCAGCGCAGAATAACCTGAGCAATGGTTTTGTTATGGGTGCTGGCAATGCTTTGCAGCATTTCATTTTCATAAGGGTTATGCCGCCCCCCCGCTAACGGAGCCCAGGCTTCAGGCTGAACGTTGTAGTATTTCATGGTTTCAAGTGCATCCGGTTGTGCAAAGTAAGGATGCAATTCGACCTGGTTCACCATGGGTTTGATTCTGACGGTTTCGCAGAAATTTGCTAATACGTGCGCATAGAAATTGGACACCCCAATTGCTTTCAGTTTCCCGGTGTCATATGCATCTTCCAGAGCGCGCCACGCACTGAAGTAATCCCCCATTGCCTGATGCAGTAAGTAGAGGTCAAAATATTCTAACCCCGATTTTTCCAGCGATGCTCCGATACCGGCTTTCGCCATATCGTAGTCAGCCATATCCTGCACCCACAGTTTGGATGTGATAAATAATTCCTCGCGGGTACACAGACCTTCTGCGATAGCTTCACGAACAGCATCACCAACAGCGTCTTCATTGCCGTAAACGGCTGCGGTATCGATAAGGCGATAACCTGCCCGAATTGCACTCAACACGGACTGTTTACATTCTTCTTTATCGGTTACCTTAAACACACCAAAACCTGCCATCGGCATTTTAAGGTTGTTGCTTAATACTGAATATTCCACGGTTGAGCTCCTCTGCCATCTCAAAGCATCATTCTAGAATAAAAGTATCCATGTAATTAATATGCAAAATAAGATATGACTTGTGAGCAGAACTCATTAATCAGACACTCGCTGTTTGCGGGCAAAGCGGGAAAGCTAACACAAGGAATAAGGCCGCCAGGAGCCAGAAACAACAACCTTAGCAACGCGCCAGAACCTGAAACTGCCCCGGGGTCATACCCATAAACCGCCTGAAAACCACAATAAATGCGCTCACATTCTCATAGCCCACCAATAAGGCAGCTTGAGAAACTGGCGTACCACTCTGTAAAAATTCCAACGAGCGCAATACCCGCGCCTTTTGCTTCCACTGACTGAATGTTAACCCTGTCTGCTGCATAAAAAGCCGGCTTAATGTCCGCACACTTAACCCAGCCTGTTTAGCCATGACTGACTGAGATAACACATCCCCGGTGCCCGCTAATACAAACTGCGCAACCTGTTTTGCCCGTGCATCTGCAGGAAGAGAAAGTTGCGACAACGCGGGTGTGGCCTGTTCGATTTCGTCCACCAAAACCTGTTCCAGGTGCATTAAGTATGGTGAATGAACGCCAGCCGGAACTCGCTCACTAACCTTCTGTAATAACAACTGCAAAAAAGGGGAAGCGCTGCGGATACAGGGCAACAAAGGAAGTAGTAAAGTTCCTGTGGGGCTACAGTGCAGAATCTCTCCACGGGCATCAACAGGCATCCAGGCACTGTGTAGTATTTCTGCAGGGATCCACCCTATAACCCCTGGCGTTACCGCCCAGTGCATGTGTTCAGCCTCAATCATGATAATGCCCCGGGTAACCCAATACAGTTGCCCGGTTGAATGACGGTGGCTCGGGGTATGGTGTTTAGCTGTATGGTTCAGGGGCTCTGTGCTTTTTATCATGTTGGCCGATTCGCGTTATTGATTGTCACCTCAGGGTTACCCTGGCTGAACAGATAAGGCATATCCTCCGGTGACAGTAAATCACACGAGGTAACACCTATGGATAACCATATTCCATTGATAAGCGGAGCGCTGGAAGCAGTAATTACCAGCCCCGAATATAACGAGAAAATATTAGAGACTTTTTTTGCCCCGAACTACCACCAGAGGGTGAACGGTATTGAGCTTGATTACACTCAGTTTGTCGCACATCTGTCACAACTGAGGCAACTCACCACGGCGATGGAACTCAACATTCTGGCTATCGCGCAACAAGAGGACAAGGTACTGACTCACCACCTGGTCGACGTATCTAAAAAAAATGGCGGGCATGCTCAGACCGAAGTGTTTGCCAGCTTCACTGTGGATAATGGGCTAATTATTGGCTGCCAGGAGCTCACCCGGCTCATTGAAGGCCAGGCGGAAGATACATATCTGGGGAGTGTGCGCTGAATAACTCGGGCTGCCTGAACACCAGCATAGTTTCTGGTAAAATTAATATTGCGCTGAAGAGTTAAATCATTTCAATAAATTAATGTTTTTTGCTCTGCCCGTACTGGCAATGCTACGCATTCATACATAACCATTGCCGTTCCATCCGGCAATGGTTATGTTGTTCAGGCTCTGACTGGGTAAATGACGTCCAATAAAGCAGGAGTGCATATGACAATAAATTCGCAATCAATAATTAGTTACTCTGCCATTGAACTTAGTGAAATAATGAATGCCTGTTTTGAGCGCTATGTCATTCCTATAAAAACCACCCCGGAATATTTTATCTCTCGTTTTATATCTGAAGGAATAAGCTTCAATGATTCCTGTGTCTGGAAAGATGGGGAGAACATTGTTGCAATCACTATTATCTGCCTGCGTAGTAACAAAGCGCGCCTTGCTGCTTTTGCACTCGCACCGAAGTATCGTGGCAAAGGCTTAGCTAAAAAACTATTAAATTATTCCTTTCAAAAACTGAAAGAAAAGAACATACAAGAGATCCATTTAGAAGTCATTCAGGAAAATCATGTCGGCGTAGAGCTATATAAATCGCTTGGGTTTAATATCACCCGTGATTTAGTAGGATTTAAATCACAAAGTAATAATAAAAAGAGCGAAGTGGAATTTATCTCTGGTTCATACGATGAGCTGGTGAAGGATATCTGCAGGCAGTCGCCCCTTGAAGTACAGTGGCTGATCTCCCCATTATCTTTTCATACTATCCCGTGTAAAATCCTTAATTATGCAAATAAAGGATGGGCTGTGCTGGACACTTTATCTGGCACTGAACAATTACGCTATATTTTCATCACCCCAGAGTGCAGGCGTCAGGGTTTTGCTACCAAATTTTTACGCGATATATCTGTTGCATACCCAGGAATTACCACTCCCGTTGCAATCCCCGGAGAGCTACAAAGAATGTACTTACAGGCGGGCTTTGTTGAACTCCCCATCAAGCAGTACGAAATGGTATTAACCTTATGATGAGGTTAATCTCGCATTTTTTAAGCATAGAAATGAATATGGGAAATCATGGAGCGGGTGAAGGGAATCGAACCCTCGTATAGAGCTTGGGAAGCTCTCGTTCTACCATTGAACTACACCCGCATTGGAAGTGCGTAACGCATTATAGACATTTGAAATTGATTAACAAGAGCCGCACGAACTGAGTGCTGTCATTTTAAGCAACCGCCCTGCTTAGCAGGACGGTGATTTCCCTTGAGGGGGCAAGTAACGCAGTGGATCCAGTGCTGTCGCTTTGTAGCGGATCTGGAAATGCAGTTTTACTGTGTTGGTACCTGTGCTGCCCATAGTGGCTATCTTCTGCCCGGCTTTCACCTGTTGGCCATTGGTAACCAACATGCTCTGATTATGACCATAAGCAGTAATGTAGTTTTCATCGTGCTTAATCAAAATCAGGTTGCCATAACCACGCAACTGGTCGCCAGCATAGACCACTCGCCCGGCAGCAGCTGCATACACGGGCTGCCCAAGCGTACCGGCGATATCAATGCCTTTATTACCGCCATCTTTACTGGACCAGCCATCAACCACTTTACCTTGTGTCGGCCAGCGCCAGCACTTACTGCCGGGGGAAGGCCAGTTGGCAGGGGCCAGTTTTTCCGGTTGCGACGCGCTGCTGCTACGAGCAGTTGTGGTGGTTTTGGTTGATGCCTTCGGCGTCACTGTTTTACTGGGCGAAGAGCCGCTCAGGCGCAAACGTTGCCCAACCTGGATGGTATAAGGCGATGAAAGGCCATTAAGACGGGCAAGCGTACCCACTGAGTTACCAGAACGCAGTGCGATGCGATACAGCGTATCACCACGCTGGACGGTGTAAGTTGAACCAGAAATTGACGCATTGCTGCGGGATGCACTCCCGGAACAGGCGGCCAGAGACAGGGCTAAAAACAGACAGATAATTGGCCGAAGCCAGTGTGAAAAAGTTATTCCCGAACTCACGCACTCTCCTCTGGATCTATTCAGATAGCTTCCGGTGCTGATGGCAAGACGGTAAACCAGGCCGAACGATAGCGAGAAAACGCTCCCCAAATGGGGAGCGTTAGCGGATTATTTCACCGGACGCATAGCCGGGAACAGGATAACGTCACGAATGGTATGGCTGTTGGTGAACAGCATAACCATACGGTCAATCCCGATACCCAAACCTGCAGTTGGTGGCAGACCGTGTTCCAGTGCAGTGACATAGTCTTCATCGTAGAACATGGCTTCGTCATCACCGGCGTCTTTCGCAGCAACCTGCTGAGCAAAACGATCAGCCTGATCTTCAGCATCATTCAACTCGGAGAAACCATTACCAATCTCACGGCCGCCGATAAAGAATTCAAAACGGTCGGTAATTTCCGGGTTTTGATCATTACGACGCGCCAGTGGAGACACTTCTGCCGGGTATTCGGTAATAAATGTCGGCTGGATCAAATGGCTTTCTGCCACTTCTTCGAAGATCTCAGTCACTACGCGGCCCAGACCCCAGCTTTTCTCAACTTTAACACCGACAGACTCAGCAATAGCCACAGCTTTCGCCATATCGTCCAGATCCGCCATATCGGTTTCCGGGCGATATTTTTTGATAGCTTCACGCATGGTGAGTTTTTCAAAAGGTTTGCCGAAATCAAAGGTTTCATCACCATAAGGCACCTGAGTCTGGCCCAGAACTTCCTGCGCCATTGTCCGGAACAGAGATTCGGTCAGTTCAATCAGGTCTTTATAGTCTGCATACGCCATATAGAGTTCCATCATGGTGAACTCAGGGTTATGGCGCACAGAGATACCTTCGTTACGGAAGTTACGGTTGATTTCGAACACCCGTTCAAAACCACCCACGACCAAACGTTTCAGGTACAGCTCAGGAGCAATACGCAGATACATATCGATATCCAGCGCATTGTGGTGTGTCACGAACGGACGCGCAGAAGCCCCACCCGGAATCACCTGCATCATTGGCGTTTCTACTTCCATAAACCCGCGACCTACCATGAATTTACGGATACCAGCCAGAATACGTGAGCGTACCTGGAAAGTATGGCGGGATTCTTCGTTGGCGATCAGGTCGAGATAACGCTGGCGATAACGCATTTCCTGGTCAGAAAGACCGTGGAATTTATCTGGCAACGGGCGCAGTGCTTTGGTCAGCAGACGCATCTCGGTGCAATGGATGGTCAATTCACCGGTTTTGGTCTTGAACAGTTTACCGCGAGCGCCGAGGATATCGCCCAGGTCCCATTTTTTAAACTGTTCGTTATAAATGCCTTCGGCTAAGTCGTCACGGGAAACATACAGCTGAATACGGCCGCCCATGTCCTGCAACGTAACGAAAGAGGCTTTCCCCATAATACGGCGGGTCATCATGCGCCCGGCTACGCTGACTTCAATACCCAGCGCTTCCAGTTCTTCATTTTCTTTGCCATCAAATTCAGCGTGCAGTTTGTCAGCAGTGTTATCACGTCGGAAGTCGTTCGGGAAAGCCACGCCCTGCTTACGCAGTGCAGACAGCTTTTCACGGCGGTTTTTCATTTCATTATTAAGATCGACTTCAGTGCCCTGTGATTGTTGTTCAGACATGTTGGTTCCTCATAACCCTGCTTTCAAACTTGCTTCGATGAATTTATCCAGACTGCCGTCCAGTACCGCTTGCGTGTTACGTGTTTCCACGCCAGTACGCAAATCTTTGATACGGGAATCATCCAGTACATAAGAACGGATCTGGCTGCCCCAACCAATATCAGACTTGGTTTCTTCTACTGCCTGCTTCTCAGCATTTTTCTTCTGCATTTCCAGCTCATACAGCTTCGCCTTCAACTGCTTCATTGCCTGATCTTTGTTCTTATGCTGAGAACGGTCATTCTGGCACTGAGTAACCAGCCCGGTAGGAACGTGCGTAATACGAACCGCAGATTCAGTCCGGTTTACGTGCTGACCACCCGCCCCGGATGCACGATATACGTCAATACGTAAATCAGCCGGGTTAATTTCAATATCAATGTCGTCGTCTACTTCCGGGTAAACAAATGCGGAACTGAATGACGTATGGCGACGGCCACCTGAGTCGAACGGGCTCTTACGCACCAGGCGGTGAACGCCAGTTTCAGTGCGCAGCCAGCCATAGGCATAATCACCCATCACTTTCACTGTGGCGGATTTCAGGCCGGCAACTTCACCTTCAGACTCTTCAATAATTTCGGTTTTGAAACCTTTGTCTTCCGCCCAACGCAGATACATACGCAGCAGCATACTTGCCCAGTCCTGCGCTTCAGTACCACCAGAACCGGCCTGAATATCGATATAGCAATCTGCGCTGTCGTATTCGCCAGAGAACATACGGCGGAACTCAAGCTGACCCAGTTTCGCGTCCAGTTGATCCAGCTCGACGATCGTTTCGTTAAACGTTTCTTCGTCGTCAGCTTCTACCGCCAGTTCTAACAGGCCATTGACATCGTCCAGGCCTTGCTGCATTTGGTCCAGCGTGCCAACAATGGCTTCCAGTGAGGAACGTTCTTTACCCAGCGCCTGTGCGCGTTCAGGTTCGTTCCACACATCGGGCTGTTCCAGCTCGGCGTTTACTTCTTCAAGACGCTCTTTCTTCGCATCATAGTCAAAGATACCCCCTAAGAACGTCAGTGCGCTCGGTGAGGTCCTGGATGCGGTTTTTTACCGGGTTAATTTCAAACATGGTTGCGAATCTTACGTTGAATTAAGAGAAGACATATGCGGTTACAGACCGGGAAGTCTACCGGATTTACTGAACATTTTATACCTTAAAAATTTACGCCCCAGGCGGTTATTTCACCTGGGGCGCTCTGGCGGATAACTGGCGGGAATATTTTGGGTAATTACACCGGCCAGAGGTTTTCGATAATTAACTGTAAGTTGCGGTTACCACGAAACTCATTGATATCCAGCCGATAAGCCAGTTCGACTTCTTTTACGCCCATATCGGGCCAGCATTGTGTATCCACATTAAAAGCAATGCCATCCAGTAACGGACCGCCGCCAACAGGCTCCAGCATCACTTTCAAATGGCGTTCGCCCACCAGGCGCTGCTGCAACAAGCGAAAACGCCCGTCAAACTGTGGTTCCGGAAACATCTGCCCCCAGGGGCCAGCGTCACGCAGCATTTCAGCGACGTTCAACGTCATTTCCTGAGGTTCCAGCAGGCCATCCGACCAAATTTCACCTTGCAGCATGGCGGGATCCAGCCATTCATCCACCAGCGCGGCAAAATGTTCGCGGAATGTTTCAAACTGCGCTTCTTCTAAAGACAGCCCGGCAGCCATGGCATGACCGCCAAACTTCAGCATCAGCCCAGGGAAACGCGTATCAAGGCGTTCCAGCGCATCACGCATATGAAAACCCTGAACAGAGCGCCCGGAACCTTTCAGGCTGCCGTCACCAGCGGGCGCGAAAGCAATTACCGGGCGATGGAAACGCTCTTTCATGCGCGAGGCCAGTATACCAACAACGCCCTGATGCCACTCCGGGTGGTACATTGCCAGCCCGGAAGGCAACGTTTCACTGCTGCGCTCCAGTTTGTCGCACAACACCAGCGCTTCCTGCTGCATGCCCTGTTCTATCTCTTTGCGCGTCTGGTTCAGTGCATCCAGCTCACTGGCTAACATACGTGCTTCGCCGGGGTTATTGCACATTAACAGCGCCACGCCGACAGACATATCATCCAGCCGTCCTGCGGCATTCAGGCGCGGGCCAATGGCAAACCCCAAATCCATCGCCACCAGGCGTGATGCATCGCGGTTAGCCACTTCAAGTAGTGCACGGATCCCGGGGCGGCAACGCCCGGCGCGAATGCGGCTTAACCCCTGCCAGACCAGTATCCGGTTATTGGTATCCAGCGCCACTACATCTGCCACTGTACCCAGTGCCACCAGGTCCAGAAACTCCGCAAGGTTAGGTTCTGCCCTGCCCGTTTCAGTGAACCAGCCAACAGCGCGCAAATGGCTGCGCAGCGCCATCATTAAATAGAACGCCACCCCCACACCTGCCAGTGATTTGGAGGGGAAATCGCACCCGTGTAAGTTGGGATTAACCATGGCATCTGCTGCGGGCAATGTTTCACCAGGCAGGTGGTGATCGGTAACCAGCACCGGGATCCCAAGCTCATGAGCCTTGTCCACACCCGCATGTGACGAAACACCGTTATCAACAGTCATGATAACCTGAGCACCACGCTGGTGTGCCTGAACCACAACTTCCGGGCTCAGACCATAGCCATCTTCAAAACGGTTAGGAACCAGGTAATCCACATTGGCGCCAAACTGCTTTAACGCCAGCACACTCAATGCTGTGCTGGTTGCGCCATCGGCATCAAAATCGCCGACGACCACAATGCGCTGCTGGTTCACCAGAGCCTGGTGTAAAAAAGCCACCGCGCCGTCCATACCGCTCAGTTGCTGCCAGGGAAGCAACCCTTTGACACTGCGCGCTAAATCCTCTTCACCATGTACCCCACGGCTGGCATAAATGCGCCGTAATAACGGCGGGAGAGACTCTGGAAGTACCGCCTGGTCATCAACGACCCGGCGGCGAAGTTGCAACTGTTTTTTCACCCGAAACTGACCACGCTTTGCTGAACTTTAACTGTCATGTTGATCCAGGAAGTTTTTCATTTCTTCAGGCCCCTGGTAGCCTGGGATCACGCTGCCATTTTGCAACACCACGGCCGGTGTGCCCTGGATACCAAACTGCAGCCCCAGGTTGTAGTGTTTTGCGATATCAACCTTGCAATTCGCCGCAGGCGCTTGTGTACCAGCCATAGCGTTATCGAAGGCTTTTTTAGGGTCTTTGGCACACCAGATATTTTTCATGGCAACCGCCGTTTCACTTTGCAGGCCCTGGCGAGGGAAAGCCAGGTAACGCACGGTGATGCCCAGGCTGTTATAGTCCTGCATCTGCTCATGCAGTTTGTGGCAATAGCCACAGGTGATGTCCGTAAATACGGTAATCACATGTTTTTCCTGAGCGGCTTTGTATTCAATCATTTCGCCTTTCAGGGCTTCAAGTGAACTGACTAACAGCGCGTTAGTCACGTTAACCGGGCGCGCGCCACTGACATCATACAAAGGCCCCTGAATCACATGTTTGCCATCTTCAGTGACATACAACACGCCTGCCGGTGTCAGCACTGTTTTCATCCCCGGTACAGGTGAAGGCTTGATGGTCATCTGGCTTACACCCAGTTTCCCCAGCGAAGTTTTGATGGCGTCGTCATCGGCATGCACAAGGCCTGGCAACATCCCTGCCATTAAAGAAAGCAATACAAACCCTTTTTTCATAAAACATCCTTTTGCTTCGGCACTCACGCGCGAGGGTGGTGCTGTTGATGAAGTTGGCGCAGTCGTTCCGTGGCCACATGTGTATAAATTTGCGTTGTAGAAAGCGAGCTATGCCCCAGCAGCATTTGCACCACACGCAAGTCCGCACCATGGTTTAACAGATGCGTGGCAAAAGCGTGGCGCAACACGTGAGGTGACAGCTTCTCACTGTCGATTCCCGCCAGCGTAGCGTAATGTTTAATACGATGCCAGAAAGTCTGGCGTGTCATCTGCCTTGCCCGCTGGCTGGGGAAAAGCACATCAGACGCCACACCATTGAGTAACCAGGGACGGCTGTATGTCAGGTATTGTTCCAGCCAGTAAACCGCTTCTTCACCCAGTGGCACCAGGCGCTCTTTATCGCCTTTACCAATCACGCGTACCACCCCCTGGCGCAGACTGACATCACTCATACTCAGGCCCACCAATTCCGACACACGCAACCCGGTGGCATAGAGCACCTCCAGCATGGCTTTATCGCGCAACTCCAGGGGAATATCCACCACCGGTGCCTGCAGCAGGTGCTCAACCTGGATTTCGCTCAGGTCTTTGGGTAAGCGTTGAGGGAGTTTTGGCGATGCCAGCCTGGCGCATGGGTCATCAGTACGCAGTTTTTCGTTGTACAAATACTGGAAAAAACGCCGCAGAGCGCTCAATAAGCGTGCGGAACTGGTCGCTTTATATCCGCCTTCAACCCGTTCTGCCAGCAATGCCTGCAAATCGTCACCCGTTGCGGATAACACGGTTTGTTGCCGGTGGTGAAGCCACTCCACCGCCATGTGTAAATCTCGCCGGTACGCGCTGAGGGTATTTTCCGCCAGGTTGCGCTCAAGCCACAGCGTATCGAGGAACTGCTCAATCAGTGCAAGATTGTCGTCCATTTTCGCCTCGTATTTGTCCAGATATGCGCATTATGCCTTAACCTGCGGGGGATCTGGTACACTATGCCTGTTGGTATAAGAAATGAATGGTTAACATGATGAAAATCGGCCTTTTTTATGGCTCCAGCACCTGCTACACCGAAATGGCTGCGGAAAAAATTCGCGACATCATTGGCCCGGATCTGGTGGAGCTGCACAACCTGAAAGATGACTCCCCCACATTAATGGAAAGCTATGATGTGCTGATTATGGGGATACCGACCTGGGATTTTGGTGAGATCCAGGAAGACTGGGAAGCCATATGGGACAAACTGGGCGACCTTAACCTCAAGGGAAAAATTGTCGCACTGTACGGCATGGGTGACCAGGAAGGTTACAGCGAGTGGTTCCTTGACGCACTGGGCATGCTGCACGGCAAACTACAACCTCTGGGCGTTCACTTTATTGGTTACTGGCCAACAGAAGGCTATACCTTTACCAGCCAGAAACCCGTCACGGCAGATGGCAAGCTATTTGTTGGTTTGGCTCTGGATGAGACCAGCCAGTATGACCTGAGTGATGAACGGCTGGAAAACTGGTGTGAACAAATTCTTGGTGAAATGGCACAGGCATTCGGCTGACCAGCCCCGGCAATACTTATGTACTGCCGTGTTGGTTCAGTAAGCGGCGCAAATCACGCCATGCTTTTTGGTCCATACTGTCTGCTGCCAGCCATAAATGGTGTTTGCGCCCTCCCGGGAGGCGGCGCAAACACAGCAAAACGCCATACTTCAACATCCAGGGCTGGCCTGCCAGAGCCCACTCAGCTTCTTGCCATTTAACCCGGTTTTCGGTTAACAGTTGCAATTCACCATGGCGGGCATTTATACGCCGCTGGCTTCTTACGCAGTCGAACACCACCAGCGAAACCAGCAACAGCCATACAGGAGTCCAGGCCAGTGGCCAGGGCAAAAACAGCACTGCCGCAGCCACTAAACCGTGCAGCAGAAGTGAAAGCCATTGCGTTTGCCAGGAAACCCGCAGGTCAGAGTGCCACAGGACCACGAGCCATATTCCGTGACTGAATCAGTGCAACCATTTGGGCCAGTTCCGGGTCTTCTGGCGAACCGTGGTTCATCAGCCAGTTAAAGAGATCCGGGTCATCGCAGGTGAGTAACCTGACAAACGCTTGTTTCTCGCTGTCACTCAACGTGTCATATTCATGCTCGAAAAAAGGCATGATGGAAATGTCTAACTCGCGCATACCGCGGCGGCATGCCCAATGAATACGAGCTTTATTATTGATATCCATACATTCTTTCCTGTAATCCACAAGCGGGTACCTGGCTAGTTTACCTTGTTTTATCGCCACTCTTCACCGGAATATGCGATTTTCCTTGATCCTTCTAACTTTACTCTTAATGTTGCAGGCTATTACATTAGCCTGCAGCCCTGCACGCAAAGGCACAAAAGGTATGGTGAAAGCCCTTGCAATGGCTTGCGTCTCTTTTACCATAGTTGGCATATCGCACTCATTTAAACGGGACTAATACTATGTCTTTCAATCCGTTTGCGCCTCGCCAGGCGGTTAACGCAGCCCGCCTTCCTTTGACATTAATGACACTGGACGACTGGGCCGTTGCCACCATCAGCGGCCCTGACAGTAAAACATATCTTCAGGGGCAACTTACTGCAGATCTTGCTCAGCTAACGGAACATGAACATGTGCTGACAGCACATTGCGATGCCAAAGGGAAAATGTGGAGCAATCTGCGGTTATTTCCCGGTGAACAGGGTTTCTCCTGGTTACTGCGCCGCAGTGTGTGTGAAACACAGTTGAGTGAACTGAAAAAATACGCTGTTTTTTCCAAAGTCACCATCGCGCCAGATGATAACGCAGTGCTGCTCGGTCTGGCCGGTTTTCAGGCCCGTGCCGCTCTGGCCTCTGTTTATACCACCTTGCCAGATGCCAGCCAGCCAGTCGTACAGGATGGCAATACCACGATTCTGTGGCTGCCTTTGCCTGCCGAGCGCTTTTTACTGGTAACTGACACCTCTCAGGCTCAGGTAGTGGCCGATAAACTAAAAGGTGAAGCCCAGCGTAACAACAGCCAACAATGGCTGGCGCTGGATATCGAAGCTGGCTACCCCGTTATTGATTTGGCCAACACCAATGAATTTATTCCACAGGCTGCAAACTTACAGGCTCTGGGGGGAATCAGCTTTAAAAAAGGCTGTTACACCGGGCAGGAGATGGTGGCACGGGCAAAATTCCGTGGTGCCAATAAGCGCGCAATGTGGCTGTTATCTGGTAAAGCCGGGCATATTCCTGCCGCGGCAGATGCACTGGAAATGAAAATGGGTGACAACTGGCGGCGTACCGGGCGTGTTCTGGCCGCAGTATCACTGGAAGATGGCCGAACACTGGTTCAGGCCGTAATGAATAACGATATCGAGCCTGGCACCGTATTCCGTGTTTTGGGCGACGAAAGCAGCGAACTCAGTCTTGAGCCACTGCCTTATTCACTTGAAGAAGAAGCCTGATTCCCACCACGTACTGGCGCCAGGCAAGGGGCAAACGCATTCTGCCTGGCGTACTTCAACAGATATGCGCCTTAACCTTACTCTGGTATCCTCCCGCCAGCTGCCCCCCCACATTTACCCGACATAAAAGTAAATCGCCAGGAAATGGCACACGCTACCACCCAGCACAAAGCCGTGCCAAATAGCGTGGTTAAACGGGATACGGCGGCAGACATAAAAAATCACCCCCAGGGAATAAACTACCCCACCCGCTGCCAGTAAAGTCACCCCGCCCGGGGCAATACGCATTGCCAGTTGGTACACCACCAATAATGAAAGCCAACCCATAGCAAGGTAAGTTACCAGCGACAGTACTTTAAACCGGTGAGCAATGGTGAGCTTAAACAGGATCCCCGCTAATGCCAGGCTCCAGATAATCACCATTAAGGTATGCGCCAGTGGCGAGCGCAGCCCGACCAGCAAAAATGGTGTGTAAGTACCGGCAATCAACAGGTAGATGGCACAGTGGTCAAATTTTTTCAGTAGCGGCTTAATTCGCGCATGCGGAATGGCGTGATACAGCGTGGACGCCAGGAACAGCAATATCATACTGCCGCCATACAGGCTGTAACTGGTTATGGCTGTCGCACCCGCCCGGGTATCCACGGCCTGAATCAGCAATAACACCAGCCCAACGATGCCAAACACCAGACCTATCCCATGGCTGATACTGTTGGCAATCTCCTCTGCCAGAGAATATCCCTGCGCAAAACGTTTTGTCCGGGCCATAAGATCAACTCCTGGAAATAATAAGGTCACCGCACGTATAGCCTAACTGAGAATGATTTCAGTGAACACATGTTCACTGAAATTTAATATGTGTACAGGTATTTCCAGGTTGATCGCAGGTAAGCGGAATTTGTTTTACAATTTGCGCAGGCGCATAACAGCAGGATAAGAACGATGACCGGTAGTACTCCTGGTTTTGGTAAATTTACCGATATCATTAATTTTCTTATGGAAATTGACAAACTCAAGCGGGTTGAACGTCGCACCCGGCTGTTAGGCGGAGGGCGTGCAGAAAACAGCGCTGAGCACAGCTGGCATTTTGCTGTAGCCGCAATGAGCATGGCACCTTTCGCAGGCAGCAAGGTGGATATTGACCGGGTAATAAAAATGGCACTGCTGCATGATGTTGTCGAAATAGATACCGGTGATGTACTGGTGTACGACCTGGAAGCCCGCGCCGCCATTGCCAGCCAGGAAGCCCAGGCAGCAGAACGTTTGTTTGGCCTGCTGCCTGCCCCGCAAAACAGCCAGTTTTTGGCACTCTGGCAGGAATATGAAGCGGGCACCACGCCCGACGCCCAATTTGCTGGCGCGCTGGACAGAGTGTTACCGGTGCTGCAAAACCTGCATAATGAAGGGCAGAGTTGGCAGGAGAACCAGGTCAGGCTTGAGCAAGTTCTCAACCGTAATACCTGTGTTGGCGATGTCTGGCCGGACTTATGGGAACATGTCAAAACACAGTTATATGCCGCTCACGAAAAAGGCTGGTTACGCTAACAACCATTGGCTTGATGACTCAGGATACCCGCTGTGACCTTATTTAACCATGCGGCAATCGCCGGGCTGAACAACCTGGAATTGCTGGTCTACAACTACGCCATCAAGAATCATGATGCCGTGATGTACATGACTATCCGGGAACTGGCAGAAGCTGCCGGAGTTTCCACAACCACGGTCTTACGTTTCTGCCGCAAGCTGGGTTGTGATGGTTATTCTGAGTTTCGTGTGCGCTTCAAGCTCTATTTATCCCAGGCTGAACCACTGCCCGCCAATTTTGGCACTGGTGAAATCATCAGTTTCTTTAACAGTGTGAATAACCCGGAGTTTGATACGTTGCTGAACCAGGCCGTGGATATTATCTGCCATTCAGAGCGTATTATATTTGTGGGGGCCAGCACATCAGGCTCTATGGCGAAATACGGCGCACGTTTTTTTTCCAACATGGGAAAATTCAGTAACCATATTGATGACCCATATTTCCCGGTCAACAACGATATGGCGAAAAACGCGCTGGCAATTGTGCTTTCCGTTTCCGGGGAAACGCCAGAAATTTTGCGGTTTGCCAGCCAGTTCAGCCTGCATCACTGCAAAGTTATGTCAATCACCAGCAACGACAACTCGTCACTGGCCCGCATGGCGGATTTCAATATCTCCTGGCATATTCCCCAAATGCGCATTTCTGGCAATCACGATATTACCAGCCAGTTACCTGTCGTCTATATTCTGGAAACATTAGGCCGGAAACTCGCCCGAAAGCTGGCCTAAAAAACGCCCTGTTTTTTGCATGTAACTAGTCACAACCCACTGATTTTGTTATATCGTGACATTTGCATCTGCTTTTGCCAGACTCTGAAGCATGACTTTTAACTGCTGAATATCCGTTCTGTTTTACGCCCAATTTCCGGGCGGTAAAACCAGGATATCGCGTGCACACTCAGAGGACGTTATGAAAAAACTCACACTGCCAAAGGATTTTTTGTGGGGTGGTGCTGTTGCAGCACACCAGGTTGAAGGCGGCTGGGATAAAGGCGGAAAAGGCCCCAGCATTTGTGATGTGCTGACCGGTGGTGCTCACGGTGTGCCACGCGTGATTACCCAGCAACCAGAAGCAGGCAAATACTACCCTAACCATGAAGCTGTCGACTTCTATGGTCACTACAAAGAAGACATTAAGCTGTTTGCTGAAATGGGCTTCAAATGCTTCCGGACATCCATTGCCTGGACCCGCATCTTCCCCAAAGGGGACGAAACCCAGCCAAATGAAGAAGGCCTGAAATTTTACGACGAGATGTTTGATGAAATGCTCAAATACAATATTGAGCCGGTCATAACTCTGTCGCATTTTGAAATGCCTTTACACCTGGTGCAGGAATACGGCGGCTGGGCTAACCGTAAAGTTGTCGATTTCTTCGTTCGCTTCGCAGAAGTGGTGTTTGAGCGTTATAAATCCAAAGTGAAATACTGGATGACGTTCAACGAAATCAATAACCAGCGTAACTGGCGCGCGCCGTTATTTGGTTATTGCTGCTCTGGTGTGGTGTATACCGACCATGAGAACCCTGAAGAAACCATGTATCAGGTGCTGCATCACCAGTTTGTTGCCAGCGCAATGGCGGTTAAAGCCGGCCACCAAATTAATCCGGAAATGAAAATTGGCTGCATGCTTGCCATGGTGCCGTTGTATCCGTTTACCTGTAACCCGGATGACGTGATGTATGCGCAGGAATCCATGCGTGAACGTTATGTCTTTACCGATGTGCAATTACGCGGTTACTACCCGGCTTATGTACTCAACGAGTGGGAACGCCGTGGGTTTACCATCCACATGGAAGAAGGTGACGAGCAAATTCTGCGTGAAGGGTGCTGTGATTACCTGGGCTTCAGCTATTACATGACCAATGCGGTAAAAGCAGAAGGTGGTAGTGGCGATGCCATTTCCGGCTTTGAAGGCAGCGTACCGAACCCACATGTTAAAGCGTCTGACTGGGGCTGGCAGATTGACCCGACAGGCCTGCGTTATGCACTGTGTGAACTGTATGAACGCTATCAGAAACCGCTGTTCATTGTCGAAAATGGCTTTGGCGCGTACGACAAAGTTGAAGACGATGGCAGTATCAATGATGACTACCGTATTGAGTACCTGCGCGCACATGTCGAGCAAATGGTGAAAGCTGTCACTTATGATGGTGTGGATCTGATGGGCTATACGCCATGGGGCTGCATTGACTGCGTCTCTTTCACTACCGGGCAATACAGCAAGCGCTACGGGTTTATTTATGTGAATAAACACGATGATGGCACAGGTGATATGTCACGTTCACGGAAGAAAAGCTTCTGGTGGTATCAGGGCGTGATTGCCAGCAATGGTGAAGAACTCTGATAACCAAACCAGCCGGTTTCTCAGGCCCCGCATTACTGCGGGGCTTTTTCTTTTACAGGCTCTCACCTTGCAGTGGGGCAATGGTATTTTTACAACCCACCCGCCAAATCGATAAATGAGCCAGTCACGTAAGACGCATTGTCACTGAGTAACCAGACAATGGCCTGAGCCACTTCATGGGGTTCTCCGCCTCTTTGCATTGGCAAGCGGGATTTAATTCGGTCTACCCGACCAGGTTCGCCGCCACTGGCATGCATCCCGGTATAAATAAATCCAGGCCGGACACCATTCACGCGGATCCCCTGAGCGGCTACTTCCTGCGACACCCCCCGGGTTAATGTGTCCAGAGCGCCTTTTGACGCGGCGTAATCAACATATTCGCCAGGCGACCCAAGTCGGGCTGCCGCAGAGGAAACATTCACAATAGCGCCTCCCTGGTTACCTGAGTGCTTGCTCATGCGTTTTACCGCTTCCCGGCAGCAAATAAAGGGGCCGGTGACATTGGTATGTAATACTGCATTGATTCGCTCAGCATCCAGCCCTTCAATTCCCGACTGAGGGAACAACACACCAGCATTATTTACCAGCGCATGCAGTGAGCCTGGTAATGTATCAATCCAGGCAAATAAATTTATGATATCCGTTTCCTGTGACATATCTGCCGGATGCGCCCACGCCTGCCCACCACTTGTAACAATATCGGTAACCACTTCATCTGCCGCTTGCTGGTTTTCACGGTAGTGAACCACCACAGCATAGCCACTTTGCGCTAATAATTGTGCCGTTGCCCGCCCGATACCCCGGCTGGCGCCTGTCACCAGTGCTATTTTCATCCTTTGCTTTACTCCAAATAAAAAGGGTGCCGAAGCACCCTTAACATAAAATTAACAAAAAACAAAATCTGACTAGTCGTATTCGCTCACCGGAACACAGGAGCAGAACAGGTTGCGGTCACCGTACACATCATCCAGGCGTTTAACGGCCGGCCAGTATTTATTACTGTAACCTGCCGGGAACGCAGCAAGTTCACGAGTGTAGCTGTGCGGCCAGTCAGCCTGAGCCAGTTCTTGCTGTGTATGAGGTGCATTCACCAGTGGGTTATCACCCAAAGCCCATTCACCCGCACCAACTTTGGCAATTTCACCACGGATAGCCAGCATGGCATCAATAAAGCGATCCAGTTCAACTTTGCTTTCCGACTCCGTTGGTTCCACCATCAGAGTACCGGCCACCGGGAAAGACATGGTTGGAGCATGGAACCCATAATCAATCAGGCGTTTCGCAATATCCAGTTCACTAATACCGGTTTGCTCTTTAAGCGGGCGGATATCCAGAATACATTCGTGAGCCACGCGGCCATCCTGGCCGGTATACAACACCGGGTAGGCATCTTTAAGGCGTGTGGCAATATAGTTGGCATTCAGAATTGCCGTCTGGCTTGCCTGTTTCAGGCCTTGTGAACCCATCATGCGGATGTACATCCAGCTAATAGGCAGAATGGAAGCACTGCCAAATGGTGCGGCTGACACAGCGCCCTGCTGGGTCAGCATTTCTTCAATTTGCACCACGCTGTGGCCTGGAACAAATGGAGCCAGGTGTGCTTTAACACCAATCGGCCCCATGCCCGGGCCGCCTCCGCCGTGAGGAATACAGAAGGTTTTGTGCAGGTTGAGATGCGATACATCCGAGCCGATAAAACCGGGTGATGTAATGCCAACCTGGGCATTCATATTCGCGCCATCCAGGTAAACCTGGCCACCAGCCTGGTGAACGATGTCACACACGGAGCGGATAGTTTCTTCATACACACCATGAGTGGACGGGTATGTCACCATGATGCAGGAGAGTTTGTCACCTGCTGCCTCTGCTTTGGCACGCAAATCATCGAGGTCGATATTGCCTTGCTTATCACAGGCAACCACAACGACCTGCATGCCCGCCATTTGCGCAGATGCCGGGTTGGTACCGTGAGCTGAGCTGGGGATAAGGCAGATATCGCGCTGCCCCTGGTTGCGGCTTTCGTGGTAACGGCGAATAGCCAGCAGACCGGCATATTCCCCCTGAGCACCCGAGTTAGGCTGCATACACAATGCATCATACCCGGTCAGTTTCACCAGCCACTCAGACAGTTGGTTAATCATGTAATGATAACCTTCAGCCTGATCAACCGGGCAGAACGGGTGCAGTTCAGCAAACTCAGGCCAGGTAATGGGGATCATTTCAGCCGCAGCATTGAGCTTCATGGTGCAGGAGCCCAGTGGGATCATGGCCTGATTCAGAGCCAGGTCTTTACGCTCCAGGCTGTGCATATAACGCATCATCTCAGTTTCACTGTGATAACGGTTGAAAACCGGATGCGTCAAAATAGCATCATCACGCAGCATTTCTGCCGGTACTGAGCGGCTGTCCAGTGCGGTTTCTTTATCCAGTTGAGCGATATCCAGACCATGGTCGTCGCCCACCAGCACGCTAAACAGGCTGAGAACATCTTCCCGGGTAGTGGTTTCATCCAGGGTAATACCCACTGCATTATGAATATCACTACGCAGGTTGATACCCTGTGCCTGAGCACGGGCCAGAATACTGGCCTTGTCGCTCACTTCCACACACAGCGTGTCAAACCAGTGCTGGTGACGCAGTGAAAGCCCTTTTTGCTTCAGACCACAAGCCAGAATATCGGTAAAACGATGAATCCGCCCGGCAATGCGTTTCAGGCCAACCGGGCCGTGCCATACCGCATACAGGCTGGCAATGTTGGCCAGTAAAACCTGGGAAGTACAAATATTGGAGTTCGCCTTTTCACGGCGAATATGTTGTTCGCGAGTTTGCATTGCCATACGCAATGCAATGTTACCGGCTGCATCGCGGGATACACCAATAAGCCGCCCTGGCATCGCACGTTTATGTGCGTCGCGTGCAGCAAAGAAAGCGGCGTGCGGGCCGCCATAGCCCATCGGTACCCCAAAGCGTTGCGCGGAACCGAAGACAATATCAGCGCCTTGTTTACCTGGTGCCGTCAGCATGACCAGCGCCATAATATCCGCCGCAACGCTCACCACGATATTACGCTGGTTCAGTTGCGCGATTAAGTCGCCGTAATTATGCACTTCTCCAGTGGTACCCACCTGCTGCAGTAACACACCAAAGATGCCGGGCAATTCCAGCACTTTATCTGCGTCATCCACCACAACCTCAAAACCAAAGGTTTCTGCGCGAGTACGGACAACATCCAGTGTTTGCGGATGGACATCACTGGCGACAAAAAAGCGGTTAGCATTCTTGAGCTTACTGACGCGTTTCGCCATTGCCATAGCTTCTGCGGCCGCAGTCGCTTCATCCAGCAAAGAAGCAGACGCCATGTCCATACCGGTGAGGTCGAGTGTTACTTGCTGGAAATTCAGCAACGCTTCCAGGCGCCCTTGAGAAACTTCTGGCTGATACGGAGTATAAGCCGTATACCAGCCCGGGTTTTCCAGCATATTACGCAAAATAACAGGTGGAGTATGAACCGCCGTATACCCCATACCGATAAACGAACGGAAACGCTTGTTGCGGCTGGCAATTGCTTTTAATTCAGCCAGCGCCTGCGCTTCGGTAGCCGCTTCACCAATATAAGGTGGTTGTGCCAGTTGAATATCTTTGGGCACAATCTGCCCGGTCAGCGCATCCAGTGAATCGGCACCAACTGCAGCGAGCATGGCCTGCTGTTGATCAGGCGACGGGCCAATATGGCGACCGATAAACGCTTCATTGTTTTCCAGTTGGCTTAAGGTCTGGGTCATGGGCGGTATTTCCTGAAACGAAACTTACGATAAGTAGATAGCTACAGGGCTGGCAGGTTACCAGCCCCCGGGTTTTACTCGTCTTCCAGCAGAGCCTCATAGGCTTCTGCATCCAGCAGCGCATCAATCTCAGAGGCATCGCTGGCTTTAATTTTGAAAATCCAGCCATTGCCATAAGGCTCGCTGTTGACCTGCTCCGGGCTGTCATTCAGCTCTTCGTTAACAGCAACAATTTCACCGCTTACTGGTGCATAGATGTCTGAAGCAGCTTTAACAGATTCAGCAACGGCGCAGTCATCACCTGCGCCAACAGTGGCACCCACTTCCGGCAGATCAACAAACACCATATCGCCCAGCAGCTCTTGCGCGTGTTCGGTAATACCTACGGTGTAAGTACCATCCTCTTCTTTACGCAGCCACTCATGCTCTTTGGTGTATTTCAGCTCATTAGGCACATTGCTCATAATTCTCTCCTGATAAAAATTTACTGAGCCACCGGTTTACCGGCGCGAACAAAAATCGGTTTAGTAACATGCACCGGCATTTCCCGGTTACGGATCTGAACAACCGCTGTGCTGCCAATCCCCGCCGGCACACGTGCCAGTGCAATACTGTAGCCTAAGGTCGGAGAAAAAGAGCCGCTGGTGATAACACCTTCGCGAGCAGTGCCCTCGGTGTCGGTGAAACGAACAGGCAAACCACCACGCAGTACACCTTTTTCTGTCATCACCAGGCCAACCAATTGTTCGGTTCCGTGCAGGCGTTGAGCTTCCAGAGCATCGCGCCCGATAAAGTCACGGTCTTCAGGTTGCCAGGCAATAGTCCAGCCCATATTTGCAGCCAGGGGAGACACGCTTTCATCCATTTCCTGGCCATATAAATTCATTCCGGCTTCAAGGCGCAGGGTATCCCGGGCTCCCAGGCCACAAGGTTTTACCCCGGCCTTAACCAGCTGTTCCCAAAAATCTGCGGCCTGCGCTGCCGGCAGTGCAATCTCATACCCTGCTTCACCGGTATAACCGGTTGTTGCAATGAAAAAATCCCCGGACTGAACGCCAAAGAAAGGTTTCATGCCCGCAACAGCCTGTTGCTGTTGTGCAGTAAACAAAGTTGCCGCTTTCTGCTGTGCATTCGGGCCCTGTACGGCAATCAGTGACAAGTCATCGCGCACACTGATATCAATGCTGTAAGAGGCTGCCTGTTGATGGATCCAGGCGAGATCTTTTTCACGGGTTGCAGAGTTGACGACCAGGCGGAACCAGGAGTCGGAGAGAAAATAGACAATCAGATCGTCGATGACACCCGCTGAGGCGTTAAGCATCCCGGTATACAGTGCTTTGCCTGGCTGGGTCAGCTTCGCGACATCATTCGCCAGCAAATAACGCAAGAATTCACGGGTACGTTCGCCATGAAGATCGACAATTGTCATATGCGACACATCAAACATCCCGGCATCCGTGCGCACGGCGTGGTGTTCATCAATTTGCGAGCCATAATGCAGTGGCATCATCCAGCCATGGAAATCCACCATGCGCGCGCCGCACTGCTTATGCTGCTCAAACAACGGAGTTTGCTGAGTCATGTTGTCCTCTTCAGTAATAGCCCGCAATTGCGGAACGTTTACGTCTGGCCAGGGGAAAACAATGCCCTGATGAGCCCCGACGCAAACGTTATCTTTTGCCTGAACTTACCACTGAAAAGCACGCTTAACCATAAGGTAAAATGAGTCATCAGTTTATCTTATGAGTGTTTTTAACAACACAACCACCAGTTAATTAAACTGGATTAACCACAAAAACATAAAATTTTCTCCAGCTTTTGCGTACCCGTTTCCGATTTTAATGATATTAATCTCCAAATACTCAGGGAAACACGAAATTCAGGAAAAAATTCGGATAAATAAAACTAATCTGAAAAAAGCAGTGAAATTAGAATATTTCAAATGAAAGGTGCGCCGATTTACAAACCGTAAACACGGCGCAGATGATCAGTCACGCAACCATTGGGGTAAATTATCAAGCCCCATGGCCTGGCGAATAATGCGGGGTTTAACACCGGGTAAAGTGTCGGCGAGTTTCAGGCCAACATCACGTACCAGTTTCAGTGCCGGGTTGGTTCCTGCAAACAATTCACGGAAGGATTGCATGCCAGCCAGCATCAGTGCGGCATTGTATTTACGCTGCCTTTCATAGCGTTTCAGGTACAGATACTGGCCAATATCTTTTCCCTGCTGGTGCAAACGCCGTAATTCCCCTACCAGCTCAGCCGCATCCATGAAGCCCAGGTTCACACCCTGGCCGGCAAGTGGGTGAATCGTGTGTGCTGCATCGCCTACCAAAGCCAGCCGGTGAGCAGCAAACTGCCGCGCATAACGCCCGGTAAGAGGGAAACACTGGCGGTCACTGCTCAGCTCACAGCGCCCCAGGCGCAGATCAAAGGCAATGCTCAGCTCGCGGTTGAACAGTTCAGGGGCCGCATCCTGCATTTCACGGGCTTTATCGGGCGGCAATGACCAAACAATAGAACACAAATGAGGATCGTTAAGCGGCAGAAAAGCCAGAATGCCATCGCCATGAAATACCTGGCGAGCAACAGCCTGATGAGGCTCCTGAGTACGAATAGTGGCAACCAGGGCATGGTGCCGGTAATCCCAAAAGGTGAGCGGGATATTCGCCTGGTTACGCAACCAGGAGCGTGCGCCATCAGCTCCGACAACCAGCCGGGCAGTGAGCATCTCCCCATCTTTGAGTGTAATAAATGCCTCATTTTCACCCCAGGCAACTGAATTCACTTCAGCCGGGGCATAAAGCGATACATCTGCCGAGTGCTCAGCCTGTTGCCACAACGCCTGGTTTATTACGCTATTCTCGATGATATAACCCAGCGCATGCTCACCCGCAGTGCGGTCATCAAAGGCTATGTGCCCAAAACTGTCTTTTTCCCACACTTCCATGCCGTGCCATTCACTGGTGCGCTGTGGTGCCATTCGCTCCCAGGCTCCCAGGCGTCGCAGTAATTTCTCGCTGGCAGCATTGATTGCCGAAACACGCAACGCTGGAGGCGCAGACGCATCAACTGGCTGGCATGGCTGATTTTCCACCACAGCAACCCGCAGCCCACTGCCTTGCAAACCGCAGGCTACGGCCAGCCCAACCATCCCACCGCCAATAATGGCGACATCCACACTCTGAACCATAATGCTCCTTACCGAATCACCCAGCCCAGGGTGCGTTTTGCCAGCGCCTCACGCACTGGCGCCAGGATATCCATCGCCATTAAACCTATGTTGCGCCCAACAACCAGCGGCCCCCATTGGTTGGCAAACAAGTGAACCAACCCGTCAGTGACGCCAATTGTCGCCGCCCTGTCAGGTGAACGGCGCGCATTATAGCGTGCCAGCACCGCACATGAGCCAGGGTCCTGATGCTGATTAAACGCACTGGCAAATTCTTCAGCCAGCGACATCACATCGCGCATGCCCAGATTAAAACCCTGCCCGGCAATGGGGTGCATTGTTTGTGCGGCATTACCCACAGCAACAACGCGGTGTGAAGTAGCGGCCACTGCCGTAGTTAAGCGAAGTGGGTATGCGCTGCGCTCACCGGCATGGCAAATGCGGCCCAGCCGCCAGCCAAAGGCGCGCTGAAGTTGTGCGCAAAACTGCTCATCACTCCAGCTCATCACCTCAGTTTGTTGTGACAATGGGTGGCACCAGACCAGTGAACTGCGCCCACCAGACATCGGCAGCATCGCCAGTGGCCCATTGGCAGTGAAACGTTCAAAAGCCCGGCCATCTGGTGAACATGCGGTTGTTACGTTCGCGATAACAGCGACTTGTTGGTAGTCATCTTGTTGCCAGGCAAGGCCACAAGCTTTACCAACAGCAGACAGTGTGCCATCTGCAGCAACCAGTACTTTGCCCACGACTGTTGTTTGGTTATCCAGCGCCACCGTAACGCTGTCAGTGCTACGGGTTACCGACTCAACCCGTGCCGGGCAATGCAGCGTCACTCCTGGGGCATTGCGCAATAACCGAAACAGGCGAACCCCGGCATCATGCAGCTCTATAACATGGCCCAGTTCAGTAATGCCATAATCTTCAGCCTGCAGTGTCACAAAACCGGCATGACCACGGTCACTAACCTGAACTTGTGTCAGTGGCGTTGCGCAATCTTGCAATGCCTGCCACACCCCAAGTTTTGCTAACTGTGTTGAAGTCCCCTTTGCCAGGGCAATAGCCCGGGCATCAAACCCCGGGTGCTGACTGGCATCGGGAGTACGGGCCTCTATCAGATGAACAGGCAACCTGCCCTGAGTCAGGGTGGAGATAGCCAGCGCCAGAGTTGCGCCGATCATTCCGCCCCCTGCGATCACAATACTCATGAGTGTGATGCCGCCATTAGCGCTTCGATATCATCTGCGGATTTCACCACACTGGCAGTCAGGTTTTCGTTCCCGGTGGCAGTAATCACAATGTCATCTTCGATACGAATACCAATGCCCCGGTAGATTTCCGGTACGTCTGCATCTGGCGCTATATACAAACCGGGTTCAACCGTCAGCACCATGCCAGGTTCCAGCGGGCGCGAGCGATCCGGCCCATATTCTCCGACATCATGGACATCAAGCCCCAGCCAGTGGCTCAGACCATGCATGAAAAATTGCCGGTGTGCATTCTGGGTTATCAGGGCATCGATATCACCCTGTAAAATATCCAGGCGAACCAGGCCGGTGACCATTACGCGCACGACAGCTTCTGTCACTTCCTGCATAGTTGTGCCCGGGCCATATAAAGAAAGAGCCGTTTCAAGCGATTCCAGCACGATGTCATACACCGCCCGCTGAGCCGGAGTGAAGCGCCCGTTAACGGGGAAAGTACGGGTAATATCCCCGGCATACCCTTCCAGTTCACACCCGGCATCAATTAATACCAGGTCGCCAGCACGTAACAGGCTCTCATTTTCGGTGTAATGCAGAATACAGCCGTTCTCACCGCCGCCGACAATTGTGTTGTAAGAGGGGTAACGTGCGCCGTGGTGGTTGAATTCGTGAAGGATTTCACCTTCCAGTTGGTATTCATACATACCCGGGCGGCACTGCACCATCGCCCGGGTGTGCCCCAATGCGGTTATCTCCCCGGCACGGCGCAATACAGCGACTTCTTCGGGGGATTTAAACAGGCGCATATCATGCACCCAGGGGCGCCAGTCTGTTAGCGAGGAAGGGGCCTTCAGGTTCGACCGGCTGCCTTTGCGCAGTTTATCCAGTGCGCCAAAAACAATGCTGTCTGCGTAGTCATAGAGGCCCTGCGCGTGGTAAACACAGTCGAGCCCGTTAAGCAGTTGAGCGAGGTTGTCACCCACTTCATCAAAAGCCAGGGCTCTGTCCACTCCCAGTTTTTCCGGCGCAGCTTCCTGGCCCAACCGGCGGCCAAACCATATTTCTGCCGTTTTATCCCGCACACGGTTAAACAACACACTGTGATTGTGCGTGTCATCGCTCTTGATTAAGACCAGCAATGCTTCAGGCTCGTTAAAACCCGTGAAGTACCAAAAATCACTATTTTGCCGGTAGGGATACTCACTGTCTGCACTACGCGGCGCTTCGGGGGCCGCAAAAAACAGTGCCGCACTGGCTGGCGCCATTTTTGCCAGCATTGCCTGACGGCGGCGAAGAAATTCCTGTTGAATCATCACCCCTCCTTCCGTTACTGAACCCGGCTTGCTTAATGCAGCGTGGGTTTTTGTTGTACTTCTGGTGCTGTTGGTTGCTGGCGGTTGAATGTTTCATAGCACAGCAATGCAGCAACACGCACATACTCAACAATTTCTTCCAAAGACATTTCCAGTTCTTCAATATCTTCGTCTTCGTCGTAACCCAGTTGGGCGATATTACGCAGATCGGCAATCGCCTCGCCAAGGTCACCTTTCACTTTATCCAGGCGTGGCTGAGTCACTCCCAGCCCCAGCAGGAAGTGATTCACCCAGCCAGAAAGGGCATCTGCGCGGTCAAACACCGACACATCTTCACCTTCAGGCATGAACAGCTGGAACTGAAAGCCTTCATCTTCCAGCGCATCACTGGTGGCACTGTGCATCTGACGCAGGCTGTCAGCGAGGTTCTGGCTGAACGCCAGGCCTTCGTTAGTCAAATCGTGGACAAGCGGTTGCCAGGAACTGTCATTGTTCCCGCCACACAAGATCCCGCTAATCAATCCGTGCATTTCCGACGGCGTTAAACCAACATTTTGTTGGTTGAGTAACTGGTTTATGCTGGCATAGCCAGGCATCTCATTTTGTATAGACATGCGCATTCTTCGTCGTTGGGAAGCTAAGTTCGTGTTATGCTACCACTTCGGCCCCGGGAGATACCAGAAAAGGGCTTGTATCTTCATATAAGGGTAGCTATAGTAGCGCCCCTTCGCCGCCCCAGGGCTGCGATAAGGCAGGCGAGTAAACAGCAGGAAGGTGTCATGTCTGCAGAACCAGTCGACATTCAAATTTTTGGTCGTTCACTGCGCGTGAATTGTCCGCCTGAACAACGTGATGCGCTGAATCTGGCCGCTGATGAGTTAAATCAACGGTTGCAAGATCTGAAAGTTCGCACTAGAGTCACCAATACAGAGCAACTGGTTTTCATTGCGGCGCTCAACATCTGTTATGAGCTGTCACAAGAAAAAGCGAAAACCCGTGACTATGCTGCCAGTATGGAGCAACGAATCCGGATGTTACAGCAGACCATTGAACAGGCATTACTTGAACAAGGTCGCATAACTGAAAGGCCGGAAACGAAGTTTGAATAACAATTCAGGGTTGGCTGTGATACAGTAACCATGAATTAAAAATTTCTCTGAGATGTTCGCAAGCGGGCCAGTCCCCTGAGCCGATATTTCAAACAAACAGAATGTGACGCTCCACGACCGGTGAGCATGCCCGGTCCGTCCGGGAAGCCTTAAGGTCGTGACGACACATTCACCTTGAACCACGGGTTCAAGGGTTACAGCCTGCGGCGGCATCTCGGAGATTCCCTCTTTCTTTTCTCATCAGCTCATTGTCTATGCAGCACTCACCGGATGTATCAGCTTCCCGGCAACATATTCGTCAGCATATTCGCCAGATTCGGCGGGCTTTAACTTCTCATCAGCAACAGTCTTCCGCTCATGAAGCCGCTGAACGTTTTCTGACGTGGCCCCCCGCAGCAAGAGCACAGCATATTGGGTTATTCCTTTCTGTAGACGGCGAGCTCAACACCCGCCCACTGATTGAACGCCTGTGGGCAATGAACCGCTCGGTCTACCTTCCGGTTCTGCACCCGTTCAGCGCGGGCGGGCTTATTATGGTGCGTTATGAACCGGATACTGAGCTGGTAGTCAACCGCCTGAAAATTCCCGAGCCGCGCCTTGATGTGCGCCAGATTCTGCCCTTGCAGCACCTGGATATTCTGGTAACGCCTCTGGTTGCGTTCGACAGCACTGGCCAGCGCCTGGGTATGGGTGGCGGGTTTTATGACCGGACACTACAAAACTGGCGCGAACATGGTTTTATCCCGGTAGGCTACGCCCATGACTGCCAGCAAGTGGAGGCGCTTCCCACCGAGCGCTGGGATATTCCTTTACCCACCATTGTGACACCGTCAAAACTCTGGGTCTGGTAACTCACTGCCCGACGCATAAAAAAGCCTTCCCGAAGGAAGGCTCAATGCAGCAATGTATTAATTAGTAAAGCAGGCGGGCACGAACTGTCCCCGGAATAGCTTTCATGCTTTGCAGAGCTGCGTCAGCGACATCTTCTGCCGCATTGATATCAATAACCACATACCCCATATGCGGAGAAGTTTGCAGGTACTGCGCTGCAATGTTGATCCCCTGGTCGGCAAAAATATGGTTGATTGCGGTCAGAATGCCAGGGCGGTTCTCGTGGATATGCAGCAAACGGCTGGTGCTGCTGGTATGCTGAGGCAGGGACACTTCCGGGAAATTCACCGCAGAAAGTGTTGAACCGTTATCAGAATATTTCACCAGTTTGCCAGCAACTTCGATACCAATATTTTCCTGCGCTTCCTGTGTTGAGCCACCAATATGCGGTGTCAGCAGCACGTTATCAAACTCACACAACGGTGAAGTGAAAGGATCACTGTTCGTTGCCGGTTCAGTTGGGTAGACGTCGATAGCGGCACCAGCCAGGTGCTGGCTTGCCAGCGAGTCACACAATGCTTCAATGTCAACCACCGTGCCGCGGGATGCGTTAATTAACAGTGAGCCCGGCTTCATCATGGCTATCTGTTCGGCACCCATCATGTTTTTGGTGGATGCATTTTCCGGCACATGCAGGCTGACCACATCACTCATATTCAGTAAATCTGATAAATGCTGAACCTGAGTGGCATTGCCCAGCGGCAGTTTGCTTTCAATATCATAGAAATAAACGTGCATGCCCAGCGATTCTGCCAGAATCCCTAACTGAGTACCGATATGGCCGTAACCAATAATCCCCAGTTTTTTACCGCGAGCTTCAAAGCTACCCACTGCCTGTTTATGCCAGACACCACGGTGTGCTTTGGCGTTCGCGGCGGGCACCCCACGCAGCAGCAGCAGCAGCTCACCAATAACCAGTTCAGCAACAGAGCGGGTATTTGAGAACGGCGCATTAAATACCGGAATACCACGTTTACCTGCAGCATCCAGGTCAACCTGATTGGTGCCGATACAGAAACACCCTACCGCAACCAGTTTTTCAGCTGCGGCAAAAACGTCTTCAGTCAGATGGGTACGGGATCGTAAACCGATAAAATGAGCATCACGGATGGACTCTTTGAGCGATTCAGTGTCCAGTGCGCCTTTATGATATTCAATGTTGTTGTAGCCTGCAGCGCGAAGGTTATCGATTGCTTTTTGATGCACACCTTCCACCAGCAGGAACTTAATCTTGTCTTTCTCCAGTGATACTTTTGCCATTTCCCGACCCTGTGTTATCTGAAAGAATACGCTGCGTGAAATAAGCCAGCCTTCTGTCAACATATCAAAAATTACGCCTCCGGCAATAACGATGTTTTGTCACTTATGCTGAACAAAACGCATGTAAGAAGGAAAGCCGGGGAGTAACACCAAAAAAATCACAAAAAGCAGGAATAAAAACCACAACAGGAATTAAATGTGAACATTATCACTAAATTTAAAATTTCTTAAAATTTTTCAGAACGACAGTTTCTGGAGGGCAGGCAAGCCCCCCAGCCAGATCATTTCACAATAGTTTTAACGCCATCAGCCGTTCCAATAAGCGCTATATCTGCGCCACGGTTGGCGAACAACCCAACGGTCACCACGCCGGGAATTGCATTAATGGCGTTTTCAGTGGCAACCGGATCAATGATGGATAAGCCGTAAACATCCAGAATCACGTTACCGTTATCGGTCAGAACCCCCTGGCGATACTCCGGGCGCCCACCTAACTTGACCAGGCTGCGCGCGACGCAACTGCGGGCCATAGGAATAACCTCAATTGGAAGTGGGAAATTACCCAAAATATCAACCTGTTTGGAAGCATCAGCAATACAGATAAATTTATCTGCTACAGAAGCAATGATTTTTTCCCGGGTTAAGGCAGCACCACCACCTTTAATCATTTGCATCTGCCCGTTAATCTCATCTGCGCCATCAACATAAATACCAAGCGCATCAACATTGTTAAGGTCAAACACGGGAATGCCCAGCGCTTTGAGTTTGGCAGTAGAAGCATCGGAACTGGATACCGCACCTTCGATTTGGTGCTTAACGGTGCCCAGTGCATCAATAAAATGTGCGGCGGTAGACCCTGTGCCGACACCAACGATAGTTCCGGGTTGCACATACTGTAAAGCCGCCCATCCCACTGCTTTTTTCAGTTCATCCTGCGTCATGGTGTTTTTGCCTGTGATAGAAAAGATGAAAAAACCGGGGACGCATTATAGAACAGTGCCAATAAAAATACCGTGTTTAAGGCCAAAATACGCCGTACTAAAGGCAACCAGCGTGCCATACGTAAGGATTTTCACTGGATCATGTCTGGTTTTATGTCATAGTGCCAGAAGCCAAAAAAACAGGAGCATACCGAAATAATGAAACGCCCGGACTACAAAACACTACAGGCGCTGGACGCAGTTATCCGCGAACGCGGGTTTGAACGTGCAGCACAGAAGCTTTGTATCACCCAGTCTGCGGTGTCTCAACGAATCAAACAGTTGGAAAATTTGTTCGGTCAGCCCCTGTTGGTAAGAACAGTACCACCTCGCCCTACTGAACAAGGGCAGAAACTTTTGGCTTTGCTGCGCCAGGTTGAATTACTTGAGGAAGAGTGGCTGGGCGATGAACAAACTGGGTCAACGCCACTGCTCTTGTCACTGGCGGTGAACGCCGACAGTCTGGCAACCTGGCTGCTCCCGGCACTTGCCCCGGTACTGGCTGATTCACCGATTCGCCTGAACCTGCAAGTGGAAGACGAAACCCGCACTCAGGAACGTTTACGCCGTGGTGAAGTGGTTGGAGCCGTGAGTATACAGGCTCAGGCGCTGCCCAGTTGCCTGGTCGACAAACTCGGGGCACTGGACTACTTGTTTGTTGGTTCCAAAGCTTTTGCAGACCGCTATTTTCCCAATGGCGTCAACCGTACGTCTTTGCTTAAGGCTCCTGCCGTGGCATTCGACCACCTTGACGATATGCATCAGGCGTTTTTGCAGCAGAATTTCGATCTTTCCCCGGGTAGCGTGCCCTGCCATATTGTGAACTCATCAGAAGCATTTGTTCAGCTCGCGCGCCAGGGAACAACCTGCTGTATGATTCCACACCTGCAAATTGAAAAAGAGTTAAACAGTGGTGAGCTTATTGATTTAACGCCAGGGCTGTTTCAGCGCCGTATGCTTTACTGGCACAGATTTGCACCTGAAAGCCGTATGATGCGCAAAGTGACAGATGCACTGCTGGCGTTTGGGCACAAAGTATTACGCCAGGAATAGCGGTCTTTTTTGCCTGTTTATTTTCCGAACCCAAATGAGCGTTCTCTGTAAGATTTAATAACAAATAGATAAAACTGGTTATTATCCGTCGGCGTGGGAATGTTAGACAATGCGGCGGTTAATTCGCACAGGCGGGTATTGCAGACTGGCATGAAAACGTTATTTATCACGATTTTTTCTCTCGGGCTGTTTGGGTTATTGGGTTACAGCCTCTATCTTCCGGCCGCGGTGATGTACTTTCACGGCCAGACACTGTTTATTTCCAGCGTGGCAGCGACGGCAGAATGCCAAATGTGGCATACCCTTGTTTTCGCTATTTCCGGAACTCTCGGTACGGTGATACTGCAGCGCGTCTTTGCTATGTCGTCATTACTGAAGGCGCTGGTTTGTACATTAGGGCTGGCGGCCAGTAACCTGCTGGTACTGATGGCCCTGCTGCAAGTGAAGAGTACCTTTTTCGAACCACTCAATACCAACCGGTTAAGCCATGTTCCGCTGAGTGATTTCTCAGTGTATGGTTATGTTGTTGCTGCGGCGATTATTGCGCTGGTTATCACTGGCGCGGCAAATTTATTCCCTCGCCGGCAGCCTGTTTGGTACTAATCCAACGCGTATTCATGAAAAAGGCTTCCTGGTGGAAGCCTTTTTTACTTGCGCCAGCCGTGAACAGCTGTCACTGAGCAGAAGCAGCCTGTGGGCTCATTTCGAATACCACATCAACCTGGTCACTAAACTGAATCGTTTGCTGGTCGTAGGTATCTTCGGCTGAAACAGGAGCAGCGTCTGCTTTCATCATACGCACCATAGGTGATGGCTGATAATTGGCAACGTGATAACGCACACTGTATACCGGGCCCAGTTTGGCGTGGAAGCCTTGCGCAAGCGAATTTGCCTGTGCGATAGCGTCGCTGATTGCTGCCTTACGTGCCTGTTCTTTATAGGCATCCGGGCTGGAGACGCCCAGAGAAACGGAGCGAATTTCATTTAACCCGGCCTTGAGTGCGCCATCAAGCAACCCGCTGAGACCATCAAGTTTGCGCACCGTAACAACCACGTTGCGCACAGCACGGTAGCCTTTAAGTTCGCGCTTGCCTTCTTTCAGATATTCGTATTCTGGCTGAGTACGTAAGTTTGCCGCATCAATATCTTTTTTATCGACACCCTTTTCCTGCAGGAAAGAAAAGTAACGCGCAACACGCTCATCAGCCTGTTGTTTCGCGCTGGCTGCATCCTTCGCCGTAACACTCACCTCGATAGATAAGGTCGCGATATCTGGCACTGCGTCTACACTGGCACTCCCTGATGTGACAATATGAGGGCCGTTTGGTAACTCATTAGCGACACCAGAAAAAGAGGCCAATCCTAAAACACTTGCCAGTAACAACACGTTAAACTTCATTTCTTATCCTCCATGCAATTTTTAACCTGACAGGAAGTACTTCTCGTTACATCCTGCGAGCAAGAGTAACGATTAATCACCAGATGTCCATAGGATAATTACGCCAGCCGGTTATCAAAACAACCCCTGAAGATGGTGAACACCTTCCTGTGCAAGTCTTAACGCAATAAACCACATCACGCTGCCGACCACAAAATTGATAACCCGTTGCGCATGTTGAGTACGCAGGCGTGGTGCAAACCAGGCCGCGAGCAGCGCAAGGCCGAAAAACCACAAAAACGAGGCGCTGACAGTCCCCAGAGCAAACCACCGTTTCGGCTCGGTGGCCAGTTGCCCACCCAGGCTACCTAACACCACGAAAGTGTCCAGATACACATGGGGGTTGAGCCATGTCACCGCCAGCATCGTCGTAATAATACGCCAGCGCCCCTGGCCCGCTATTTGTGCTTCATCCAGCGTAATATCGCGGCTGAATACTGTTTTGAATGCGCCCCATCCATACCACAACAAAAACGCCACGCCCCCCCAGGTTACCAGTGCCAGAAGCCAGGGCGACTGCATCAACAGTGCGCTGCCACCAAAGATCCCGGCGCAAATCAGCACCAAATCACTTAAGGAACACAGCGCCGCAATCATCAGGTGATACTGGCGGCGAATCCCCTGATTCATTACAAACGCATTCTGTGGCCCAAGGGGTAAAATCATTGCTGCGCCCAACGCCAGCCCTTGCAGATACCAGCTAAACATAGTTCATCCTTTTATTTTGGGAATGGCGCGCAGTCTACGTAGTTTGTTTTATTAGTGGAAATTGATATTTTTAATTATTAATAAGAATATCTAATAATAGCAGACACACTAATGGCCAGTGTAAGCTGGCCATTAGTGTGTGAAACTATGCAGAAAAAACCATCTTCCCCAGGCATCACAATGGCCTGAGAGCAAAAGGTTATTTTTCTTGCTCGCGAATCATATGCACGTCCATTTGCGGGTAAGGAATGCCAATATCATTAGCATCCAGAGCCTTCTTAATTTTTTCCAGTGTATCCCAGTACACTTCAATAAGGTCTCCGCTGTTACTCCAGGCCCGCACGACAAAATTCAGAGAAGAAGCCCCTAACTCATTGAGGCGCACGGTAATACCTTTCTCTTTTATGATACGATCATCCGCCATCAGAATATCGGAAATGATCTTTTTCACCTGGTCAATATCCGCATCATAGGACACGCCAATAATAAACTCATTACGCCGCGCAGGCTCACGTGAGAAGTTAATAATATTCCCGGCAATAATTTTACCATTCGGCACAACAACAATTTTGCCATCCACACTGCGCAGTGTAGTAGAGAAGATCTGGACATTCAGTACAGTACCTGCGGCACCACCCAGATCAACATATTCACCACTACGGAACGGGCGGAATGTCACCAGCAACACACCGGCAGCAAGGTTAGACAACGACCCCTGCAACGCGAGGCCAACAGCTAAACCGGCAGCACCTAATACGGCAATCACAGACGCGGTCTGCACCCCAATCCTGCCTAATGCAGCAATCAGAGTAAACGCGATAATGCCATAGCGAACCAGCGCAGACAGAAAATCTGCAACGGTGGCATCAATTTTACGGGCCTGCATAACACGGTTGAGCGCATTCGAAATTAACCGGGCTACCACAAAGCCAATAATAATAATGACTACGGCCGAGACAATATTAACGGCGTAATCAACCAGCAAAGCCTGATTGCGCATCAACCAGGTGCCTGCATCATTTATGCTGTCCACAACATGTATGTCTTCCATCTGGGTTCCTTGTCTCCGTTAGTCAAAAGCAAATTTACACCTCAAAGATGTTTCTAAAGGGTAAACAAAAAGCCTGCCTTATGCCAGACAGCTCACATTTTTATGCTTTAAACCCAGAAAAAGGCGTAAAAAAACCCGCCTCAGAGGCGGGTTTTTAGTTGAAACAGAAACGAACTAATTACAGAACGTCAATCGCGTTCAGTTCAGTGAACGCCTGCTCCAAACGAGCTACCATTGACTGCTGGCCGGCACGCAGCCAGACACGCGGGTCATAGTATTTTTTGTTCGGCTGGTCTTCGCCTTTCGGGTTACCCAACTGGCCTTGCAGATAAGCTTCGTTTTCTTTGTAGTAGTTCAGAATACCTTCCCAGGTTGCCCACTGGGTGTCGGTATCGATGTTCATTTTAATAACACCGTAGCTTACGGAGTCTTTGATTTCCTGGGCAGTTGAACCAGAACCGCCGTGGAATACGAAGTTCAGGCTGTTGTGCGGCAGGTTGTGTTTCTTGCACACATATTCCTGGGAATCGCGCAGAATAGTCGGGGTCAGTTTAACGTTACCTGGTTTGTAAACACCGTGTACGTTACCGAAGGAAGCAGCGATGGTGAAACGCGGGCTGATTGCATTCAGTTTGGTGTATGCATAATCAACGTCTTCTGGCTGAGTGTACAGTGCGGAAGCGTCCATGTGGCTGTTATCCACACCATCTTCTTCACCACCAGTACAACCCAGTTCGATTTCCAGAGTCATGTCCATTTTGGACATACGCGCCAGGTATTTAGAGCAGAGCTCGATGTTTTCTTCCAGAGATTCTTCAGACAGGTCGATCATGTGAGAAGAGAACAGCGGTTTACCGGTAGCAGCAAAATGTTTTTCACCAGCATCCAGCAGGCCATCAATCCACGGCAGCAGTTTTTTGGCGCAGTGGTCAGTGTGCAGAATAACCGGAACACCATAATGTTCGGCCATATGATGAACGTGAAGCGCACCAGAGATAGCACCCAGAATAGCAGCCTGCTGGCCTTCGCCTTTGTAGCCTTTACCAGCGATAAATGCCGCACCGCCGTTAGAGAACTGCACGATTACCGGTGCTTTAACTTTGGCAGCCGTTTCCAGAACAGCGTTAATAGAATCAGTACCGACGCAGTTAACTGCCGGTAAAGCAAAGTTATTTTCTTTTGCTACCTGGAAAACTTTCTGAACATCATCACCAGTGATAACGCCAGGTTTCACGAAATCAAAAATTTTAGACATATTACGTTGTCCTGTATCTTCGGCCTTGGAAAAGGGGTGCGTACCTGGTTAACCAGGCACACAGAAAACGACGGGCAGGAACCCCTGCCCGAATGCATTACTTCTTAGCACGCTCTTCGAGCATAGCAACAGCTGGCAGAACTTTACCTTCTACGAATTCAAGGAAAGCGCCACCGCCGGTGGAGATGTAAGAGATTTTGTCTGAGATACCGAACAGGTCAATTGCCGCCAGAGTATCGCCGCCACCAGCGATAGAGAACGCATCACTTTCAGCAATAGCTTTAGCAACAATTTCGGTGCCTTTACGGAAGTTCGGGAACTCGAACACGCCAACCGGGCCATTCCACAGAATAGTTTTAGCGTTTTTCAGGATTTCAGCCAGTTTCTCAGCAGAAACATCACCCATATCCAGGATTTGCTCTTCGTCTTTCACTTCAGTTACAGACTTCAGTGTAGCCGGAGCAGTTTCAGAGAACTCGGTTGCTACGCGAACATCGGTCGGAACCGGGATGTCGCAGATAGTCAGCAGGCGTTTTGCTTCTTCAACCAGGTCTGGTTCATACAGTGATTTGCCAACTTTATTGCCTTGTGCAGCAACGAAGGTGTTAGCGATACCGCCACCAACGATCAACTGGTCAGCGATTTTAGACAGGGAATCAAGAACAGTCAGTTTAGTGGAAACTTTAGAACCACCAACGATAGCTACCATCGGGCGAGCCGGCTCTTTCAGTGCTTTACCCAGCGCGTCCAGTTCAGCTGCCAGCAGCGGGCCTGCACAAGCGATTTCAGCAAATTTGCCAACACCGTGAGTTGATGCCTGAGCACGGTGAGCAGTACCGAAAGCGTCCATTACGAACACATCACACAGTGCTGCGTATTTTTTGGACAGCGCTTCGTCGTCTTTCTTCTCGCCTTTGTTAAAACGAACGTTTTCCAGAACAACCAGTTCACCAGCCGCCACTTCAACGCCATCCAGGTAGTCTTTTGCTAAACGAACTGGCGCAGAGAGTTTGTCTTTCAGGTAATTCACAACTGGCAGCAGAGAGAATTCTTCATTGTACTCGCCTTCAGTCGGACGACCCAGATGGGAAGTCACCATCACTTTCGCACCTTGTTTCAGGGCGATTTCAATGGTCGGCAGAGATGCACGGATACGCGCATCAGAAGTCACTTTCCCTTCTTTAACCGGTACGTTCAGATCCGCACGGATAAGAACACGTTTACCAGCCAGATCCAGATCGGACATCTTAATTACAGACATGGTGAATCCTCTCGTTGATTCTAAAAGTTTTGCAGGCGCAAATTACGCCTTACCTGATATCTGTGTTGCAGACATCGCCAACGTGGTATCCAGCATTCGGTTGGCGAAGCCCCACTCATTATCACACCAGACCAGTGTTTTGATCAGGTGCCCACCACTTACCCGGGTTTGGGTGCCATCCACAATAGCGCTATGTGGATCGTGGTTAAAATCGGTCGAGACTAACGGTAATTCCGTATAGTCAACTATACCATGAAATGCCCCCTGTGCCGCTTTTTGCAGCAACAGGTTAACCTCTTGCGCAGTAACTTTATGTGACACAGTGACGCTCAAATCAATCGCAGTCACGTTAATGACCGGAACGCGTACAGCAATAGCTTCAAAGCGGTCACAAAATTTCGGAAAAATACGGGTGATGCCTGCAGCCAGCCGGGTATCGACCGGAATAATTGACTGGCTGGCTGCCCGGGTGCGGCGCAAGTCCGGGTGGTAAGCATCGATCACCTGCTGGTCATGCATCGCAGAGTGAATGGTTGTGACCGTCCCTGATTCAATTTCCCAGGCTTCATCAAGCAACTTAATAACGGGAATAATACAGTTAGTCGTGCAGGATGCGTTGGAAACAATGCGGTCTGTCGGGCGGAGTTGGTCATGATTGACACCGTAAACCACGGTGGCATCCAGCGTATTACCGCCGGGGTGCGAAAACAGCACTTTTTTGGCTCCAGCCTCAATGTGAGCCAGACCATCTTCACGGCTACCATAGACCCCAGTGCAATCCAGCACGATGTCCACATCCAGCGCCCGCCAGGGCAGTGAGGCAATATCCCGTTGATGCAAAATGCGAATAGTGTCATCACCAATAAAGAGTTGTTCGCGGTCATGGCGAACTTCCCAGGCAAAACGGCCATGGCTGGTATCGTATTTAAGCAAATGCGCCATACCAGCGGCATCAGCCAGCTCGTTGATTGCCACAACGGTGATTTCCGCACGGCGACCGGATTCGTAAAGTGCCCGAACCACGTTCCGCCCAATGCGACCAAAGCCATTTATCGCGATGCGTACGGTCATATCTCTCCTGCCAGGATTCTGTGCAATGTTGTGGCAAACAGGGTAATGCAGCCACCGCCTCAGGGGAATCCTCGCCAGCCATAAATCACGACTGTTTGGTTAAATGTCGAACATTTTAAATTACTGAAACGCTTCAGCCAGCATATTAGAAATAAGGAATAAAGGGAATATTCCCTCTGCGTTATCACTCATTCTTCTGACCTGCGTCACACTTTTAGCCCTTTCACTGGCCAGAAGATAATCCGTGCAAGAATAACCACCAGGAATAATGGAATAATTCACTGCCTGTGGTGATATCATGGGCGTAAAAAAGCCGGGCAAATTGCCCGGCTACATAAACAGACGTTGGTGGGGCGATTACAGCAAAGCTTTTGCCTGTTTCACTACGTTTTCTACAGTGAAACCGAACTCTTTAAACAGCAACTCTGCTGGCGCAGACTCACCGAACGTAGTCATGCCTACAATGGCACCGTTCAGGCCGGTGTATTTGTACCAGTAGTCAGCAATACCTGCTTCAATTGCCACACGGGCAGCAACCGCTTTTGGCAGTACCGCTTCACGGTAAGCAGCATCCTGTTTCTCAAACACGTCGGTTGACGGCATGGAAACCACACGTGCTTTCACACCTTCGCCAGACAGTTGTTCCCATGCGGCAACCGCCAGTTCCACTTCAGAACCGGTGGCAATGAAAATCACCTGCGGCTGGCCTTCACAGTCTTTCAGCACATAGCCACCACGCGCTGCATCAGCCAGTTGCTGGGCACTGCGCTCCTGCTGGGCCAGGTTCTGGCGGGACAGAATCAACGCGGTCGGGCCGTCATGACGTTCAACGGCCGCTTTCCAGGCAATGGCACTTTCCACCTGGTCGCACGGGCGCCATGTACTCATGTTCGGCGTCACACGCAGGGAAGCCAGTTGTTCCACAGGCTGGTGAGTCGGGCCATCTTCGCCCAGACCGATGGAGTCGTGGGTATACACCATCACCTGACGCTGTTTCATCAGCGCTGCCATACGCACTGCGTTACGGGCATATTCCACAAACATCAGGAAGGTGGACGTGTACGGCAGGAAACCACCGTGCAGCGCGATGCCGTTAGCAATCGCCGTCATCCCGAACTCACGCACACCGTAGTGAATGTAGTTACCGGCGGTGTCTTCGTTAATGGATTTGGAGCCGGACCAGATGGTCAGGTTGCTCGGTGCCAGGTCAGCTGAGCCACCGAGGAATTCCGGTAACCACGGACCAAAGGCTTCAATGGCATTCTGCGACGCTTTACGGCTGGCGATTTTAGCCGGGTTGGCCTGAAGTTTTTCAATAAATGCCTGGGAGTTTGCGGCAAAGTCTGCCGGCATTTCACCGCTCATGCGGCGGGTGAATTCAGCCGCTTCCTGCGGGAAGGCTTTGCTGTAGGCAGCAAATTTTTCATCCCATGCGGATTCTTTTGCTTTACCGGCTTCAGACGCATCCCACTGGCCATAGATATCCTGCGGGATAACAAAAGGTTCGTATTTCCAGCCAAGCTGTTCACGGGTGGCGGCCACTTCGGCATCACCCAGCGGTGCGCCGTGGGAATCATGGGTACCGGCTTTGTTTGGCGAACCGAAACCGATGATGGTTTTGCACATCAGCAGGGACGGTTTGTCTGTGACACTGCGCGCTTCGTCGATGGCGCGTTTGATGGAGTCCGCATCATGACCGTCAACACCGCGTACCACATGCCAGCCGTAAGCTTCAAAGCGTTTGGCGGTGTCATCCGTGAACCAGCCTTCCACATGACCGTCGATGGAAATGCCGTTGTCATCGTAGAACGCAACCAGTTTGCCCAGTTTCAGGGTACCGGCCAGGGAGCACACTTCGTGAGAAATCCCTTCCATCATGCAGCCATCGCCCATAAAGGCGTAGGTGTGGTGGTCAACGATTTCATGGCCCGGGCGGTTAAACTGCGCGGCCATGGTTTTCTCAGCAATCGCCATACCCACTGCGTTGGCAATCCCCTGCCCCAGCGGGCCGGTGGTGGTTTCCACACCAGCGGTGTAACCCACTTCCGGGTGGCCCGGGGTTTTGGAGTGCAGCTGGCGGAAGTTTTTCAGTTCTTCAATTGGCAGGTCGTAGCCGGAGAGGTGCAGCAGGCTGTAAAGCAGCATGGAGCCATGGCCGTTAGACAGGACAAAGCGGTCACGGTCAGCCCAGTGCGGGTTCTTCGGGTTATGATTCAGGTAATCACGCCACAGGACCTCAGCAATGTCAGCCATCCCCATGGGGGCACCGGGGTGACCGGATTTGGCTTTTTGTACTGCGTCCATGCTGAGCGCACGAATGGCGTTGGCAAGCTCTTTACGAGAAGACATTTTGACTCCAGATCGGATAGTTGAAGACCAGGCCTTAATAACGGTTTCAAGCCTGCGCCCCAATGGCGTATAACCCAAAGCAAAAACATCCCATTACAGTAAACTGTATTCAGGTTGTGTTAATTTCAGGCTATTGATTCACCAAAATAAGTGGGCACATATCTCTGGCCGTTAGGGCTCCAAAAAGTTGTCCATCAATTTAACCTAAGCAGCCTGTCATGTACATGGAACATCCTTTTGTCCACAGATAAATCTGCGAAACAGCCCTCAGGTTCTGTAGTTGAGTATCGCACAGGCTGTGCCTGAGGATTTATACTTATGCGCCCTGGAAGCGGATTTTAAGACTTTTTGCTTACTGTTCTGCTGGTAAACAGGCAATAAAAAAACGGCGCGCAGGTAACCCGCGAGCCGTTTTTTAGCAAACGAATAATGGGTTATTCGTCTTCGAGGTAGGTATAGCCGTAAAGACCAGCTTCAAACTCTTCCATAAATTGCTGTTGCAATACAGAGTCCAGGCCAGTCTGCTTAACCTGATCGCGGAAATGTGTCAGCAGTGTATTAGGGTCCAGTTGCACATATTGCAGCATGTCAGCAACGGTATCACCCTCGTCAGACAGCTCTACTTCCACGGTGCCATCAGGGAAGACAAACACATCCACGGCTTCAGTATCACCAAACAGGTTATGCATGTTGCCCAAAATTTCCTGGTATGCCCCCACCATAAAGAAGCCGAGTAACGGTGGGTTTTCAGGATCATATTCCGGCATTGGCATGGTCGTCGCGATACCGTCGCCATCCACATAATGGTCTATAGCACCATCTGAGTCACAGGTGATATCCAGCAACACAGCACGGCGTTCTGGCGCATGGTTCAGCCCTTCAAGTGGCAGAACCGGGAACAACTGGTCTATTCCCCAGGCGTCAGGCATGGACTGGAACAGCGAGAAGTTGACGTACAGTTTATCCGCCATACGTTCCTGCAGTTCATCAATAATTGGCCGGTGAGCACGGTTTTGTGGATCCAGCTGTTTTTGCACCTCATGGCACATACTCAAATAGAGTTGTTCAGCCCAGGCGCGTTCCTGAAGATTGAATGTACCGGATGAGTAACCAACGTGGATATCATGCAAATCCATCTGGCTGTCGTGCAGCCATTCACGCAAGGAGCGGCGGTTACCAGGCTCATGCATTTCTTCCCATGTCTCCCACATGCTTTGCAATGCACGAGAGGCATCTTCTGCCGGGGGAGTTGGGTTGGAAAACTCGTTGCGCTCTACCCCAATAATATTGGAAACCAGAACCGTGTGGTGCGCAGTCACTGCGCGGCCAGATTCAGTGATAACCGTCGGGTGTGGCAAACCATGCTCTTCACAGGCATCGCCAATGGCCCAAATAATGTTATTGGCGTATTCGTTCAGGCCATAGTTCACCGAGCAGTCAGACTGAGAACGAGTCCCTTCATAGTCCACGCCCAGGCCGCCACCAACATCAAAGCACTGAATATTCACACCCAGTTTATGCAGTTCGACATAGAAACGCGCAGACTCACGAACACCAGTTGCGATATCGCGGATGTTCGCCATCTGCGAACCCAGGTGGAAGTGCAGCAGTTGCAGGCTGTCAAGGCGGTTAGCCTCACGCAACATTTCAACCAGTTGCAATACCTGGGTTGCTGCAAGGCCAAATTTCGATTTTTCGCCACCGGAAGACTGCCATTTGCCAGAGCCCTGTGAAGCCAGGCGAGCACGAACACCCAGGCGTGGCACAACATTCAGGCGAGCAGCTTCTTCCAGAACGATATTAATTTCCGTCATTTTTTCGATGACCAGATAGACTTTGTGGCCCATCTTTTCACCGATCATCGCCAGGCGAATGTATTCACGGTCTTTGTAACCATTACACACAATCACTGAGCGGGTCATACCGGCGTGAGCCAGTACCGCCATCAACTCGGCCTTGGAACCTGCTTCCAGCCCCAGCGGTTCACCAGAGTGAATCAGTGACTCAATCACGCGGCGATGCTGGTTGACCTTGATAGGGTAAACCAGGAAATAGTCACCGTTATAACCATATGATTCACGGGCGCGTTTGAATGCCCCATTAATTGAACGCAGGCGGTGTTGGAGAATTTGTGGGAAACAAAACAGAGCAGGAAGTCGCTGCCCCTGAGCTTCACGCTCTTTCACCAGTTTTGCCAGATCAACCCGGGCTTGCGGTACGTCCGGATCCGGGCAAACACTAATGTGCCCCAGTTCGTTGACGTCATAATAGTTATTGCCCCACCAGGCAATATTGTATGTACGCAGCATTTTGCTGGCTTCCTGGGAGTTCATTGCAACCTCCTGCATGGAACGGAGTACACCCTGTTCGCCTGCTGACGAACCCGGAACAAAAGAAATGTCGTCAGACATTGCGAACCTCAATTTTTGTCGAAAAAGTAAAACAGTTGACTACTATCGCAGGGCATACCTGAGATAACAACCCATAAGCAACACCCGGAGTTAGCAGAACATAAAGCTTCGCTAACCGCGTGACCGGTTTCATTTTCATAACATTGTAAGACACGATTCCGAACGCCACATGACAGTCCGGCGAAACCTGGAAAAATCCTTCTGGAAAACCAGAAGAGCCCTTGCTCAGTTCAGGTGGCGAAAACCAGCTCGAGAATCCTGAGACGTGCCGAAATGGGTATGACATCGGCTGGAAAACAAAAGTGAGAAGCAGGTGGAGAGGTGCGTATATACACCTGAGGAGCGACGTAACAACGGAATTTGTTGAAAATGGCGGTTCATTGTCATTGCTTGTTATCACCTCCACGCATACAACTGCATGCGATAAGTAAAGCCCGCGGCCTGGTCACCAAGACGAAAGCCACGCTACTGAGAATTTGCTCAACCCGGCTGGAAGTGAGTAACACAGTGCAAAACCGATTACCTGACGATATAAGCCGCGCGCGCCGTTTTATACCCACATCACCACCAAAAAGCAAAACAAAAATGCGCTATCTGGCCTGTGCTTTCCTCTGCTGTTTTGTAACAAAACAGCAGCATCGTGAACCCGATCAAAAAACCACTGGAAATCTGCTTAAGGTATAACCTAGAATAGCCGTCCAGAAGTTAATCCATCTATACTGATTAACACTAAGACTGCTGGTGTTGATTACCACCCAAAATGACGTTTGTCAGCATAGTCCTTATAAAGGATGTGGGTTATCAGCAGTCCCTGATAATCGATTTACTCCAGGGTGAAGATAATATGGCAAAACACCTTTTTACGTCCGAGTCAGTATCCGAAGGGCATCCCGATAAAATCGCAGACCAGATTTCAGACGCCGTTCTCGACGCGATTCTGGAACAGGATCCTAAAGCACGTGTTGCCTGTGAGACTTACGTAAAAACGGGCATGGTTCTGGTAGGTGGTGAAATCACCACCAGCGCCTGGGTTGATATTGAAGAAATTACCCGTAATACCGTGCGTGATATTGGTTATATTCATTCCGACATGGGCTTTGACGCAAACTCTTGCGCCGTTCTGAGCGCCATCGGCAAACAGTCTCCGGATATCAACCAGGGTGTTGACCGTGCAGACCCGCTGGAACAGGGTGCTGGCGACCAGGGCCTGATGTTTGGTTATGCCACCAATGAAACCGATGTGCTGATGCCGGCACCAATCACTTATGCTCATCGTCTGGTTCAGCGCCAGTCTGAAGTGCGTAAAAATGGCACACTGCCCTGGTTACGTCCTGATGCGAAAAGCCAGGTAACCTTCCAGTATGATGACGGTAAAATTGTCGGCATCGATGCAGTTGTGTTGTCTACTCAGCATTCAGAATCTGTCACGCAGAAAGATCTGCAAGAAGCCGTAATGGAAGAAATCATCAAGCCGGTTCTGCCTGCAGAATGGCTGAGTGCTTCCACCAAGTTCTTTATTAACCCAACAGGCCGTTTTGTTATTGGTGGCCCAATGGGCGATTGCGGCCTGACCGGGCGGAAAATTATCGTTGATACCTACGGCGGTATGGCTCGCCATGGTGGTGGGGCATTCTCCGGTAAAGACCCGTCCAAGGTGGACCGTTCTGCTGCTTATGCGGCTCGTTATGTAGCGAAAAACATCGTTGCTGCGGGTCTGGCAGATCGCTGTGAAATCCAGGTGTCCTATGCCATCGGTGTGGCTGAACCAACGTCCATCATGGTAGAAACCTTTGGCACCGAAAAAGTGGCACCAGAGTTACTGACAGCACTGGTTCGCGAACATTTTGACCTGCGCCCATATGGCCTTATCAAAATGCTGGATCTGTTACATCCGATCTACCGTGAGACAGCGGCTTATGGTCACTTTGGCCGTGACCACTTCCCGTGGGAAAAAACCGACAAAGCTGCCGACCTGCGCGCGGCTGCCGGGCTGTAATAATCAGCTTCAGGCATCTTTCAGGGCCAGTATTCACTGGCCTTCAAATTGATGAAAAAGAAGGAAAAAGCGTGGTTTTTCCTTCTTTTAAGTTAGCAGCCGAAAATCAATAAATTGATTTTCCTGGTTTTTTATTGGATGACATCCTCTCGTTCTGTGCAGACATGAGGTTCGTCATCAGACTCAGGGCCAGTATTCACTGGCCCTCTTTATGACTTTTCTCAATTGTTTACTGGCTAACTATTCTCTTTTTAAGACTGCACACGCTTCTGACGCCTGCAACCAGCACATTTTACACAACGCTAAATCATCCTGTGCCACCCCAAACAGTTGTTTACTGCCAATTTGTTTGCTCTACGCGTGACAATGGAAACGATTACACTTCATATTGCAATATATTTTTTCATATTCCACTTAAAAAAAACATAAATTTGATATTTTTGTTACATAGACTATCAGACTTGTCTAATAAACCAACATTAAAGAAAATGAGATACTTAATAACACAATGATTTAAATCGTAAAATTTTATAATCATAAAATATGGATAGTGTAACCGATTACATCATCGTGATAAGGGTCACACTTTCTTACCGAAACACAACCTACCATTAACATTTGAATAATTAATAACCCAACTGGAGGGCATCATGCCTGACACTAAAAAGACGGGACTTTCTAACAAGGCAATGACATTTTTTGTCTGCTTTCTGGCCGCACTGGCAGGATTGCTGTTTGGTCTGGATATCGGTGTTATTGCCGGAGCCCTTCCCTTTATTGCCCATGAGTTTCAAATCACATCACACCAACAAGAATGGGTGGTAAGTTCCATGATGTTCGGCGCTGCAGTTGGCGCGGTAGGGAGCGGCTGGCTCTCTTTCCGGCTGGGGCGTAAATACAGCCTGATGATTGGCGCGATACTGTTCGTGGCCGGGTCACTGTGCTCCGCTCTGGCACCGAATGCCGAAATTCTGATTCTTTCCCGCGTGTTACTGGGTCTTGCTGTGGGTATAGCTTCCTACACTGCACCGCTGTACCTTTCTGAAATTGCGCCAGAAAAGATTCGCGGCAGCATGATCTCCATGTATCAATTGATGATAACTATCGGCATTCTTGGGGCCTATTTATCAGATACTGCCTTCAGCTACAGTGGTGAATGGCGCTGGATGCTGGGCGTTATCACTATTCCGGCCGCCTTGCTGTTAATTGGCGTGTTCTTTTTACCAGACAGCCCGCGCTGGTTTGCAGCCAAACGCCGCTTTCATGATGCTGAACGCGTTCTGATGTACCTGCGTGACTCTGGTGAGGAAGCTAAACGTGAGCTGGAAGAAATCCGTGAAAGCCTGAAGGTGAAACAAAGTGGCTGGTCACTGTTCCGTGAAAACAGCAATTTCCGTCGGGCTGTGTTCCTTGGTGTACTGCTACAAGTAATGCAGCAATTCACCGGGATGAACGTCATCATGTATTACGCGCCAAAAATTTTTGAAATAGCTGGTTTTGCCAACACCACAGAGCAAATGTGGGGAACGGTTATCGTCGGCCTCACCAACGTACTGGCAACCTTTATTGCAATTGGCCTGGTTGACCGTTGGGGGCGCAAACCAACGCTGATCCTTGGGTTCCTTGTGATGGCAGTTGGTATGGGCATTCTCGGCACTATGCTGCATGTAGGTATTCACTCCAGCAATGCACAATACTTCGCTGTGGCTATGCTACTGATGTTTATTGTGGGTTTTGCGATGAGTGCCGGCCCGTTGATCTGGGTGCTGTGTTCTGAAATTCAGCCACTGAAAGGGCGTGATTTCGGCATAACCTGCTCAACGGCGACCAACTGGATTGCCAATATGATTGTCGGCGCAACCTTCCTGACAATGCTCAATAGTCTGGGGAATGCAAATACCTTCTGGGTTTATGCCGGGCTGAATGTGTTCTTCATCATTCTGACGCTAATTCTGGTACCAGAAACCAAACATGTTTCCCTTGAACACATCGAACGTAACCTGATGAAAGGCCGTCCGTTGCGCGAAATTGGCGCCCAATAGAGTATTTGGCAAAATTCGGGGGGCGGCAGTGCCCCCCGACACATACTTGCAGTCAGCGATTTCAGGCTCTATGCTGCCAGCTTATGAATACACGTCGCATCCCCATTGCAATACAACAAGCTATAATGCGCAGCCTGCGCACTAACCTGGTACGGGCCAATCACTACCTGAATACACAGTACCCTGAGCCCAAAGTCTCCTGGCAACAACGCGGAACATCGGCAGGTACCGCCTGGTTAGAATCCTATGAAATCCGGCTTAACCCATTATTATTGTTGGAAAACCAGCAAGCATTTACCGAACAGGTTGTGCCACACGAGCTGGCTCATTTGCTGGTCTGGAAGCATTTTGGCCGGGTTGCGCCCCATGGCAAAGAGTGGAAATGGATGATGGAAACTGTGCTGGGCGTTCCGGCTCATCGTACTCACCAATTCGAACTCAGCGCCGTGCGTTCCAATACTTTCCCTTATTATTGCCGTTGCCAGCAACATCAGTTGACGGTACGTCGCCATAACCGGGTATTACGCAAGCAGGCGGAATACCGCTGTATTCATTGCGGAGAAATACTGAAACCGGGCACATCTCCCCTGTAACCACAGCCAGTTAACTGGAAACTTTAGAATCCAACTGATTGAAACTGGATAAATGATCAGTTAGGGTGCGGGCATACTTTGACAGAGAATTTCGATATGTCCCGCAAAATATCTTCTATCACTATCTCCATGCTGGCCTTTTTGTTAAGTGCCGGCGCACAAGCCACGGGTATTAACAGTTTTTCTCAAGCAAAGACGGCTGGCGTAAAGGTGAATGCCGATGCTCCCGGCAGTTTTTATTGTGGTTGTAAAATCACCTGGGAAGGGAAAAAAGGAATTCCGGACTTGAATTCATGCGGTTACCACGTCAGAAAAAATCAAGTTCGGGCCAACCGTATTGAGTGGGAACATGTCATGCCCGCATGGCAGTTCGGCCACCTGCGCCAGTGCTGGCAAGAAGGTGGGCGTAAAAACTGTGCCAAAGATCCGGGGTACCGCAAAATTGAAAGCGATATGCACAACCTGGAACCAGCAGTGGGTGAAGTCAACGCCGATCGCGGTAACTTTATGTACAGCCAGTGGAATGGCGGTGAAAGCCAGTATGGTCAGTGTGCAATGAAAGTCGATTTTTCCAGCAAGCGCGCAGAACCACCCGCTCGCGCCCGGGGTGCCATTGCCCGAACATATTTTTATATGCGCGATCAGTACCAATTGCCGCTCTCACGCCAACAAACTCAGCTATTTGAAGCCTGGGATAAAACGTACCCGGTTACTCAGTGGGAATGCACCCGCGATGAACGCATAGCCAAAATACAGGGAAATCATAACCCTTATGTACAGCGGGCTTGCATGGCGCGAAAAGGCTAACCTACACTACCCAGCAATAATTAACTCTGTGATGCGCCGGTGCCTCCATTAGCGGAGGCACAATAATGACGGCAACTTCTGCACTCTGCTCTTAGCGAAGAATTTGTTATAACCACCATCACACCTTTTTATGGATGATATAAACGATGCGTATTCCTCGCATTTATCACCCTGAGCCACTTGTTGTTGGCCAGACTATTGCGTTAAGTGATGACGCGGCAGGGCATGTTGGCCGTGTTCTGCGCATGTCTGCCGGGCAAGCGCTGGAGTTATTTGATGGCTCCAACCAGGTTTTTTCTGCAGAAATCGTTCAGGCAGATAAAAAACAGGTTCAGGTCAGGTTGCTGGGTAGTGACACAGATAACCGTGAGTCCCCACTGTTTTTACATCTGGGCCAGGTGATGTCTCGTGGCGAAAAAATGGAATTTACTATCCAGAAATCCATTGAACTGGGCGTCAATGTTATTACCCCCCTGTTCTCGGAACGTTGTGGAGTGAAACTGGATGCAGAACGCCTGAATAAAAAACTGCAGCAATGGCAAAAAATTGCGATTGGCGCCTGTGAACAGTGCGGGCGCAACCAGATCCCTGAAATACGCCCCGTAATGAACCTGGAAACCTGGTGCCAGGAACAGGATGATGCACTTAAGCTCAACCTTCACCCACGCGCCAGCGCCAGTATCAATACGCTCCCACTGCCAGTTGAACGGGTACGGTTGCTTATTGGCCCTGAAGGGGGATTATCGGCAGAAGAGATTGCCATGACTGCGCGTTATCAGTTTACTGATATTCTGTTAGGACCGCGTGTGCTGCGTACAGAAACCACTGCCCTTACTGCAATCACCGCACTGCAGGTGCGTTTTGGTGATTTGGGCTAAAGGAGACAAGAATGATCAAGCTCGGCATCGTGATGGATCCCATCGCGTCAATTAACCTGAAAAAAGACACCAGTTTTGCGATGTTACTGGAAGCACAAAAACGTGGTTACCAGTTACATTATATGGAAATGGCAGATTTGTACCTGACGAATGGTGAAGCCCGCGCACGCACGCGTACCCTCAGCGTCGAGTATAACTACGAGAAATGGTACAACTTCGACAGCGAACAGGATATTCCGCTGTCAGACCTTGATGTCATTTTAATGCGTAAAGACCCACCGTTTGATACTGAGTTTATCTACGCTACCTATATTCTGGAACGGGCTGAAGAACAGGGTACATTGATTGTTAACAAACCCCAGAGTCTGCGTGACTGCAATGAGAAACTTTTTACCGCATGGTTTGCCGATTTAACGCCAGATACACTGGTCACCCGTAATAAGGCACAACTAAAAGCGTTTTGGGAAAAACACGGCGATATTATTCTGAAACCACTGGATGGCATGGGCGGGACATCGATTTTCCGTGTGAAAGCAGGCGACCCTAACTTATCCGTTATTACCGAAACGCTGACGGAACTGGGCAACCGCTATTGCATGGCGCAAAATTACCTGCCAGAGATTAAAGATGGTGATAAACGCGTACTGGTGGTAGACGGTGAACCGGTGCCTTACTGCCTGGCACGCATCCCACCAAATGGGGAAACCCGTGGTAACCTGGCAGCTGGCGGCCGTGGTGAGCCTCGCCCGTTAACTGAAGGTGACTGGGCCATTGCCCGCCGTATTGCGCCGGCGTTAAAAGAAAAAGGTCTGATATTTGTTGGGCTCGATATTATCGGTGATAAGCTCACTGAAATTAACGTCACCAGCCCAACCTGCGTGCGTGAAATTGAAGCACAGTTCCCGGTATCAATTACGGGAATGCTAATGGACGCTATTGAGAAGCGTCTGGCAAAATAGCGACCATGGCGGGAAGGATCCCGCCAGCCTCTCGGGAATGCCGGTAGAACACATTCCTTATCAGGCAGGCTTACCAACTGCCAAAGACTCAACCGGGAACAGACCTCTGACAATGAATTTACAGCATCACTTTCTTATTGCCATGCCAGGGTTACAGGATCCGCTGTTCAGGCGTTCTGTCGTGTATATCTGCGAGCACAACGATGAAGGCGCAATGGGGATTATTATTAATAAGCCTCTTGATAACCTGAAAGTTGCCGACGTGCTTGAGAAATTAAAGATTACACCAGAGCCACGTGACCCGGCGATTCGCCTGGATAAACCGGTATTTGTCGGTGGGCCGCTCGCGGAAGACCGGGGCTTTATTTTGCATACTCCACCAGAGATGTTCAGCTCCAGTATCCGTATCGCTGAGAACACCATCATTACAACGTCCAAAGATGTTTTGGAAACATTAGGCACGCCAAACCAGCCCCCAGATGTTCTGGTTGCGCTTGGTTATTCTTCCTGGGATAAGGGCCAACTGGAACAAGAGATCCTGGATAATGCATGGCTTACAGCGCCAGCTAATAATCAGATTCTGTTCCACACCCTGATTGGTGAGCGCTGGCGGGAAGCAGCACGCCTGATTGGCATTGATATCCACAATTTGCCTAATGAAGCAGGGCACGCATAATGGCGACAGGAACAATTTTAGCTTTTGACTTTGGTACCCGTAGTATTGGTGTTGCCATTGGGCAGAAAATTACCGGAACTGCTCGCCCTTTATCTGCGCTGAAAGCAAAAGATGGCGTGCCAGACTGGGATCAGATTGGTCGTATTCTCAAAGAGTGGCAACCTGATTTTTTAGTTGTTGGTTTGCCGCTGAATATGGATGGCACGGAGCAACCCCTGACAACCAGGGCGAAGAAATTCGCTAACCGCCTGCATGGCCGGTTTGGCATTACTGTAGAACTTCATGATGAACGCCTGAGCACAGTTGAAGCCCGTGCGGGTTTATTTGAACAAGGTGGTTTCAAAGCACTGGATAAAGGCAGCGTCGACTCAGCTTCCGCTGTTGTTATTCTGGAAAGCTGGTTTGAGCAACACTTTTGACACATTATCTGGCTGTGCTATGCAGCCAGCCACCCTTGTTTCTGAACCAGCCAACCCACAGTCTCCCTTGTTATGTAACACCTTTTGCCCGGCACAGCCCTTCTGCATAAACCCACACACCACCTGAACTACCAGGTGAATACAATTAAGCTTTTTGTGCCAAAAACAAGTAACCAGCCAGTGATTAACACCTGATATAACCCAGTATATAACATATTAGAATTTCAATAAGTTAACTAAAAAAACGCCCTTTCCAAAAGCCATATCTCCAGCCAGCTCCGCCGCATAACGTGATCCAGATCGCACTTTTTGTTACCTAAGATATAATTTCAAGCGTTATTATAACCCACATCAAAGGCACTCGCCTTTAACGATAACAAATTGAATTAAATAAGGAAAAGACCATGAAATCTGCTAAAACTCTGTTCGCTGCTGCTGCTCTCTCTCTGGTTTCTTTTGCAAGCTTTGCACAAACCGTTACTGCTACCGCCAGCACTCTGGATGGTGCAGAAGCACAGATAGCAGCTCAGGCTAAACAAGCTGGTGCAGCTTCTTACCAAATCACTGAAGCATACTCTGGCAACCAGGTTCACATGACTGCTGAACTGAACAAATAAGAGTAATTGTTCTGGTACCGGGGCGTTTTTATCCCCCTGCTCCCGGTACTGAACAGCCAAATTGAGCCCAGTCACTGCACTGGGCTAAATTATATCCACAATGCTGTAAATAGCGTCGCTTGTGCTATATCACTCTTCTTAATAACCACTCGCACGGCAACTCAACTCGACTCAACTCGACTCGACTCGACTCGACTCGACTCGACTCGACTCAAAAAAACCAGGCAAACTTACTATTGCAATCAATGGAATATTATATTTTTTGCCTGCCCGTTGATTACTCCCCCACAGCTCAGCAATAGCCCAGCGGCGGCACCTTTTGGCCAGCACTGTATGCACGCTTTTGTATAGCGCCTTTTGTGCAGTTCCACACCAAAAGACAACCCAAAGCACTTATGCAAGTATGCCCGCCGCATCACGTTCGGCGCGGCTTTGTTCAAAAGTTTGCATGCCAGCCTGCTTGCCTGTTTGTAATACACCAGGTAACTGGTGTGTTTTCCCTTCACGAACCAGGCTGGAAACGGCTGGCGTAACAACTAAAAGCTCAAACAAAGCCACCCGCCCACCACCTTTACGCGCAGCCAGTTGTTGAGCCACAACACCTTTAAGGCTGCCGGCAAGTTGAGTGCGGACCATACTTTTCTCTTCCGCCGGGAAGACATCCACCAGCCGTTCTACAGCTTGTGCAGCCCCACGAGTATGCAGTGTTGCCAGTACCAGGTGCCCTGTTTCAGCCGCTGTCAGGGCGAGGCGAATCGTTTCGCTGTCTCGTAGTTCACCCAGCAAAATAACATCCGGGTCCTGGCGTAAAGCGCCCTTCAGCCCGGCCGCAAAAGAAGCACAGTGCAGGCCGACTTCACGCTGCTGGATTACACCCTGAGGAGGTTTGTGAACAAACTCAACCGGGTCTTCAAGGGTAATAATATGTGCCTGCGTTTGCCGGTTCAGCTCACCAACCATGGCAGCCAGTGTAGTGGACTTACCGCTGCCCGTAGCGCCACACACCAATACCAGCCCTGACTGCTCCTGTAGCAATACCATTAATGCTTCAGGAACCTGTAATGCCGCTAACTCAGGGCATACCTGCGGTAAAATACGCAACGCCAGTGACACCCCTTCCACCTGAAGAAATGCATTAGCCCTTAAACGCTGGCCATTTACCAGCCCGACAGCGAAATCAAGTTGGCCATGGTGTTTAAACTGGCTGTGCTGTTCTGGTGTTAGCCACAAATCCAGCAATGCGGATATATTGGGCAAAGCACATGGGGCTGGTTCCATTACGCCATCTTTACGCCAGTAAAAATGCCCACTGCTACACAGGTGTAGATCCGACACATTATGCTTTACACTAAGGGCCACGATTTCTTCCATTTTGGCTTATCCTGAAACTCATGAACGACATTGCCCACAACTTAGCGCAGGTTCAGCAGAGAATCTCAGCGGCTGCAGAACGTTGCGGCCGTGCTCCAAAAGAAGTTTCCCTTCTTGCAGTCAGTAAAACCAAACCTGCGAGTGATATCGCACAAGCCATTGCCGCCGGGCAACGGGAGTTTGGTGAAAACTATGTTCAGGAAGGTGCCGATAAAATTGCCCTGTTTCGTGAGCAAGGGGTTACCGGCCTGACCTGGCACTTTATTGGCCCTTTGCAGTCCAATAAAAGCCGCCTGGTTGCCGAAAACTTTGACTGGTGCCATACCATTGACCGGCAAAAAATCGCCACGCGGCTCAGTGAACAGCGCCCAGGCGAATTAGCGCCATTGAATGTGCTGATTCAGGTTAATATCAGCGATGAAACCAGTAAATCGGGTATCGCATTAGCTGAAGTAGACGCCCTTGCAGACCTGGTAAGCAGTTTACCGGGGTTACGCTTACGCGGGCTGATGGCGATTCCTGCGCCAGAACAGGATTACGCCAGGCAATTTGCTGTCTGCCAACAAATGGCTGTAGCATTTAACGCGCTACAAAGCCGCTATTCTGGCATTGATACACTTTCGCTGGGCATGACGGATGATATGGAAGCAGCCATTGCCGCAGGTTCCACCATGGTTCGAATTGGTACAGCTATTTTTGGCGCACGGGATTACTCCGCGCACCAGGGACAATAACTACAGAGGAATGCCATGCTGACGTTGACTTTCCTGGCCAAAACCATCATTGAATTGTATGTGATGGTATTACTGCTCCGTATCTGGATGCAGTGGTCACGTTGTGATTTTTATAACCCGCTTTCACAATTTATTGTGAAGATTACCCAACCCATCATTGGCCCGTTGCGCCGGATCATTCCGTCAATTGGCCCGGTGGATACCGCTTCTTTGCTGGTCGCGTTTATTCTTACCACGCTTAAATTCCCACTTCTGCTACTGATTCAGGCAGGAGTGCTGGCGATTGGCCCGGTTAACTTGTTGGTTGGCCTGCTGTCGTTACTTAAAAGTGCCGGCTCACTGGTATTCTGGGTCATCATTGTGCGCTCCATTATGAGCTGGGTAAGCCAGGGACGTAGCCCGATGGAGTTTGTACTGATGCAGCTCACTGAACCATTGATGGCACCCATTCGCCGCTTTATCCCGGCAATGGGCGGTATCGACTTTTCCGCTATGGGCGTAATTATTATTCTGTATCTGCTCAATTACCTGGGTATGGATCTGTTCCCGGGGCTGTGGTACCAGCTTTGAGTGCAGTAACCCAGACTGAATCCGGGCTGGCGCTGAACCTGTTTATTCAGCCCAAAGCCAGCCGGGATGCCATTGTTGGCCTGCATGGCGATGAGTTAAAAATCGCCATCACCGCGCCGCCGGTTGACGGCCAGGCCAACGCTCACCTGGTTAAATTTCTGGCAAAACAATTCCGGGTTGCCAAAAGCCAGGTGTCACTTACCAAAGGTGAACTTGGCCGTCATAAATCAGTGCTAATCAGTTCACCAAAAACCATTCCGCCGGTTGTTGCGGCCTGTCTTAATTAATCTGTGGTATTCGTTATGCAAAAAGTCGTACTGGCGACCGGTAATGCGGGAAAAGTTCGCGAACTGGCTGACTTGCTGGAAAATTTCGGTCTGGATATTGTCGCGCAAACCGAGTTGGGCGTTGATTCAGCTGAAGAAACCGGTGGCACCTTTATTGAGAATGCCATTCTCAAAGCCCGCCATGCGGCTCGTATTACCGGGCTGCCAGCCATTGCCGATGATTCAGGCCTGGCAGTAGATGCTCTGGGCGGTGCTCCGGGTATTTATTCCGCACGCTATGCGGGCGAAGAGGCAACAGACCAGCAGAATCTGGAAAAGTTATTGCACACTATGGACTCCGTGCCAGATAACCTGCGTAAAGCACGTTTTCACTGTGTACTGGTGTACATGCGCCATGCTGATGACCCCACACCACTGGTGTGCCATGGCTCATGGGAAGGGGAAATCACCCGCGTCCCGGCAGGCCAGGGTGGGTTTGGTTATGACCCCATTTTCTACGTTGCTTCTGAAGGCAAAACTGCTGCGGAATTAACTAAAGAAGAGAAACGCGCTATTTCACACCGTGGCCAGGCACTGGCATTACTACTGGAAGCAATGCGCAATGGCTGATTTGCCGCCACTGAGTTTGTACATCCATATTCCCTGGTGTGTGCAGAAATGCCCTTACTGCGACTTTAACTCTCATGCACTGAAAGGCGATGTGCCTCATGATGAATATGTCAGCCACCTGCTGAGAGATTTAGACAACGAACTGCCTGCCACACAGGGCCGGGCTGTCAGCACAATATTTATTGGCGGTGGAACACCAAGCCTGCTTTCTGGCGAAGCGATGCAAAAGCTGCTCGATGGCGTACGCGAACGTTTACCGCTGGCAACCGGTGCAGAAATCACCATGGAAGCTAACCCGGGTACCGTTGAGGCCGGCCGTTTTGCCGCTTACCAGGCAGCCGGTGTTAACCGCATTTCCATTGGTGTCCAAAGCTTCAGCCAGGAAAAGCTACAACGTCTGGGGCGTATTCATGGCCCGGATGAAGCAAAAAGCGCCGCGCAACTGGCCTCCTCGCTTGGCTTGCGGAGTTTTAACCTGGATTTGATGCACGGGCTGCCTGACCAGTCGCTGGAGGAAGCGCTGGGCGATTTGCGCCAGGCGATAGCACTGAACCCGCCACATTTGTCCTGGTACCAGCTTACTATCGAACCCAATACGCTATTCGGCTCACGCCCACCAGAGCTGCCCGACGACGATACCTTATGGGACATTTTCGAGCAGGGCGATAAACTGCTAAGTGCGGCGGGTTACCAGCAATACGAAACCTCTGCTTATGCCAAACCAGGCTACCAGTGCCAGCATAATCTCAACTACTGGCGCTTTGGTGACTACCTGGGAATTGGTTGCGGTGCACACGGCAAAATCACCTGGCCGGATAACCGGATTGTTCGCCGGGCAAAAACTCGCCACCCACGCGGTTATATGGCCGGAAAATACCTCGACAGAGAGCATGAAGTGGCAGTGGCAGATAAGCCATTTGAATTCTTTATGAACCGCTTCCGGCTGTTAGAACCCGTTCCCCGGAACGATTTCCTGCAACTAACCGGCCTTGGCGAAACAGTGGTCCGCCCGCAACTGGATGAAGCCATTGCCCAGGGCTACCTCACCGAAACGGCATCAGAGTGGCAAATTACTCAGCACGGGAAACTGTTTCTGAACTCGCTACTGGGGCTGTTTTTGGTGGATGACTGAAACAGGCTCCCCGGCAATAAAAGGGGAGCCTCAGATTGATGAAAAAATTGATGAAAAAGATGGAAAAAGCGTGGTTTTTCCTTCTTTTTTAGTTAGCAGCAGAAAATCAATAAATTGATTTTCCTGGTTTTTTATTGGGTGACATCCTCTCGTTCTGTGCGGACATGAGGTTTGTCATCAGACTCGAGCCTGGTATTCTTTTTCGTAACTGACTTACTTCAGGCCTTTCACCAGTGCCTTGCGCTGGTCTTCCAGGGAAATCACCCGGGAGCAAACATCTTTGCCAAACTGTTTGAAATCGGCCTGCTGGTTATTCCACTCCTGCTGGATAGCATTTTGCATCCCGCCAAGGTTACCCAGTATCCCTTGCAAACCGCCTTTACTGTTCCCACCAGTGAGCGCTTTCGCTCCCATCTCATTGATACTGTCCTGCAGAATGCCACCCATGGCCTGGTTAACCAGTTGCTGGCCATCTGCCCTGACCTGGTCAATAGCTTTGTAGTGAAAAGCCAGGCCATCAGTACGGTGTTCAATAATGCGGTTCATCTGCGCTTTTAACTGTGCATCAAGCTTTTCCAGCCGCCCGTGCATGCTACTGCTTTCCCCCACCTGTTCGGTGATAATTTTGTCCAGTGCCTCCCGGCCTTTCTCAACCCGGGCCAGGGCACCGTTATCAATCCACGGCAGGTCGTTACGCAGTGCCTGCTGGTAGTTCACTGCCTGTTGTTGCTGGCTGGCAGTAAGCGACTGCGCTTTACCATTAAACTGAACAGCCCCCTGAGGAGAAATAACCAGGTCGCCATGTTGCCCAACCACCTGCACTTGTTGAGGGTTGATAACCACATCATCTTTGGGGCTGACACTGCACTGGTAATCAGCTTTCGCCGCCGTGCTGACAGCCAGTAACGCAGCCAGCGCAAGGGATAACTTCTGCATTTGCTACTCCATAAAGAAAAAACGGGCCGGTAGCAACCGACCCGCTGAACATCCTGCGCTTAATCCCACCAGACGTCGAACAAGTCGCTGGTGCGAATTTCTGACAACTGGCGTGCTTCGAGCCAGTTTTTTACCAGCGCCTGATGCTCTTCGGTACATTTGCCAATTTGCTGCATGCAAATCAGCCCTTCCCAGGCAAGGTAACCACTACCATCAAAGGCCAGGCCATTTGGCTCAATTACTTCATTAATTAAGTCATCAACGGTTTGATCAATCTGTTCTTCCGGAGTACCTTCCGGGAAACGCCATGCCACCGAAAACCCCACTTCCTGAAACTCGTCGATATGCATTTTTTTGCGTAAACGACGGCTGCGGTTTATTGCCATTATTTGATCCTCTCGAACATTAAGTCCCATACACCGTGGCCGAGACGCTGGCCGCGTTGTTCAAATTTGGTGACCGGACGTGATTGCGGGCGAGGTACATATCCGCCGTTCTCCGACATGTTTTGATAACCGTCCACCGATGACATTACTTCGAGCATATGTTCTGCATAAGGTTCCCAGTCTGTCGCCATATGGAAAACACCGCCCAATTTTAGTTTCCCTTTCACCTTTTCGGCAAACGGCACCTGAACAATTCGGCGTTTATTATGGCGCGCTTTATGCCAGGGATCCGGGAAGAACAGTTGCACCATGGTCAGGCTGTTTTCCGGGATCATCATATCCAGTACTTCAATGGCATCATGGCACATTACACGCAGGTTAGTCAGCCCGGCTTCATGGGCAGCACTCAGGCACGCCCCCACACCCGGTGCATGAACCTCAATTCCCAGAAAATTCTGGTGTGGATTGGCCGCGGCCATTGCCACCAGCGATGCGCCCATCCCGAACCCAATTTCCAGAGTAACAGGCGCTTCCCGCCCAAACAGCGCAGCAAAGTCGATGGGCTGACCATCAAATTCAACGCCCATCACCGGCCAGTAGTGGTCCAGCGCATGTTGTTGCCCTTTAGTCAGGCGGCCCTGGCGGCGGACAAAACTACGAATGCGGCGTAATGCGCGACCATTCTCATCAAATTCCGGTGAAATCACGTCGTTTATCATGGTGGAAACTCTGCTTGAGTTAATGTTCAGGAAACGGGCATTATCCAAAGTTACTCCGCCGATGCAAGCACCGGACACCAGCTGTTTACAGCAGGCCCGTGCTGTGCTGGAATCTGACACCTAAATTGACTGAGTCGGATACTGTGCGTAAATGATACAAGCGCTTCAATTCTCTCGCCAGGTGCTCGACTGGTATGAAAAGTATGGCCGAAAAACCTTGCCCTGGCAGCAGGCAAAAACGCCTTATAAAGTGTGGCTGTCTGAGGTGATGTTACAACAAACCCAGGTGGCCACGGTTATCCCCTATTTCCAGCGTTTTATGGAAAAGTACCCGGATATTCGCGACCTGGCGGCTGCTCCACTGGATGAAGTACTGCACTTGTGGACTGGCCTTGGCTATTATGCCCGCGCCCGCAACCTGCATAAAGCAGCACAAACCGTTGTGCAACAGCATGGCGGTAAATTTCCTGAACGTTTCGAAGACGTTGCCGCCCTGCCGGGGGTTGGGCGCTCTACCGCGGGTGCTGTGCTTTCTCTTGCCTGCGGCCAGCATTACCCCATTCTGGATGGCAATGTAAAACGGGTTCTGGCACGGTGTTACGCTGTAGAAGGCTGGCCGGGCAAAAAAGAAGTCGAAAAGCGCTTATGGAGCCTGAGTGAGCAAGTTACACCAGAGCATGGCGTCAGCCAGTTCAACCAGGCCATGATGGATCTGGGGGCTATGGTTTGCACCCGTTCACGGCCCAAATGTGAGATTTGCCCTCTCAGCCAGGGCTGCCTTGCGAAACAGGCAGGCAACTGGTCCAGCTTCCCGGGGAAAAAGCCAAAGCAAACGCTGCCGGAGCGCACTGGCTGGTTTGCGCTGGTACAACATGGTGACGAAGTTTACCTCAGCCAGCGCCCACCAGTTGGTTTGTGGGGTGGGCTTTATTGCTTCCCACAATTTGAAACGCAAAACGCGTTGCATCAGTGGCTGGAAGCAAGAGATATTTCAGCAGATAATTGCCAGCAACTTACGGCTTTTCGCCATACATTCAGCCATTTCCATTTGGATATTGTGCCAGTATTAGTCCGGGCAGAAACATGGCCTCTTCGCATGGAGGAAGATACCGGTCTCTGGTATAACTTACCGCAGCCACCTGCTGTGGGTTTAGCGGCGCCGGTAGAGCGCCTGTTGCAGCAATTGCGTGCCGGGTCAGTTGCTTAAGGCCCACCAAATAATGAGGATGAGACATGAGCAGAACGATTTTTTGTACTTACCTGCAGCGCGATGCTGAAGGCCAGGATTTCCAGTTGTACCCAGGCGAACTGGGTAAACGTATTTATAATGAAATATCCAAAGAAGCCTGGGCGCTGTGGCAAACCAAACAGACCATGTTGATCAATGAAAAGAAACTCAACATGATGAACCAGGAACACCGCAAATTACTGGAACAGGAAATGGTGAACTTTCTGTTTGAAGGTAAAGACGTACACATTGAAGGTTTTACACCCGAAGAAAAACAATAAGGGCTCGTGCCCTTCAATGGATAAAACTGCACACATCAATGAAGAAGAGACTTATTGCGCTGGTTCTTGTTGCACCACTTTTGGTGTCCTGCTCCAGTAAAAAGGATTCGGCTTATCACGAAGAGTGGGTAAAAGACACCAACGGTTTCGATATTTTAATGGGGCAGTTTGCCAATAATATTGAGAACCTGTGGGGTTATAACGAGGTACTGATCGCCGGGCCGAAAGACTATGTTAAGTATACGGACCAGTATCAGACCCGTAGCCACATCAACTTTGATGACGGGACGATTACCGTAGAAACCATCTCCGGTACAGACCCGGCTGCTCACTTGCGCCAGGCGATTGTCTCGACGCTGCTGATGGGCGATGACCCAGGCTCTATTGATCTCTACTCCGACAGCGATGACGTAACGCTTTCCAAACAACCATTCTTATATGGGCAGGTAGTGGATAACCGTGGCCAGCCCATTCGCTGGAAATGGCGTGCGGAAGAGTTTGCGGACTACCTGCTGCAAACCCGCCTGCAAAGCCGCAGCAACGGGCTGCATATTATCTACAGCGTAACCATTAACCTGGTGGCAAACCATCTGGATAAGCGTGCGCATAAGTACCTTGGCATGGTACGCAGCGCATCTCACAAATACGGTGTGGATGAGTCTCTGATTCTGGCAATCATGCAAACAGAATCCAGTTTTAACCCTTATGCGGTAAGTAATGCCGATGCGCTGGGGTTAATGCAGGTGGTGCAGCACAGTGCAGGCAAAGATGTGTTCCGCTCCCAGGGGCGCAGCGGTATTCCCAGCAGAAACTATCTTTTTGACCCGAGCAACAATATTGATACCGGTACAGCCTACCTGGCGATGCTGAACAATGTTTACCTTGCAGGCATTGATAACCCAACGTCGCGGCGTTATGCCGTTATTACCGCGTATAACGGCGGTGCTGGTAGCGTACTGCGTGTATTCTCCAGTGACAAAGACCAGGCGGTGTCGATTATCAACAGCCTGTCGCCGGACGATGTTTATGAAACACTAACCACCCGCCACCCGTCATCTGAGTCACGCAGGTATTTATATAAAGTGAATACCGCGCAAAAAGGCTACCGCCGGGTGCATTAGGTTTTAAACGCTCACCGGGCAACAATACAAAAAAAGGGAAAAGCATGCTTTTCCCTCCGATTGATGAAAAAGAAGGAAAAAGCGTAGTTTTTCCTTCTTTTTAGTTAGCAGTCGAAAATCAATAATTTGATTTTCCTGGTTTTTTATTGGGTGGCACCCTCTTGTTCTGTGCGGACATGAGGTTTGTCATCAGGCCGGATTATTATTAACCACATAGCCATACAGGCGCTTAATGCCATCCGGGTCTGTCTCGCTGTAAACCCCCTGGAGTTCTGGCGAAAAACCTGGCAGCAGGTTGACACCCTCTTCCAGCGCCAGGAAGTAACGCAATGCAGCCCCCCCCCAGACTTCACCTGGTACGACACACAACACACCCGGCGGGTACGGTAATGCGCCTTCGGCAGCAACCCGCCCCTGAGCTTCACTCAGGCGCACCAGTTCTACGTCACCACGAATAAATGCACTGTTGGCATCCTGTGGGTTCATCACCACTTCAGGGAAGCAGTCTTTACGGAACATCGCTTTTTGCAGATCTTTAACGTCAAAACTGACATAAAGATCGTGCATTTCCTGGCAAAGTTGGCGCAGTGTATAGCCTTTGTAGCGTACCGGGTATTTCTGGTAGATGGTAGGTAACACATCTGCCAGCGGCGTATTGTCTTCAATATGGTGTTCAAACTGAGCAAGCATAGCCACCAGTTGAGCCAGCTTCTCCGGGCTTTCGGCAGGCGTTAACAAGAACAGGATCGAGTTGAGATCTGATTTTTCCGGTACGATGCCATTTTCACGCAGGTAGTGCGCCAGAATCGCAGCAGGAACACCGAACTCACTGTATTTCCCTGTTGCTGCATTAATTCCTGGCGTAGTCAGCAATAATTTGCACGGGTCCACCAGGTATTCATCTTTGGCATACCCTTCAAAGCCGTGCCAGTTTGCTCCTGGCTCAAAGCTGAAGAAACGCCGGTCATGGGCTATGGTGTCCGTGGGGTAATCCTGCCACTGGCGGCCATCGATTTCTGGCGGAATAAACGGGCGGATCATTTTGCACTGCGCAAGGATCTGTTTGCGCGCTTCAATACCCATATCCACACATTCAGCCCATAAGCGCCGGCCACTTTCCCCTTCATGAATTTTGGCATTCACATCCAGTGCCGCAAACAGCGGGTAAAACGGGCTGGTTGATGCATGCAACATGAAAGCATTGTTCAGGCGTTTATGTGGGCAAAAACGCGACTGACCACGGATATGATCGTCTTTTTTATGGATTTGCGAGGTTTGAGAAAACCCGGCCTGTTGCTTGTGGACAGACTGCGTGACAAAAATACCCGGGTCTTCCGGTTTGAGCTCCAGCCGCAATGGCGAGCAATCTGCCATCATCGGCAGGAACTGCTCATAGCCAACCCAGGCTGAGTCAAACAGAATGTAATCACACAGGTGGCCGATGGTGTCTACTACATGGCGGGCGTTATATACCGTGCCATCGTAAGTACCTAGCTGGATAATTGCCAGGCGGAATGGGCGCGGCAAGTCTGCGCGTTCTGGGGCCACTTCGCGAATAGATTCACGCAGGTACGCTTCGTTAAAGCAGTGAGCATCCACCCCGCCAATAAACCCAAACGGGTTACGTGCAGCTTCCAGGTAAACCGGGGTCGCCCCAGCCTGAATTAACGCACCATGGTGGTTGGATTTGTGGTTATTGCGGTCAAACAGCACCAGGTCTCCCCGGGTCAGCAGCGCATTTGTCACCACTTTATTTGCTGCAGACGTTCCATTCAGAACAAAGTAGGTTTTATCTGCGTGGAACACTTTGGCTGCGAATTTCTGCGCATCTTTCGCCGAGCCTTCATGGATAAGCAGGTCACCCAGTTTGACATCGGCATTGCACATATCCGCACGAAAAACGTTTTCGCCGAAGAAATCATAAAACTGGCGCCCTGCCGGGTGCTTACGGAAAAACGCACCATGCTGATGCCCCGGGCAGGCAAAGGTGCTGTTGCCCATTTCAACGTACTGGCTCAGCGTGTCGAAAAACGGGGGCAACAGATTTTCTTCATAGCGGCATGCAGCCGTTTCGAGCTCAAGAAAATCTTGTGCTTTTCCCGTAATCACACCTTCAGTACCCGGAAGCGGTGCAACCTGCTCAGGGCTGAAAAGGAACACCGGTAAATTAAACCCGGTACGTTTAAGCAAAGTCAGAATACCGCTACGGCTGTCGGCAACCGAAACCACCACAACGGCCACATCAGTAAAATCAGTGTTATCCAGTGTCACGACTTCGCGGTGCGTGGACAAACAGGCGACAACATCATGGCTTGCGGCAATTTTCAACGCTTTCATAAGCACAAATCCCCAGGGGTCAAGGATGAGTGAGTGCCAGAGGCACAACAAAAGGGAGTATTCTCCCGGCGAAAATGATAAGGGGCCTGAACTGATAACCAGCTGCGACCACCAGACATCAGTAAAACCAGGGCCTGCCTGAGTTTACTGATGCTCCGGTGTGAGCCTGCACTGCCCTCACCGCATGGTGAAAGTTTGAGTTACTTGAATAGATAAATAGCGGACATAACGAGAACACGCCATTAAGCAATGGCTGTGATGTGCCAGAAATGTCGATGAGAATCCGAACATTGCAGCGACCTCGTTAAGGGTAGTCGTGGAAAAAATCCGCGCAATTCTGGCACCTTTCTGGCGGGGGTGCAAGCGGTTGCCTGTAACAGAATGCACACAAATCAGGCAAACACACCACCAGGCACAACAAATGATTTGACGACAGCAGGCCTTTACGGTTTAATGCGCCCCGTTGCCCGGATAGCTCAGTCGGTAGAGCAGGGGATTGAAAATCCCCGTGTCCTTGGTTCGATTCCGAGTCCGGGCACCACTCATTCAGAGAACCCAGCCTATGGCTGGGTTTTTGCTTTTCTGAGGCCGGGCTCTCCATCGAACTCCGTTCGATTATTCGCCGTAAACGTCTCACCCCTTCGGGGCCAGCGCGACAGGCGCGCTGTTCAACGCCTGATGGCATTAGTCCGGGTCCGGGCACCACTTATAAGGAGTAAAGACCGTTCCAGCAGGCAACTATCTTCCTTCCTGCAATCCTTGTTGCCATTTTATAAGCACCTCACCAACTATGCCGACAGGCAAAAACTCCTGCTCCAGACGGCCACGCGCCTGGCGGGTTAAGTAGCGATAAAAATCAGCCTCTTCACTAAGTAAGCCATCAGGTATTGCTTCCTGTGCTATTACCGGTTCAGTAACAGCGCTATGGTTGGCATATTGCTCAAACAACTCACGGTTCATAAGCAGAACATCAAGCGTCGGACGACAAAGCCTGGCTCTCGCCAACATCAGAAGCCCCCAGCTATCCATATCCCCCCAATAGGCAACGCTTTTTTCATCCAGAACAGAACTGGATAACCATTGCACGTCAAGGCCACACCCCAGAATCGCGATAGTGTCAGATAATACAGGGAGTTGATGCAGGCACTGTTCATTTTCAATCACCAGTATACGAGACGCAGTCAAAGGTGTTTCCGCCAGTTCCGCCGTTGTCACCCGACATTTTTTAAAAGGAAGCATACCTGGCGATAATGGCACAACCAAAACCCAGTGGCTGGACTCATCAAAAGCACCAAGAAAGGTGGTTAACCCCTGTTCGCTGGCTTCGCCAGAAAAACGTACGTCCATCAGTTGGGTTAATAGAGAAATATTATTCTCAATAAATTTGGTATCCACCCCTTGCCCGGAAAGCAGTCTTAACGGTAGCCCTTTTGCGCAGCCCGGCTCTAATCGGTAGGCCAGCCTGGCGGCGCTGATGACGTCCTGCGGATCTTTGTGCCGCCAGAGCGAACGACGGTTGACCAGCAGCGGATGAAAAATGGGATCGACATGCTCAATAATGCCCTCCAGTAAACGGTATTCCCGGCTCACCTCCGGATCCGCCGCAGCGCTGATCCAGTCAGAAGGTTCATTCAGGACCCAGCGCAGCGGCATTGATACCGGTCTGTCGCTCGCCCGATAACGGAGACATATGCGCAAGAAATTTACGCCCGTTGTACGAGGTAATCCGCTGCAACACGATAGCACGTCTGTCTGGCACCCATTCCAGTATACTGTTCCCATAGTCCAGTCCGTTATCGCTGCTCTCC